>JBEIHR010000118.1:0-5497 GCA_040381195.1 Rubricoccaceae bacterium
ACTCAACAAAGAGATCCGAGCACCTGTGGACAACGGGAGTGGCGGGGTCGCAGGACCCCGCCACCGTCACTACGGGAACAGAAGATCGATGATCTTTCTGATCCCGGCAACTGCCACAATCTGCAGCACAAAAACTGCTATCGATCGCAGCACCCGTGTTACGCTCCCCGTGCTTGGTGGGAAGCGCTTGCGGCTCGGGAAACCCGAGCCGCTTTCGCTTTCACTCACATCCGGCACCTCCCTTCTCCTCACCTCACGTGATGTGGGTGAAGCACGGAGAACATCCGAAGAAGGAAGACGCCACGCACGGGAACGCAACATCATCAATCTAGGAAGTCACATCGCCGTTGCATAGAGCCCAGCAATTGCCTGTGGACAGGGTGGCCGGGGTGGATTCGGCTTAGCTACGGTCGACCCAGGGCTTCGATGTGCTGAAGCGCATCTGCCACCAGCTCGCGATCACTCCGACTCACAGCGGCACAGACGTCTCACGCACCTGGGCAGCCAGGTTCTTGCGCATATTCCCGGCCGGAGTGACCTCCACCGGATACCCAACAACTGCCGAAAGTTTCCGCTCCAATCGAGCGAGCGCCATCAAGCTCGGTACCTCATCGAAGTCCACGAGCAGGTCGATGTCCGAAGCTTCAGTGTCCAAACCCACCGCGACGCTCCCAAACACTCGAGTACCTCTTCCGCCGACGTTCCGAATGATGTCGAGGACGGTACGCCGATGGGCTGACAGGGCTCGGGCACGTTCTGACGACCCATGGAAACGCAAGAGACGTGAGACTTCCGGCTGGCTTCGACCGACGGCAGCCGCTATCTCCCGCTGCGTCAACCCGGCTGCCGCACCCGCGTGCACGGCACGGATCAATAGCGCCCGTGAACGAGAGTGCAGCTCGTCTGCGGCCCGCGCATCAGACATCAGGCGCTTGAGGAGATCAGCTCGAGGCGACATATAGCAAATACTATCAAGATCCACGAAGTGCTTTCCCAAAGATCACAAGGCGAGAGACCAGGCTTGGGAAAATCCCCAGCGAGATTGTCAGAGGTTCGAAATACCGTACAAGTGTGACCAGGGTTCCCAGAGTGGGCGGCGATGAGCAGAAGGTGTGCTCATTCTGCGGAGACGTGGTGATGCTCTGTTCGTGCATGCTCAGCGAATCGTGGCCGCCAATTCCGAAAAAGCCCGAGGCAGCCCAGTCGGACTTGACGCTTGCAAGGCCCATCCCTTTCGACACATGTCATCGTGATGGGTTACGGGTCCGGCAGCCCAGACCCGCTCGATCTGGGACGCATAGAGCACATCAGGCGCGAGTCATGAGGCCAAACAAGCCACCTCGCTGATGCAATTACTCGTCTTCCTCAAGGCTGGTCTCGCTACCGAAGATGTCGTAGCCTCCTTGACCCGCCTTCGCGTATGCCTCGTCCAATTCCTCCGACTGCGACCTCGGGTGAGCATTGCCGGTGTCCTTGAGGGGCTCTTCCTGCTCGGACTGTTCCTCCTCTTCCTTGATTTCTTCCATTTGGGGATTCTTGTCGATCTGTTGATTAACCAGGGCAAACGCGGCGTCGCCCCCACGAATGTTGGACTGACGTGAATTCTGCCGATTGGTACCCCGCTTGACCACCGGGTTTTCGGCGTTGGCGACCCCCGCTTGATCCACCGCAGCCTGTGACTCGGCCTGCAGTTGTGCCACCTGATCCGCGGATGCGCCACGCGCCTGCGCCCTAGCCAACTCCCTCTGCTTCGCGAGTGCCTCCTTTGTCCGGGCTAATTGTTCGCGATTAAAACGTCCACCAGGGCGCCTCTCATCATCCACGGACTCGATTGCATCCCGAGCGTCACGCCAGTCTCCGCCGGGCCCGCCGTGTGCACTTATCGCTTGGGATTCCGCCGGCGTGAGCCACCTATGACCCAAACGCTTGCGCCAGTCATAACCAGAGGAGTGCTCCCCGATGCGTAGTTGCTCTTTCCGAGCCATAAATGCCTTATGGTCATGCATCTGCACCTTGATCTGTGCCCGCCTGGCGGCGGTGTCATCTTTCTGACGAGTGGCAAGCTCCGCCTTTCGCTGATTCGAACCTCGTCGCCACCGGTGGTAGTTCTTCTTGGCGCGATAGCCCATCCCGATGGCACCTGTTTGAAGCCCGGTCAGAGCCCAGACACCAAAGCTGCCTAGACCGGAGAAGAAGCCCTTGACCTTGTCACCAAACCCGCGCTCCTCCTTCTTGGACTGGAGAGTGGGACTGAAGAAACGAGACAATGCCCCCCGCTTCGCTTCCTTGACGTACTTGGGATCAAGGCCCGGAGCAGCGGCCGCTCCGTCCTCATTGCCGCGGTCAGGATCAAGTTCATTGATCCTGTCCAGCATCTGACCTTCCGGGACATCCGCACCCTTGACATCGGTCAGTGTCCTTCTTGGCGCTGACTGGGAGCCAAGACCAACGGGGACAGTGGCGCTGTCACCGACTCCATCGTCACTCAGGAGGCGTCCTCCGCGTCCGACCGCGGTGAATCCACTGTGGTTCTCGTCGCGTTCAGGATTGGCAGGTTCACTCGGCGGGCGCAAAAACCGCTGCAGTTTTCCCTCGGGCTGCTTCCCCTTTATGAGCTTAAAGATGTTGTACCCGCCATCTTCATCTTCACTGTCGCTTAGATCAGCTAAATCCGCAGATTTCTTTCGAAACTGACCATCATCACTCGCCTGGCTCTGATGATTAGCGAGGCCGTTCTGCTTCTTCGTAAACTCGTTCAGCCACAGCGAATAATTGAAGTTCTTGCCTCCCGAGGGATCGTCGTCAAGATCGTTCACGCCGCCTCCTTACGTGCCCACGCACAAGAACGCAAGAGTCCAGAAACTTCCGATTGGCTCCCCCCTGCTTCAGCCGCTGTCTCACCCTGCTTCGATCTGGCTGATTCGTCCAGGCGCAATGTCTTGACTAGCACGGCCCGGGATTGTGTGGCCAACTCATCTGCGACCCGCGCAACGGCTTGACATTGCTTCTGGAGATCAGACCGCGAGGACATACAACAAATGCTATCGACATCCCCCGCGGGGCAAGAGCTACGTCGATGGGTCGTCTAGAACGAGACAGGCTGGCCGCGTACTGGTGTGGTGTCTCTGGGTCTTGGCCAGCGTGAATCGATCAGCCTGCCTGAAGCGTGATGAAGTAGGCGCGGCCGCGGGCGTCGAGTATGCGGATCGGGTGGATGCCTGGCTTCGCCATGCGAATTGCCGGAAGTGCGATCTTGCCGACCTTGTTCGAGGTGACTTCGCCGAGGCTCTCCCATTGATTGCGGATGCGGATCTGGGCGGCGAAGTCACGTGATGCACCCGGGACGCGCACGATCGGGACACGCCACGTGCCCGTGGGGATAGTGATGATCGGGGCGTCCGCTCGGGTCGAGGATGCCGGTTCGGGTGCGACGGCGCGTGGCACGAGTGCGCTGTTGCTTCCTTGGGAGACCTTGACTCCCCCGCCGAGGTTCTCCACGGTCGGTCGAGGAATCACGGGATTGGGTCCCGATGTCACAGGTGTCGTGGAGACCGGCGCAGGAGTTGCGGTTGGAGTCGGCGTCGGAGTTGGCGTTGGTTCGGGTGCCGGACTCCCACCGCCGCCTCCTCCGGATGGGCTGAGGCGCGCGATGAGCAGGTTGGCCAGGGTGGTGAAGTTCGGGACTCCCATGCCGGTGGCCATGTCGAAGCCGGTGAGAGCTGCGTAGCCGCCGAGGGTGTGAATGTCGTTGCTGCCAGCGGTGACATCCCGAAAGGCCGAGGAGTTGGCGGATGAGTAGACGATCGAGTGGATGTCCATGGATCCACCGTCGTTGGTGATCCGGGAGAGTCCACGTGCCGTGAGGGCAGCGTTGACGTTGGCGATGCCGATCGCGGTGAGGGGCGTTGCGGCACTCGTACCGACAACCGGGTACCAGGGGAATGCGGTGTTGGTGCACGGGGTCACGCAGGACTGATTCACGTTGCCCACGGTGACGTAGGCCGCGGAGATGTTGGCGGCCGTGAGGTTGTAGGAGAGGGTCGTTGTCGTCGTGGCCGTGACGGTGGCGTTGGTCACGTTGAGCGCCGTGAACGGGGCTGGAAGTGACGCCACGGTGACGAGTTCACCGGTGGTGATGCCGTGCGCGCCGGCGGTATAGAGCGAGGCGACATTGGACGACACTTGCGCGCCGATGATGGTGATCCCGGGGTTGGCGATCGCGTAGGTGGGCCAGCCCGCAAGCCCCGCGACGTCGGGCATCATGCGTCGGGCCGGTAGTGACGGGTAATTGGCGGTGGCAACGGTCTGCTGATAAGAGGGCATCGCGTAGGTGGGGCTTTGACCACCACCCGTCGCCTCACCACCGGAGCGGGGGAAGTTGGGCAGGTTGGAGCAGTTGGCATTGGGATTGGAGTCCCACCACACGTTGTTGCTCACCGATGCCCCGGCGGTGTAGTTGATGGCCAGGCCGTTGGCGAGTGATTGGGTTTGCGGGTTCCACTGCGTTCCCCCGACGGCGAGGACCGTGGGGTGACTCGCCGGGTACTGCGGCACCAGGGATCCGAAGTTGACTGCTGCCTGCGCGCCCGTGATGGTTGTGCTCGTCAAGTTGGGATAGACCATGCCCACGGTGAAGGTCGTCATGGTGGGCACCGACAGAATCCGGTACATACCGTCGAGGTTGGGCGCAATCCCCCCAAGGAACACGTTCTGGTTGACGCTGAAGCTGTGGGCAGTCGATGTCGTCAGCGTCGCAATCTCCGAAGTTATGGCGATCGTCGAGAGAGCGACAAGCGTGGCATTACCGTAGTTCGTGATGGGCGGTTGCCCCGAGGAAATGCATCCCCCGGAACCCTCATCCCCTGCCGATACCGCGACGATGACACCGTTGGCCGCAAGTTGATTGAGAACCCAATCAGGGTTGGTGAGACTTCCCTGGCCGGACTCCGGACCGCCGTAACTAATGCTCGCAATGCATCCACCGGCGGGGAAACTCGGTCCAGGGGTGGCGGTCAGGTTGCTGACCGCCCATGGGTCACCGGCGAATACCAGCCCGCACGCTTGGGCGACGTTGACGAACAGGCCGTACCACCCACCTGCCATGGGTGAGTTGACGAGCGTTATCGATGCGTTCGACGGAAGCGCCGCCGCGGCGACGGTGACGTCCAGCGTGGATTCCAGACCCGCGTTCGTTGCGCCCGCCTGGCCGTTGCTATTGACGTGGTTGGTGAGGGTGATGGACGAGAGGCCACACTGCTGAAGGAGCAGATTCACGGCCGCTTGACTGGCCGTTTGGTCGAACTCTCCGATGACAATCCTTTGGGCGGCAGCGGTTCCCGAGGGGGTGATCGGCAGGCCGGCCACCGAGTTCCACTGCTGCGGGGCGATACCTAGGTTGAGTCCGCCGGCAACAGGTGTGCAGGCGGCGGAGGGGTAGGCGGGTGCGGTGAACGTCGCGTCGGCGCGGGCGGGGGTTGCGGGAAGCGCAGCGAGAATG
>JBEIHR010000119.1:0-5485 GCA_040381195.1 Rubricoccaceae bacterium
CCTGGGTCCTGGGCAATTCGAACGTTGCATCAGCGATCGTGGGAGCGTCTCGGCCCGAGCAGATCGCCGAGAACGCGGCTGCCGCGGGCATCACCCTCCCCGAAGATGTGCGCAGCGCGATCGACTACATCCTGGGCGACTTGATCACCACGGATCCGACGCGCACCACGTCACCGGCGACGCGGCCGTAGGAATCGCATGTCCTGGACCTGGTCGTACCTGCGCTTCGACGACACGCCGGTGAACGTGACCCTCAATCCCGGTGGTTCCTTTCCCTCCCAGGCCGATGCCGAGTCCTGGATCGGCGAATTTTGGCGGGATTTGCTGGCCGAGGGCGTCGATCAAGTGGCGCTTCTCGAGGATGGCCGCGAGGTCTACGGACCCATGAGTCTGCATCCCCCCGAATGACATTCGCGATGCAGTAGGGTCCGAACACAACTGAATCCACGTACCTGAAGTCCAGGGGAAGTCCGGTGAGATTCCGGCGCTGTCCCGCAACCGTGTGCCTTTCGGCGAGTCGGAGCACCTGGCAGGTACGAGCGGCTCCATCCGTCGAGGTAACGGGACGAGCGCTCGGGTAACCGATCGTCCCTTCCATTGGAAGGGACTTTTGTTTCGGCCCTCTCGAGAGTGCGTCCGACCGCTCACAGAGAGGAACACACGATGCGCATTCTGCGCAGAGCGATGTCACTGTGTCTGACATCGGCAGTGGCACTGGCGATCGCAGCACCGGCCCATGCGGCCGATCGCGGCTTGTATGGAACGGCCGACCCCGGGTACGACGGCGTCCTCCGTCAATCCCTGGCCATCATGGGGCTGGCGTCGGTGGATGTCCGGCCCGCGCAGCCGGCGGTGGCCTGGTTGCTCGGACAGCAATGTGCCGATGGCAGCTTCCAGGCTTATCGCGCGAACACCGCGGTGCCGTGCACCGCCGCGAATCCTGCCGAGTTCACCGGACCGGATGTCAATTCCACAGCAGCCGCGGCTGCAGCACTCGCCCTCGTCGGTGAGCAGGAAGCCGCCCGCAAGGCGGTCGTGTGGCTCAACAACGCGCAGAATGATGACTGGGGCTGGCCGTACTACGCCGGCGGGGACTCCGATGCCAACTCCACGGCCCTGGCGATCATGGCTCTACGTACTGTCACTCCGCAGGATCGCAGTGCACGCGTCCCCAACGCGATCGATTACCTCGCCTCACTGCAGTTCCCCTGCGGAAGCGCCTCGGCAGGCGCACTCCCGTATCAAGCAGGCGGTGCCGCGAATGCCCTCGCGTCGTCCGAAGCGATCGCGGGGGTCGGGGCGAGTCTCCCGATCGATCGGGCCGGCACCCTGAAGCGGAATCCACCGTGCAGCAAGGGGATGCTCACCCGTCTCGCCAGCTACCTCGCGGCACAGATCAGTGCGAAGGGGGCTTTGACGTCCGACCTCGGGACAGGTCAGGACCTCGGGTCCACAGCCCGCGCCGTGGTCGGACTGAGCGAACTCGGCATCGGGCGAGCCGCCGTGCGCACTGGAACGCGCACGCTGACGTCCGCCGCGCGTGACTACGCACTTAAGGGCGGTGTTGCCAACCCCGGCGCCATCGGCCTCCTCCTGATGGTGTCGGAGGCGACGGGAACGTCGCCGCGCAACTTCGGTGGCGTGAATCTCGTGACTGCACTGACGGGGTCGATGCAGTGATCCGTCGCGTGGTGGTGGGCGTGGCCGTGACAGCGGCTCTGGTTGGCGCGCCCACCGCACACGCCGAGGGTCTGACGCGCTACTGGTCGTACTGGAACGGCTCAGATGGAGTCTGGGCCTACGCAACCCAGGGGGCCGGTACCACGATCCCTCGGGACGGCGATGTCGAAGCGTGGACGTTCGTCGTATCCGAGGGAATGACCGATGCGGCGGGACCACCGGCGATGGATCCGACGCAGGTCTGGCGCGAGGTGTGCGGCGCCACCGCAACGCGTGACAGCCAGAAAGCGGTTGCGGTCGTGCTCGATTTCGGCACGGCGGATAGTGCGCCGGCCGGTGAGACGCCGCCGGCACCGAGAACCGAGTGCGCTGTGGTCGAGGATGGAGCGAGCGGGTTCCAGATCCTGTCTGCAGTCGCGGACGTTCGCGCCGACGGAGGGTTCCTCTGCGGCATCGATGGATACCCGCGCCAGGAATGCGCGCCCATCATCGACTCCATGGAGCCGGCTCCCGCCGCGGCGGACGTGACCCCGGCACCGGCACCGGCACCGGCACCGGCACCGGCACCGATGGAGGATTCGACGGGAACACCCTGGTGGACGTTCGGGGTGCTCGTCGTTGCCGCGATCGTGGGACTCCTCATGTGGCGGCGTCGATGACGGCCACGGCGATCGCACCGGAGACTGTCGTCGTTGGTACGCGCCATGGACGATGGACGCACCCGGGTGCGTGGTGGCTGTGGAGCCTGTTCCTCGCGGTCACCGCGAGTCGAACCACGAACCCCTTGTTCCTCATCCTGTTGATCTGTGTGCTCGCCCTCGTCGTTCACCGACGGGAACGTCCCGGAGGGTGCACGTTCACCTTCTTCCTGCGAATCGCCGCTCTCATCGTGGTGATCCGAGTGCTCGCGCAAATGCTCCTGGGCGGCGCCTGGGGCGACACGGTGATCGCCACCCTGCCCAGCATCTCTCTGCCGGTGTGGGCCGCGGGACTGCGGCTCGGCGGCCCGGTGGTGCTCGAGGTGATCCTGGCCGGGTTCTACGACGGACTGCGTCTCGCCACGATCATCCTGTGCATCGGCGCGGCGAATGCCCTCGCCTCTCCGCGTCGACTCCTGAAGTCCCTTCCGAGTGCGCTCTACGAGTTCGGCGTCAGCATCGTCATCGCCCTCACTTTCGCCCCGCAATTGGTCCAGGACATCGAACGGGTTCGCACCTCGCGTCGACTCCGTGGACGTGCAACACGGGGCCCACGGGCATTCGCAGGCGCGGCACTGCCCGTCCTGCACAGCGCCCTTGATCAATCCATCGAACTCGCGGCCGCCATGGATGCCCGTGGATACGGGCGGATGGGCCAGTCGCACCCACGCGAACGTCGCCTCGTCGTCGTACTCATCGGCACTGCCCTCATCGCGGGCGCGCTCGGGCTCTTCGGACTCATGGCCGCGCAGTTACCCGCTGCGCTGTCGTGGAGTCTGGCCCTCGGCGCCCTCGTCAGTGTCGCGGGTGCCCTCGGGCTCGCATCGCGTCACCGCAACCGCACGGTGTACCGGCCCGATCCCTGGGGTCGATCGGAGTGGATGGTCGTCGCCTCCAGTGCACTGACGCTGGTGATCGTGGTCGCCACCGCCCTCTCGGACCCGAGCGGCATGAACCCACCGACGGATCCCCCCACCTGGCCATCCCTTCCCCTCGGTGCACTCCTCGCGCTGGTGAGCGCGGCATGTGCGGGTTACCTCAGCGCATCGCGACCCGAGGAGATGCCGTGATCGAGTTCGACGACGTCTCCTTCCGGTACGACGCGGACACCCCGTGGATCCTGCGCGACATCACCCTGCGCATCCCTGAGGGTGAGTTCACCCTGGTGGTGGGCACCACGGGGAGTGGAAAGTCAACCCTGCTGCGGGCCATCAACGGCCTCGTCCCGCATTTCACCGGCGGAGAATTCCTCGGCGACGTGCGTGTCCACGGCCGCTCCACCCGCACCACTCCCCCGCGGGAACTGGCCGATGTGGTCGGTTACGTGCCGCAGGATCCGATGAGCGGGTTCGTCACGGACACCGTCGAAGAGGAACTCGCGTATGCAATGGAGAGTCTCGGAATCGCTCCCACCACCATGCGACGACGTGTCGAGGAGACCCTCGACCTGCTCGGACTCGACGAGGTACGGGCTCGACCCCTGGTCAGTCTGAGCGGTGGCCAACGCCAGAGAGTCGCGATCGGCGCTGCGATGGCATCGCACCCGAGTGTGTTGATCCTTGACGAACCGACGTCCGCAGTGGACCCGGGCGCGGCGGAGGAGGTACTGGCCTCATTGCAACGCATCGTGCACGACCTGGGAGTCACCGTGGTGATTGCCGAGCACCGTCTCGAGCGCGTGGTGCAGTACGCAGATCGAGTCCTGGTGATCGAACCGGGTGGTGTGCGGGAGGGAATTCCGCAGGTGATGATGACGGATGCTCCGATCGCACCTCCGGTCGTCGAGCTCGGCAGGCTCGTCGGCTGGAATCCACTCCCACTCACCATTCGCGACGCACGACGCGAGGCCGAACCACTGCGACGGGTCCTCGTCGGTCGTTCCTCGCAACGACCACAGCCACCCGTCGGCATACGGCGGGCGACGGTCCAGGGCGTCGACGCCGCCTACGGCCGCGTCCCCGCACTCCGCGGGGTGGACATCGAGATCCACGGTGGCCAGGTGCTCGCTGTGATGGGTCGTAACGGTGCCGGTAAGTCCACTCTGCTCTCCCTGCTCGCGGGCATGGTCATTCCCGCCACCGGGCGCGTGCGACTCGATGGAGTCGATCCGGCGCGACTCGAGGGTCCCGAGCTCGTGCAACACGTGGGACTCGTGCCGCAGAACCCGACCGACCTCCTCGAGTGCGCGACAGTCGCCGATGAGTGCCGACTCTCCGATCGCGATGCACGCGTCCTCGCCGGAACCACACGCGCACTACTCGCGCTTCTCGCCCCGGATGTCCGCGATGACACGCACCCGCGTGACCTCTCCGCCGGACAACAGGTCTCGCTGGTGCTGGCGATCATCCTGGCGGCGCGGCCACCTCTCGTCGTCCTGGATGAACCGACACGGGGCCTTGACTACCCCACGAAGTCACGACTCGCGGAACACCTCCGTGACCTCGCATCCCAGGGACACGCGGTGGTCATTGCGACGCACGACGTCGAGTTGGTCGCAGAGGTCGCCGACACCGTCCTCATCCTCGCCGATGGAGAGGTGGTGGCCCATGGCCCGACGTCGGAGGTGGTGACGTCCTCGCCGATGTTCGCTCCGCAGGTCACGAAGATCATGTCCCCCGGGATCTGGCTCACCGTCGCCGACGTCGAATCCGCCCTCGCCGAGGAGCGCCACCCGTGACGCGCGCGATCACCCTCCGACCCTCGACCTCCGTCGCACTTCTGCTGTCGAGCGCCGTGGGTCTCCTCGCATTCCTCTGGCCCTTCCTCATCGCGCCCGAGTCACAGCTGGCCTCGCAGTCATCCTTCGTGCCCTGGCTCTTCGCACTGGTGATGGCGTTGGTACTGGCGGTCACATTCTCGGAGTTCGTTCACGCACGCGTCGACGCCAAGGCGATCGCGCTCCTCGGGATCCTTGCCGCCATCATCACGGCACTGCGACCCCTGGGTGCCGGTCTCGCCGGCATCGAACCGATCTGGGTCATCCTGATCCTCGGCGGGCGCGCCCTGGGGCCGGCCTTCGGATTCGTCCTGGGCACTGTGTCACTCGCAGCATCGGCGATCATCACGGGCGGCGTTGGGCCCTGGCTCCCCTTCCAGATGATCGCGGC
>JBEIHR010000120.1:0-5474 GCA_040381195.1 Rubricoccaceae bacterium
CGCTGCATATAGAGGAGGCTACCCACCCACGAGACTGGCGATTCGGGTGACCGCACCCGTGAGGTCGTAGGTCCGCTCGATCCCGGCGGGGCTCTCCCCACGCCACCCGGGTCCGCCGAGCATCACCCGCGGGGCGGGCCGCATGCGGGTGAGTTCGGTCAACGGCTCGATGTCCTCGGTCGCGCTCACCTGCGACCACACGAACACCACCCCAGCACCGATCCGACGGGACGCCTGCCCGAGGACGTCGACCGGGGTGCGGGGGCCGAGCATCCGACACTCGACACCGCGTTCGGCCAGTGCAGCCGCGAGCGCCCACAGGGGCAGCGTGTGCGACTCCCGTTCGAGGGTGGCCAGCACAACGGGACGGGAATTGACCGGTGTCGTGATCCTTCGCGCACGCGCGGACAACTCCCCTTGCACGGCATCGCTGAGTACGTGCTCGACGTCGACTCCCCGACCACTGGTCTCCCACCGCTCACCGACACCGGTCATCACCGGGACGAGCAGGTGATCCCAGGTCCACACCACGCCACGTTGGTCGAGGGTCTCGCGAATGATCGCGCTGCACGCCGGGCCGTCGAGTGACTGCGCCGCGCGCGCAAGTCCGCGCGCATGCGGTGTCCCGCCCGGAATAGATACAACACTCCCGCCACCCGGACGTCCCTCCACGGTCTCAGGTGCAGCGGACACCCTTCGCAGTTCGGTCACGGGGGCGAGGTGTTCGGGATCCGGCTGGAAGGACAGTGCCTGCTCGGCCGCGGTGGCCAGCGGCACACCCGCGTTCACCAGGCTGCGCATGTGCTCGAGTCGGGCGAGGTCGGCGGCGGTGTAGCGGCGGTGGGATCCGGCCTCGTGCCCCGAGGGGCCGAGTCCATACCGACGATCCCAGGTACGCAGGGTGGCCGGGGCGACCCCGAGCCGACGGGCCACCGCTGCCACGGTCAGCCCGACGGCCTGGGCTTCTATTCCCTGTCCCTGCGACACACTGCGAGTCTGCCCCCGTAACGGCCGTCCCGCACCTTGGAAGGTGACCGACCTCACTCTCCCAGGGGATCCGCCGTGAGGGGACCGGTCTTCGCCTGCGGGAAGTAACCCTGGCCGATCCCGGAGCTGCGCTTCGGGATCATGACGGAGCGGAACCAGGACACGACCTCATCGCCATCCTGGTTCAGCCCGCGGGTCTTCATCCGGATGATGCCCATCTCGGGCCGGGATGCGGACTCACGTGTGTCCACGCAGATGCTCTCAGCGTAGATGGTGTCGCCGACGTAGACCGGGTGCGTCAGTTTGATGTCGGTCCAGCCAAGGTTCGCCACCGCGTTCTGGCTCATGTCCAGGACGGACAGACCCAGGACGAGGGCCACGGTCAGTCCGGAGTTCACGATGATCCGACCTTCGGAGATCGGGTTCGACTTCGCCAAGTCGGCATTGAAGTGGTTCTGGTTCGTGTTGCAGGTCAAGAGGGTGAACCAGGTGGAATCTGCTTCGGAGATCGTGCGCCCGAGCGGGTGCTGGTACGTCATGCCGACGACGAAGTCCGCGTAGAACCGCCCGAGCACCGCCGGGGAAACCTGATCCTTCGATGTCATGTCAGACCTCCGGTGGTTGGAACGACTGGGTCCGTGCCATGCCAGCAGCCCGACCCTTCGCCGCAACGGTCAGGGCCATCTTCCGCGACGCCTCGTCGATCATGTGGTCGCCGAACATGACCGCACCCCGCGAACCTCCCGCGGTGGAGGTGGACCAATCGTAGGCATCCAGGATCAACTCCGCGTGGTCGTAATCGTCCTGGCGTGGGGAGTACACCTCGTTGGCGACGTCGATCTGGTCGGGATGGAGCACCCATTTCCCGTCGAATCCCAATGCGGCCGACCGAGCAGCTGATCGCTCCAGGCCTTGGAGGTCCTTGATCTGCAGGAATGGACCGTCTATTGCGAGCACACCATGTGCACGCGCCGCCATGAGGATGCGCATCAGGATGTAGTGGTAGGCATCCCCGACGTCGTAACCCTCGGGCTGCTCCCCCACCACCAGTGCCTTCATGTTCAGGCTCGCCATGAAATCGGCCGGTCCGAAGATGAGAGCTTCGAGTCGGGGCGACGCAGCAGCGATGGAGTCGACGTTGACCAATCCGGCCGCATTTTCGATCTGCGCCTCGATCCGGATGCGGCCCACCTCGAGTCCCTGGGACTTCTCGACTTGGGTGAGGAGGAGATCGAGTGCGATGACCTGCGCGGCGTCGACAACCTTCGGCAGGATGATCGTGTCGAGCCGCGCACCGGCGCCCGCGACGACCTCGATGACATCGGTGTACGTCCAGGGGGTGGTCCAATCATTGACCCGCACAGAGAGCACCGGCGCACGGAAGGACTCCCCGTTCAGGGCCGCCACGATGGTGCGGCGGGCTTCCGACTTGGCATTCGGGGCGACCGCATCCTCGAGGTCCAGGAACACCTGATCCGCGGGCAGGCCCCGGGCCTTCTCCACCATCCGGGGATTCGAGCCCGGCACGGCTAGGCACGAGCGACGTGCGCGCATTCCAGTCACGGATTCCTCCCGGGAACCGCAACCCTACGAGGGTGCCGCCCCGTCTGGGCAGCAGGCCCCCGGGTCCCCCCGCACGCCCCCCGGGGAAACGCGCCAAAAATTCTTCAAGAATGATCTTGACCAACCCTTGGCGCGGTTCTAAAGTGGGGATACCACCTTCACTGGAGGAACACATGGCGGATATCTCACGGCTCCCCGGGCCGAACGCGGACCTGTGGGACTGGCAGATGCATGGCGCCTGCCGGGGCGAGGATCCGGCGATCTTCTTCCACCCCGAGGGTGAGCGCGGCCCGGCCCGCGAGGCCCGGGAGAAGGCGGCCAAGTCGATATGCGCCGGCTGCCCGGTCCGCCAGGAATGCGCCTCCCACGCCCTCGCGGTGCGTGAGCCCTACGGCGTGTGGGGCGGCCTCTCCGAAGACGACCGTGAGGCCATCTACCGCCGCGGCGCCCGCCTGCCCGTGACGGCGGCCTCGTAACAGACCTTTTTTCCCTCTCCTCCATAAACGCAACGGCCCCGGTGATCCCGGGGCCGTTGCGTTGTGTGGCTTCTAGTGCGAGTGACCGTGGTGCGAGTGACCGTGGCCGTGTCCCGCATCCTCGGGCTCGGCCGGCTTCTCGACCACGAGCGCCTCGGTGGTCAGCAGCATGGCCGCGATCGACGCCGCATTCTGCAGCGCGGACCGGGTCACCTTGACCGGATCGATCACGCCCTGGGCAACCAGGTCTCCGTACTCGCCGGTGGACGCGTTGAGGCCATGGCCATTGGGCATGTCCGCGACCTTGGAGACGACGACATAGCCCTGCTCACCCGCGTTCTCCGCGATCCAGCGCAGTGGCTCGGCGGAGGCCTTGCGCACGATCGTCACGCCGGTTGCTTCGTCACCGGTGAGGCCGAGTGAGCCCTCGAGAACCTTGGCAGCCTGCACCAGTGCGGTGCCGCCTCCCGAGACGATGCCCTCCTCGATCGCAGCGCGCGTTGCCGAGACCGCGTCCTCGATCCGGTGCTTCTTCTCCTTGAGCTCGACTTCGGTGTGACCGCCGACCTTGATGACGACGACACCTCCGGCGAGCTTGGCCAGACGCTCCTGCAACTTCTCGCGATCCCAATCGGAGTCGGTGTTCTCGATCTCACGCTTGATCTGCGCGATGCGATCTTCGACCGCCGCATGATCACCGCCACCATCGACGATCGTGGTGTTGTCTTTGGTGACGACGATTCGCCGTGCGGAACCGAGGACGTCGAGACCGACCTGGTCGAGCTTCAGGCCCACCTCAGGGGAAACGACCTGCGAACCGGTCAGGATCGCAATGTCCTGCAGGATCGCCTTGCGACGGTCACCGAAGGCCGGGGCCTTCACCGCGCACGAGGTGAACGTGCCGCGGATGCGGTTGACCACCAGGGTGGACAGGGCCTCACCCTCCACATCTTCGGCGATGATCAGCAGCGGCTTACCGGCCTGGACAACCTTCTCCAGCAGCGGGAGCAACTCGTTGAGCGCGGAGATCTTGCCCTGGACGAGCAGGATCCGTGCGTCCTCGAGGACCGCCTCCATGCGATCGGCGTCGGTGACGAAGTACGGGGAGATGTAGCCCTTATCGAACTGCATGCCCTCCGTGAACTCCATCTCCATGGCAGTGGTGCTCGACTCCTCGACGGAGATCACACCGTCCTTGCCCACCTTGTCGAATGCGTCGGAGATGAGGGTGCCGATCTCACGATCCTGAGACGAGACAGTCGCGACATTGGCGATCTCCTCCTTGCCGGAGACCTCACGGGCCATGTCACCGAGCTTCGCGGTGACGGCCTCCACGGCCTTGTCGATACCGCGCTTGATGCTCATCGGTGACGCTCCCGCGGCGACCTGCTTCAAGCCCTCGTGGACCATCGCTTGGGCGAGAACGGTCGCCGTTGTGGTGCCGTCCCCGGCGATGTCGTTGGTCTTGGTCGCGACTTCCTTGGCGAGCTGGGCACCGAGGTTCTCGTAGGGATCCTCAAGTTCGATCTCGCGGGCGATGGTCACGCCGTCGTTGGTGATCGTGGGTGCTCCCCACTTCTTGTCGATGACCACGTTGCGCCCCTTGGGGCCGAGGGTCACCCGAACTGCGTCTGCGAGTGCGTCCACACCGCGCTCGAGGCTGCGACGTGCGCTCTCGTCGAATTCCAGAATCTTGGCCATAACTTCCTCTACTCAGTGATGCCCCGGTCCCCGACTGATTCGGGGCCGGGGCATCGACAGGGGTTCTACTTCTCTACTTCTCGATGACCGCGAGTACGTCGCGGGCCGACAGGATGAGGTACTCCTCGTTGTTGTACTTCACCTCGGTGCCGCCGTACTTGCTGTAGATGACGGTGTCACCCACCTTGATGTCGAGCGGGATCCGCTTGTCGCCGTCCTCGTCGAAACGACCCGGACCCACGGCGAGGACCTTGCCCTCCTGGGGCTTCTCCTTCGCGGTGTCCGGGATCACGAGGCCGGATGCAGTGGTCTGCTCGGCGTCGAGCGTCTGAACGAGGATGCGGTCCTCGAGGGGCTTGATGGAGACCGACACGGTGCTTCCTCCGGTACGTCGGGGGCCGCCCGGGTGGACGGCTTCGGATAGGTCGATTGGCAGTCTCACGGGGAGAGTGCCAACGAGAACAGTACGCCGCCGTTAGCACTCTGTCAATTCGAGTGCCAGCCGTGTCTAGCGGGCGATCTCCCCCACGGCCATGGAGGAGCTGGCCGGGAAATCCCACGGGGACGGGGACGCTCCGGTCCGCACCAGCCGGGCCCCCAGGGCGGCAACCATCGCCCCGTTGTCGGTGCAGAGGCCGGGCCGGGGGATCCGGAGCCGGACCCCGGCCGCCGCGGCCCGCTCGCTGACCAGGGCGCGCCGCCGGGAGTTGGCCGCGACCCCGCCCCCCACACCCAGCTGGTCGATCC
>JBEIHR010000121.1:0-5421 GCA_040381195.1 Rubricoccaceae bacterium
ATCCGAAGGAGGCGAAGGCGCGCAGGATCTCCCACACCCGTTCGATCACCGCGAGCTCGTATCCCTGTGCATGCGCGGCGCGGTAGAACCACACCCGCACCTCGTCCTGACCCTCCGGTGATCCCATGGCCCGACGGGATTCGTCGGCCTCGGCCAGGGAGCAGCAGGTCAGGGTGGCGACGATCTGCATCACCTGCTCGTGGAACACCACGACCCCGTAGGTCTCCTCGACGATCGAGCGCAGATCCGGGTGCGGGTACTCCGGGCTGCTCCAGCCCTGCCGTGCACGCAGGAACGGGGTCACCATGTCCGACTTCACCGGGCCGGGCCGAAACAGCGAGATGTCGATGATCAGGTCGGAGAAGTACTCGGGGGCGAACTTGCCGATCAACTCCCGCTGCCCCGGGGACTCGATCTGGAAGCAGCCGAGGGTGTGCGTGGTGCGGATCAGTTCGAAGGTGGCGGGATCGTCGAGTGACGTGGTGTCGAGTTCGACGTGGATCCCTTCTGTTCGCTCGATCTCCTCGAGGGCGTAGGCCATCGCCGACTGCATGCGCACCCCGAGCACGTCGAGTTTGAGGAATCCAATGTGCTCGACGTCGTGCTTGTCGAATTGACTCATCGCGTACCCGGCCGCACTGGTCTCGGTGGGTGTGCGGTCGAGCAGGGTGAGATCGGACAGGATCACACCGCAGGGGTGCAGGGCCACGTGTCGTGGCAGGCCGTCGAGGGATTCCACCAGGGTGAGGAACCGATCGAGTGTGCCCTCCGCGGCGAGCCGACCGAAGGTCGACGACCGCAGTTCCGGCAGGTCCGCGAGTGCGGACCGGGCGTAGCGGGCACGGACGTGCGGGAAGGACTTCGCGAGCGCATCGACCTCCGCGGCGGGCATCCCGAGGGCGCGGCCGACATCGCGCACCGCGTGGCGCACGCGGTAGGTCTCCATCATCGCCACGCAGGCCACACGCTCGTGGCCGAAGCGCTCGAAGATGCGGTCATACATCTCGGTACGCCGCGCGGATTCCACGTCGATGTCGATGTCCGGGAGCATCCGCCGCAGCGGGGAGAGGAACCGTTCCATCAGCAACCCGTGCCGCATCGGGTCGACACCGGAGATACCGAGCAGGTGGTTGACCAGGCTGCCGGCACCCGATCCCCGCGCGGCCACGCGCACCCCCTCGGCGCGGATCATGTCCACCACCTCGGCGACGGTGAGGAAGTATCCGGCGAAGCCGAGATGCTCGATGGTGCGCATCTCCGCGGCCAGGCGCTCCTCGGCGGCACGCAGCTCACCGCCGCCATAACGACGCGGGAGTGCGGAGCGGCACCGCTGCCACAACAACGCGGTGGCCTCGCGCACCGGATCGGTGACCGGGTGATCGACGAGGACGTCGAGCTCGGGGACGAAGACCTCACCGAGACCGAGATCGCGCTCGGGTTGCAGGGCGCAGAACTCGGCGAGATGGATCGTGTCGGTGATGAGCCGGTGACGATCGCGCTCACCGGCGGCGCGTGCGATCTCCTCGGCCACCTGCGCCATGTCCTCGGAGGACTTCAGGAACGCCTCGCCGTTGGCGTGTTCCAGGCGCGTCGATCGCAACGGCACCAGCAGACGCGAGGCGTCGAGGATGTCGGCGACCGGCGCATCGGTGCGATCGAGGTAGCGCACGGCATTGGTCACTACGACGGGCAGGTGGTTCTCGCGTGCCCAGCGCACCGTGCGCGCCGCAGCGGCTAAGGAATGGTGGTGGCCCGCGGAGCGGTGGTGGCAGGTGACCGCCATCGCCAGCCATCGACCGAACAGGGCACGCCAGGGGCGCACCGCGGCATCCGCGCGCCACGGACGGTCCGCGGCGAGCAGGCGACCGGGTTCGGAGTCCGGCGTCAAAAGCGCCACCACGCCCTCGTGGTGCTGCTGCACCGCCTGCCAGGTCAGGTACGGATCACCGCGCGTATGCGAGTGCGCGGCGCTGACGAGTCGACACAGCGACGCCCACCCGCGTGCACCCGAGGCGAGGAACACCACCCGCGGCCGCGACTCCTCGATCCATGCACCACCGCGGGCCGGGGTGCGCCGGGACACCGGCGGCGCGGGACTGCTCGGTTCCACTGCGAGGTCCACACCGATGACGGGTGCGACACCGGCATCGCGACACGCGTGCGCCCACTGCACCGCGCCGTAGAGGCCGTCGCGATCGGTGACGCCGATGATCGGCTGACCGAATTCCGCGGCACGCGTGACGAGTGCCTGCGCGGTGGCGGTCCCGTACTGCAGGGAATGACTCGAGGCCACCTGCAGGTGGGTGAAGGGTGTGGGTATCGACGGCATAGGAATCCGATGCGGGATGGCGGGGCCTCGGCGCAGGGGAAGACGCCGAGGCCCCGGCCGATGGACAGGAGACCATCGGCGGCAGCCCGCTAACTGACGAAACGCAGTCCGGGGACGAGGGGTGCTTGATAGGCGATACCCAGGTGCACACAGACACGTGCGAGGAACTCCTCGGCATCGCGGACCAGGTCATCGGCCTCGCGGTGACTCACGCACGGGACGCCGGCCATCGCAGCGGAACGTTTGCGCGCACCGGCGGCGAAGAAGTCCGCCCACTCGCCGAACTCCGCGGCAACCTGTGGTAACACGGCCCAGACGCTGCGCACGCGACCGCGCATCCCATCGGGACGCGCATCGGAGGCGAGGACGGCCGCGGCTGCACGCAGTGCTGCGAGGTGCGCGGCGGCGTAACGGTCCTGCGGGGTGTGGGCAACGGCGGCATCGGTGAGACTGCGCCGTGCGGATGCGATGAAATCGTCCGTGGAACGGGTCATGTGCTTCTCCTGCGCTGGTGATCAATCCATGACCTGCTCGATCCCCCACCGCTGTGCGGTGACCGAGAGGTCGTAGACACCGGTTCCCTGCACGGAACCGGATGTGCACTCGACCCGCCAGAACGTGCGCTGGCCACTGACGGACAGCAGGCCCTCGGCCTGCCACCACGCCTCACCCTCGACCCACCGATCGAGCACCGAGCGCACCCGGTACTCCCGGCCCTTCCAGCGGAAGCCCGTGGGGATCCCGCCTGAATCGGTCCGGACCTGGACCGACCGACCGCCATACCTCTTGTTCACGCCCCTCACTTCGTCTCACCGGGACCGGGGTCGAGGCGGCCCCGGTGAGCCGAAGGAGGCTCGGGGCCGGCCGCGACTCCGACCCCGTATTCGAACATCTGTTCGAATACGGGTACGTTAAACCGACCCTCCGACAGCCGTCAACCCCCGGGCTGGACCCGGGTCGTGGAGGTGGTCCTCCTAGGGGCGGTGGGGCCCCGCGACCACGGCCTCGATCCGCGTCGCCAGCTCGGTATCGAGCGCCGTCACGCCACCTGCGGAGTGGGTGCTCAGCGTGAAGTGCAGGGTGCGCCACCGGATGTCGATGTCCGGATGATGATCCATTCCCTCGGCGATCACCGCGATGGCATCCACCCACGCGATCGCCGTCGGGAAGTCCGGGGCCGCGAACGATGCATGCAGCGCCCCGTCCGCATACGTCCACTGCGCATGCGAGGAGCAGAAGTCCGCGATGGCCTCGGTGCCCAGGAGTTCCACGCCGCCAGCAGACCACATCACCTGCGGAAGTCCGACATCGGCTTGCGGGTTAGGCCCACGCGCGTGGCATTCAGGATCGCCAGGACGTCGATGACCTCCTGTGCGATGGCACCGGCCACCGGCGGTAGGAGACCGAACACCGCCAGGCCCATGCCGATCACACTCAGTGCGATGCCCCCGATCGCGGTCTGCAGGGCGATGCGCCGCATCCGTGCCCCGATATGCAACAACTCGTCGAGTCGCTCGAGGGAGGAGTCGAGCACCACCGCATCGGCGGCCTCGGCCGTGACGTCGTTGTTGCGCCCGAACGCAACGCCTACGGTGGCCGCGGTCATGGCGGGAGCGTCGTTGATGCCATCGCCCAGGAAAACCGTCGGTCCACGCGCGGTCTCCTCCCGCACCATCCGCAGTTTCTCTTCCGGGGGCACGGAGGCGTACGCCTCGTCCATCCCGACGTGCTGGGACAAGTAGTCGACCTCGCTCTGGCGATCACCGGAGATCAGGATCGTGCGCACCACACGGTGATTGGCGGGCAGATGTTGGATGAACGAACGAGCACCCTCGCGCGGCTCGTCGCGGAACTGCAACGTCGCCGCATACTCACCATCGACCACCACGACGCATTCCAGCCCGGCCGCTTCCGCCGGCAGCAACGCTGCGGACTCCGGAGATCGCCGCACCAGTGCTGCACGTCCCATCACCTCGATGTCGTGGCCCGCGACGCGCGCGAGAAGACCCTGACCCGGCACCTCCTCCACGCGATCGGGTGCGAGCAAGGGTGTCTCGATCGCCTCGACGACGGCGGAAGCCAACGGATGCCTGCTGAACTGTTCGGCCGCAGCCACCCACGCCAGCACCTGTGTGCGATCCATCCCCGGCGCGGTGAACACCTCGGTCAGCCGTGGTCGGCCGTAGGTCAACGTCCCGGTCTTGTCGAAGATCATGGTGCGCGCGGTGCTGATGCGCTCCAGCATCGACGGGTCCTTCACGATGATCCCGTGCCGGGCAGCGAGGGAGATGGCTCCGATCACCGCGACGGGGACGCCGATGAGCAGCGGGCACGGTGTGGCGATCACGATGACGGCGAGGAAGCGCTGCGGATCACCACTGATGACCCAGCCGAGCACTGCGATCGCCAGCGCGATCAGGGTGTAGGCAGCGCCCAACCGGTCTGCAAGTCTGCGAATCGGAGGCCGTTCCTGCTCGGCTTGCGTCAAGACACCGACGATCTGTGCGTAGCGACTGTCCTCGGTGCGCGTGGTCGTGCGCACACGCAGTGGGACGGTGCTGTTGATCGCGCCGCTCATCACCGTGCTGCCCGGAGCCTTGGGCACCACATACGGCTCACCAGTGAGAAATGCCTCGTCCATGGCGCCACGTCCTTCGACGACGGTGCCATCGACCGGGCAGATCTCATGCGGAAGAACGACGACGAGGTCGTCGACGTCGATCTGATCGACCGAGACGTCGTGCAGAGTTCCATCGGGATCAACGCGATGGGCGATCGTCGGTGATCGCTGCGCCAGTGCAGCCAGGATCTGCGAGGCACGCAGCGATGCAGCGCTCTCTAGTGCCTCGCCACCGGAGACCATCAGCGCGATGATCCCGACCACGAGCCACTCCTGCATGAGCGCACCTGTCACCAGGGCCAACAGACCGAGAACATCGGCGCCCATGCGGAGCTTGACCGCGTCCTTCGCGATGGCGATAAGCAGCGGGATACCGACGAGGACCGCCGCAATGAGAATCGGCAGCGCCTGCCACAACTGCGGCAGACCGATCAGGGCAGCGACGCCATAGAGGACGAGACATGCGAGGACA
>JBEIHR010000122.1:0-5384 GCA_040381195.1 Rubricoccaceae bacterium
CGGCCACCTTCTTGGGCCGGAACTTCTCGTCCAGGGTGCGGCGCAACTCCAGGTGCTCCGGGCCGTCCATCGTCATCAACGTGCGACCGCCGAAGGAGCTGTCCACCGGGCGTCGGGAGCCTCGGCGGTGAAGAGTTCCGAGCGCTTGGTGACGAACTCGACATCTTTCTGGCGGGTGACCAACCAGCAGTTCACTGCGGGAACCCACGCCACCGGCTGTTCGGCGCGCAACCGCGCGTAGATCGGATACGGATCGGCATCGAGATCTTCGACCGTGATCTTCTCGGCGTAGGTGGGCACGGCCGTATTCAATCGTCCCGGTCCCTGGCTTGTCCGGCCGTATTACGGTTCGGGCCATGGAGGTTCTGCTCACCCAGCGGACGGTCTCCCCGGACGAGGACGCCGCCCGCCGCGAGCGCTTCCCGCGCGGTGCCGGCCTTGAGTTCGACGACATCGCAGTGGCCGGGCGCGAGGGGGTCCTCGACCATGTTCGAGAGACCGAACCGATCACCTGGGCCCCGGCGATCGGTGGCTGGCTGGTCACCGGGCGCGATGCGGCGCGCGAGGTGCTTGCGCGCAATGCCGGGTTGACCGTGGAGGCCGAGCAGAACCTGGTTCGAGCGGCGGCCGGGCGCATGATGCTCACCGTCGACGGGGACGAACAGGCGCGCATGCGCAAACCGTTCGAGGGGCCGTTCAAGGGCAGCGTGGTGCAGGACTACTACGCGGCACCACTTCTGGACCTCGTGACCGAGTTGATCGATGCGTTCATCGACTCGGGCGAGGTCGAGCTCGACGACGCGTTCGCCGCACCATTCGCGATCCGCACCGCGGGTCAATCACTGGGCCTGTCCCTGGATGACATTCCCGCGATGACCTCGATCTATTCCGCAATCGCCGGTGGCATGGACTACGACGGCGATCCGGAGCCGATCCGTCGTGCCGAGGCTGCGTGCGAGGAACTCAACGCGATCCTGCTCCCCGAACTCGAGCGCAATCGTCACAAGCCGGGCCACTCCCTCACGGCCCTGCTGGCCAAGGATCCCCAGGGGCTCACCGATGACGAGATCGTGGCGCAGCTTCGTGTGGTCATGTTCGGTGCGATCGAAACGATCCAGGCCTCCGTCCTCACCACGCTCACTCTGCTGCTGCAGCACCCGGAGCAACTTGCCCAGGTCCGGGCCGACGCGGACCTGCTGGCCAATGCGCAAGAGGAGGCACGACGACTCATCCCACCCGTGGCCTTCATGGAGCGATGGACCCAGAACGACAAAGTCATCGCAGGAGTGGAGATCCCCGAACACGAGTTCATCGGCATCTCGGTGGTCGCCACCAATCGCGACCCGGCGACCTTCACGGATCCGAACTCCTTCGACATCCACCGAGAGAATTCGAACAAGGGTCTCTCCTTCTCCTTCGGTCCGCACGCGTGTCTTGGCATCCATATGGCTCGCCTCCAGACCACCATCGCGGTCGAGCAGTTGATCACCCGGCTCCCCAATCTCGAACTCATCTCCGCCGGCCCCCCGTCGGGCTTCGCCTTCCGCCGCCCGACGAATGTGACCGTGCGTTGGTGAATGGCGACCCCGCGCGCGCACCCCACGTACCGACCAGCAGAATTCATCACCGCATCCCACGTCGAAGGAGTCGACCATGCGCATGACCGCCATCAACGGCCGCGCCCATATCCAGATCGGCGATCGTCTAGCCGACGTTGCAGCGGAGAGCAAGGGTGCGCTTCCTGCCGATCCGATGGAACTCCTCGCCCGATGGCAGGAGGCGCGCGCATGGACGGGTGATGCCGGAGCGGGCGCAACACCGGTCGCCCTCGACGAGTCCACGGTCACCTGCCCGGTCCCCAGCCCCCGTCAGGTGTTCGCGATCGGCCTGAATTACCGGCTGCACGCCATTGAGTCGGGACTGGCGATCCCGGAAGTGCCGATGGTGTTCACCAAGTTCCCGTCCGCCATCGCCGATCCCTACGCCGATCTCGTCGTGGCCACCGAGAAGGTCGACTGGGAGATCGAGCTCGCCGTCATCATCGGCACCCGGGCCCACTTGGTCTCGCGTGCGGATGCCTGGTCCGTTGTCGCCGGCCTTGCCGTCGCCCAGGACTACAGCGCGCGCGATGTCCAGATGACCCCGAAGGGTGCCCCGCAGTTCAGCCTTGGCAAGAGCTTCCCCGGGTTCCTCCCGATCGGTCCGTGGATCGTCACCCCTGACGAAGTCCCCAACCCGGATGCGGTGCATCTGTGGTGCGACATCGACGGCGAGCGCGTGCAGGACAGCAACACCGACGACCTCATCTTCCCCGTCCCGGTTCTGATCGAGTACCTGTCCTCGGTCACCACCCTGTATCCCGGTGACGTCATCGTCACCGGCACACCCGCCGGAGTCGGTATCGGACGCGATCCTCAGGTCTTCCTGAAAGCGGGCCAGTTCGTCGAGTCGGGCATCGAAGGCCTCGGCACTATGCGTCAGCGCACCATCGCTGGTGATTGGACCTGGACTCCCTGATCCACGACGGGCGATTCGTCGAAGCGTGTGCTCTGCGAGTCGATGCCTCCTTATCGTCCAGGCACGGGTCGAATCACCCTCACGCTCGCGTTCACATCCATCCACGTCCTCGCGGAATGCTCGACCTCGACTGAACCTGCACCCAATGAAACCGAATCTGCCTCGGTGGGTCAGGTTGCCGGCGATGAGGAGGCCCTTGCCTGTCGTCCTGATTGCACGAATCAGAATCTTTAGCGATTGGACTTGGCGAATGCCGATACGTCGGCAACTGACGTCTCCGGATCCATGTTCGACTACGCCAACCTGAACGGTGCCAACTTCGAGGGCTCCAACCTGATGGATGCGGCGATGACGCACGTCGATCTGCGCAATGCCAACCTGCGCAATGCCAACCTGCGCAATGCCAACCTCGCGAGTGTGCAACTGGGCGGAGCTCAGGTCAAGGGCACGATTATCGAGAACACCACTTTCCCGGATGGTGTCGTACGTAGTGGAACGTTCGCTCCCTGAAGCTACTCCTGGTACGGCTGGACCCACATGGCAGATCGCGCGGTAGTCGTTTGCGCCTTCCCGCCTCACATCCGAAAACCCGTTGTCACATGTCTCACTGCTGATACGCTCACTCCTCTCTCGTAACCACTTCCTGGCTGACCTTGGTGGCGGGCGCGACAGCTATCACTCACGCACGACGCCGCCTCAAAGGAGGTAGATACGACATGTCGGATGCATCGGAATCGCAAACTGGTCTGAGCCGTCGGAAACTCCTTCAGGCCGCTGGTGTCGTCGGAGCCGCGGCAGGGCTTGCTGCAACCAGTTCCACGGCCGCCCATGCAGGTTCACGCCCAGCACCATTCCGTCCGCGGGGCCGGCTACGTCGTCGGCCCAACTTCCTCATCGTGATGATGGACGAGCAGCGTGCAGCACCCTTCTACGAGACCCCCGAACTGAAGGCCTGGCGACTCGCGAATCTCCCGACGCAGAACTTCATGCGCAAGAACGGCTTCGAGTTCACCGAGCACCACGTCATGTCGGTGGCCTGCCAGCCGAGTCGTGCGTCCATCTATACGGGGCAATACCCGTCGCTCCATGGTGTGTCACAGACATCCGGTGCCGCGAAGACTGCGATTGAGCAGGATCTGTATTGGCTCGACCCGGCGTCCGTTCCAACACTGGGCAACTGGTTTCGTGCCGGTGGGTATGACACGTATTGGAAGGGTAAGTGGCACATCTCGGACGCGGATCTCTACCAGCCCGCCTCTTACAACCCACTGCCCTCCTATAACGATCTTGGCGGTCGAGATCGTTATCTCGAGGACATCTACCTGGAGTCAGAGCGACTCGAGCACTATGGCTTCACCGGGTTCATCGGACCCGAACCGCACGGCAGTAACCCGCTGAACTCTGGATCGTCGGCACCCGGTGGTCGCGGACGCGACGAGGTCTATGCCGATCTGGGTGTCGAACAACTCAGGCGCTTGCGTGGCGCTGACAAGCCGTGGCTCCTCGTCACATCATTCGTGAATCCACACGACATCACCTTGTGGGGAAGTCTCACGTTGGCGGGAAACCTGACGGGGGCGCAGGGCTCCTTCTACCTGGAACAGCAGCTCATCGGTTCGAATGTCCCACGAAACCTGTTCGGACCCGAGTATGCGCGCTCGTCAAACGAAGACCTTCGGACCAAACCGACTGCTCAGAGCAGTTTCGTTGCGCAGTATCCGAAGGCATTCCAACCTCTCGATAACGGGATGGAATATCACCGATTCTATTACCAACTCCAGAAGAACGTTGATGAGCAGATCGGGCGAGTGATCAAGGCGTTGACGGCCGATCGCAGGCAGTATCGAGACACGATCATCATCTACTTGTCCGACCACGGTGAGATGCTCGGAGCACACGGAGGCATGTTCCAGAAGTGGCATTCGGCATATGACGAGACGCTCAAGGTTCCTTTCATATTCCACAATCCAACGTTGTTCCCGAAGTACCGCACTAGCGATGTTCTCACCAGTCATGCGGATCTCGTTCCAACCATGTTGGGTCTTGCTGGACTCGATGAAAGTGTTCTGGCAAAGGAATTGCGCAAGACCCACACACAAGTACGGAGACTCGTGGGTAGAGATCTTTCCGATGTCCTCTTGGGAGAGGATCGCGAGAATGAGGCACGCCCGATCTATTTCATGACGGATGACCAACCCTTCAAGGGCGCCAACGCAGTCACAGCCACAGGCATGCCCTATCTGCCGGTGAATCAACCGAACTGCGTCGAAACGGTGGTTGCGTACTTGCCTACCGGTGCCGGTGGAGTGAAGGAGCGATGGAAATACTCGCGGTATTGGGATAACCCGCAGTTCTGGTCGCAACCGAATGTGCAGGATGTGCAAACGATGGTCAGCGGACCGGTGAATCAGCCGGGCGCGAAGGTCGCCCAGACGACAGTGAAGGCGCTGAATCCGACAAGTGGCCAGGTAGCTCCTCCCGCAGACGAGTTCGAGCTGTACAACGTCACGACCGATCCGGCCGAGATGTCCAACCTGTATGGAAACCCGCAATTCAGCAGGACACAGCAGGTCATGGTCAATCTGCTGGCCGCCGAGCGCTCGGCCAAGCGGCTCACACCGGTGCAGGCGCCGTGGGCAAACGGCACCGCGCAGCAGTTCCCATTCACACCGAACTAGCCACAAAACCATCACTGAGGTGTGTGGCCGTCGCCGTGTATGTTCCGACCCCTGAGGGTCGCGGGACTGGTCTGAAATTCACATCCCCACACAAAACTGAGCCCCAAAAGTGGTCTCGCGAACGTGAAGACCCCCTCTTGAAAACGTCTAAGGGGCGTTTTGGTAACGCGCAAAACGGACATCCTTCTA
>JBEIHR010000123.1:0-5206 GCA_040381195.1 Rubricoccaceae bacterium
CAATCAATGCCGGGACAGGAGCGAACTCGGTGTCTGGGGGACGGTCCCTGGGGCGGCTCAGCAGTTGATCACCATTCCCGCGGCCAATCTCACGCCGGGTGAGCCTGTGATGGACGTCGCACGGTCTCTCGCTGCGGGTCCTCGAAAGCGCCCCTACTATTGCGGCAGTCGAGGCTGAGGAGGCCCCCATGGCTCTGGCGACACCGCCACAGGCGTCGTCCGGGCAACCGAACGGCGAGCGCGCCCAGATCACCGCCCGTTTCCTGCGCACGGACAAGTGGTGGATCGAGCCGGCGATCACCGCGGGCGTCCTCATTGCCTTCGTCATCTACTCGACCATCCGTGCCTTCCAGAACAGCTACTACTACGCGGCGCCCCTGCTGTCCCCGTTCTATTCACCCTGCCTGGCGACGAGCTGCGTGCCCGGCTCCTCGGACTTCGGGACACCTTTCGGTTCCTGGTGGGTGCTGTCCCCGGCGCTGATCATCCTGGCGTTCCCCCTCGGGTTCCGCCTCACCTGTTACTACTACCGGAAGGCCTACTACCGGTCCTTCTGGCTCTCCCCGCCGGCGTGCGCCGTCCCCGACGCGCATAAGAAGTACACGGGGGAGACGCGCTTCCCGTTGATCCTGCAGAACTCGCACCGGTACTTCTTCTACATCGGCCTCGTGTTCAACGCCATCCTCACCTTCGATGCGGTGATCGCCTTCCGCAATGAGAACTACGAGTGGGGCCACATGAGC
Organism: Rubricoccaceae bacterium; assembly: GCA_040381195.1. Classification (GTDB taxonomy): domain Bacteria; phylum Actinomycetota; class Actinomycetes; order S36-B12; family S36-B12; genus VGCC01. The sequence goes on from JBEIHR010000123.1 coordinate 744, forward strand.
GTGGGCACGCTGGTGTTGCTGACCAGTTCCACCCTGCTGTGGCTGTACTCGCTTTCCTGCCACTCCTGCCGCAACGCCATCGGTGGTCGCCTGAAGCACTTCTCAGCGCACCCGGTCCGATACAAGATGTGGACCTGGGTATCACGACTGAACGGCAACCACCCGCGCTACGCCTGGTATTCGCTCCTCGGTGTTGCGTTCGCCGACGTCTACGTTCTGCTTGTTGCCACCGACACCATCCCCAACTTCTACTTCTTCTGATCGAGGGAGACGCCATGAGTGATTACGAGAAGCTCTCGTACGACGTCGTCGTGATCGGCGCTGGCGGAGCCGGACTGCGCGCGGCCATCAGCGCCCGTGAGGCCGGCAAGACCGTGGCCGTGATGAGCAAGTCGCTCTTCGGCAAGGCGCATACCGTCATGGCCGAGGGTGGGATCGCAGCGTCGATGGCGAACGTCAACCCCAAGGACAACTGGCAGGTCCATTTCCGCGACACGATGCGCGGTGGCAAGTTCCTCAACAACTACCGCATGGCCGAGCTCCACGCGAAGGAGGCTCCGGACTGCGTCTGGGAATTGGAGACCTGGGGTGCGCTCTTCGATCGCACCAAAGATGGCCGGATCAGTCAGCGCAACTTCGGTGGGCACGAATACCCCCGGCTCGCGCATGTGGGCGACCGCACGGGCTTGGAGATGATCCGCACGCTCCAGCAGAAGGTGGTCGCGCTGCAGCAGAAGGACTTCAAGGCCACCGGCGACTACGAATCCGGTATCCGCGTGTTCGCGGAGTGCACGGTCACCAAGGTCTTCATGACCGGCGAGGGAGAGAACCGCAGGGTCAGCGGTGTCCTGGCGTACTGGCGCACCACCGGCGAATTCATCGTGATCGAGACCTCCGCCGTGGTCATCGCCACAGGTGGCATCGGCAAGTCCTTCAAGGTCACCAGCAACTCCTGGGAGTACACCGGTGACGGACACGCTCTTGCCCTGGAGTGTGGGGGCTCACTCATCAACATGGAGTTCGTCCAGTTCCATCCCACCGGCATGGTGTGGCCGCCGAGTGTGCGTGGCCTCCTGGTCACCGAGTCCGTGCGCGGCGACGGTGGCGTGCTGACCAATTCCGAGGGTCGCCGCTTCATGTTCGACTACATCCCCGAGGTGTTCAAGGACAAGTACGCCGACACCGAAGAGGAAGCGGACCGCTGGTACACCGACCCGGACAACAACAAGCGTCCGCCGGAGTTGCTCCCCCGCGACGAGGTGGCGCGAGCCATCAACGCCGAGGTGAAGGCAGGGCGTGGTTCCCCGCATGGTGGTGTGTACCTCGACGTGTCCAAGCGCCTTGCTCCGGACGTCATCAAGGCGAAGCTGCCGTCGATGTGGCACCAGTTCAAGGAACTTGCCGACGTCGACATCACCCAGGAGCCGATGGAAGTCGGCCCCACCTGCCACTACGTCATGGGCGGTGTCGAGGTCGACCCGGACACCACGGCGGCGATCGGTGTCAACGGCCTCTTCTGTGCGGGCGAGGCTGCGGGAGGTTTGCACGGTTCGAATCGCCTCGGTGGCAACTCCCTGTCCGATCTCCTCGTCTTCGGCCGGCGAGCCGGCATCTACGCAGCCGAGTACGTCGACGCCGCGCAGTCGAAGGGCTGGCGCCCGGCGATCAATGAGGACGACGTCACGGATGCTCTCGAGTGGGCACTCAAGCCGTTCACGATGACCGGCGGCGAGAACCCCTACACAATCCAGCATGAACTGCAGGAGGTCATGAACGACCTCGTCGGGATCATCCGCACCGAACACGAGATGACCCTGGCGCTGAAGAGCATCGAGGACCTCACGATGCGCATCGCGTACCTCAACACCACGGGTGGGCGCTCGTACAACCCGGGCTGGAACCTGGCACTCGACCTGCCCAAGCAGTTGCTGGTGTCCAAGTGCATCGCACTCGCGGCGCTGACCCGCCAAGAGTCGCGCGGTGGTCACACGCGGGATGACTTCCCGATGATGGATCCCTACTGGCGCAAGGTGAACCTGGTGTGCACTGTCGCCGACGGGGAGTTGGTTGTCGAAAAGAAGTCGCTGGCATCCATGACCAACGATCTGCAGGAACTCTTTGACGAGGCGGAATTAGGCAAGTACATGACCGCGGCAGAACTCGAGACAGCGGGACAGGGGTAGACATGAGCTACACAGCGATATTCCGCATCTGGCGCGGGGACAAAGGCGAGGGGGCCTTGCAGGACTACTCCACCCAGGTCAACGAGGGTGAGGTAGTGCTCGACGTCCTGCATCGGATTCAGGCCGAGCAGGAGAACGACCTCGCAATCCGTTGGAACTGCAAGGCCGGCAAGTGCGGCTCGTGCAGCGCCGAGGTGAACGGGAAGCCGCGCCTGATGTGTCTGACGCGAATGAACTCGCTGCCGGAGGGTGAGCCGGTGACCATCACGCCCCTGCGCACCTTCCCGGTGATCCGCGACCTCGTCACGGACGTCACCTACAACTACGTCAAGGCTCGCGAGGTTCCCGCTTTCGAGCCGCCGGAGGGCCTCAAGCCGGGTGAGTACCGGATGACCCAGGAGGACGTGTCTCGCAGCCAGGAATTCCGCAAGTGCATCGAGTGCTTCCTGTGTCAGAACACCTGCCATGCGGTGCGTGACCACGAGGAGAACAAGAAGTACTTCGCAGGTCCGCGCGTCCTGATGCGCGTGACGGAACTCGACATGCACCCGCTGGACACCCTGGATCGCCAGGAGCTCGCCCAGGAGGAATTGGGGCTTGGCTACTGCAACATCACCAAGTGCTGCACCCAGGTCTGCCCGGAGCACATCAAGATCACCGATAACGCCTTGATCCCCCTCAAGGAGCGGGTTGCCGATCGCAAGTACGACCCCCTGCTCTGGCTGGGCAGCAAGATCAAGGTTCGGAAGGATGCCGACTAGAGACGACTCCGCGCAGACGGAGTCGGGACTGCCCATCAAGGCGGTCTACGACGCTGGCGACCTGACCGGGTGGTCGGCCGACCAGCAACTCGGTGTACCGGGGGAGTACCCCTTCACTCGTGGTGTGTACCCATCCATGTACACCGGTCGCCCCTGGACGATGCGCCAGTACGCCGGTTTCGGCACCGCCGCGGAGTCCAATGCCCGCTACAAGCAACTCCTCGCTGCGGGCACCACGGGACTCTCGGTCGCCTTCGACCTGCCGACCCAGATGGGATACGACTCCGATCACCCACTCGCGCACGGCGAGGTGGGCAAGGTGGGCGTTGCCATCGACTCGATCGAGGACATGCGCACCCTCTTCGACGGGATTCCGCTGGATCAGGTCTCCACCTCGATGACGATCAACTCGCCCGCGGCGATCCTGTTGCTGCTCTATCAACTGGTCGCCGAGGAGCAGGGCGTTGATCCGCAGGCTCTCAACGGCACGATCCAGAATGACGTCCTCAAGGAATACATCGCGCGCGGCACCTACATCTACCCGCCAGCGCCGTCATTGCGGCTGATCACCGACATCTTCACCTATTGCCGGGCTGAGATCCCGAAGTGGAACACCATTTCGATCTCGGGCTACCACATGGCGGAGGCTGGGGCCACTCCCGTGCAGGAGATCGCCTTCACCCTCGCCGATGGCATCGAGTACGTGCGAGCAGCCGTCGAATCAGGCCAGGATGTCGATGAGTTCGCACCCCGGCTTGCCTTCTTCTTCGTTTCGCGGACCACGCTCCTCGAGGAGGTGGCCAAGTTCCGCGCTGCGCGTCGTATCTGGGCCACGGTGATGAAGGAGCGCTTCGGAGCCCGGGATCCGAAGTCGTGGATGTTGCGATTCCACACGCAGACCGCAGGGGTGCAACTCACCGCGCAGCAGCCAGAGGTCAACCTGGTCCGCGTGGCGGTGCAGGGGCTCGCTGCGGTTCTCGGGGGCACCCAGTCCCTGCACACGAACTCCTTCGACGAGGCCATCGCTCTCCCCACCGAGAAGGCGGCGCGTCTTGCACTGCGGACCCAGCAGGTCCTGGCGTACGAAACGGACGTGACGAAGACGGTGGATCCGTTCGCCGGTTCCTACGTGATCGAGTCCATGACCGATGACATCGAAGCGGCGGCCCTGGCCCTCATTGGTCAGATCGAGGACATGGGTGGCGCGGTGGCCGCGATCGAGGCCGGCTTCCAGAAGGCTGAGATCGAACGTTCCGCCTATGCGGTCGCCAACGAGATCGACGCGGGCGAGCGGGTGATCGTCGGTGTGAACCGATTCACGATCGATGATCACGAGCACTACGAGCCGCTACGGGTCGACCCGAACATCGAGGCCACCCAGTCGGAACGTTTGGTGGCACTGCGTGCGCACCGCGACGATGCGGAGGTTGAGAGGCTGCTGCAGATCATCCGGGACACCGCTTCGGGCGATGGCAACCTGCTCTACCCGATGAAGGAGGCGCTTCGCGCCCGCGCGACG
>JBEIHR010000124.1:0-5176 GCA_040381195.1 Rubricoccaceae bacterium
CCTTCTTTCGTGGCGACCTGGTCGACGAGTTCGGTCGTGACTGCGCGTCCCAGAGCCGTGGCCATCATGGAGGGCGAAGCGTCATCGAGACTCTTACCCTGCGCGGTCAACAAGTTCTCGACCTCGGCACTGATGGTCTCGTCCGTGATGCGGGTGTCCCCCACGATGGCTGCGGAGCCGGCGGTCTGCCCGCTACACGCACTGAGGGCGAGAACGGCCACAACGGCGATGGCGGCACGAACCTTCACGGAGCACTCCTGTTCCACGTTCACTGTCATTGTGCAACGACGTCGAGCAATTCCTCGGCCCATGCCAGAAGTGCCCGATCTGTGGCGCCGGCTGGCTTCGGCACGATGATCGTACGGACTGCGGGCTTGATCACCGTCTTCGGGTAGAGGCGGGTGAGTCGCATCTGCGCGGATTCCCGCAGCTCCACGGGGGCGAGTCGAATACCGGCACCCTGGGCCACCACCTCGGTGATGCCGGCCGCGCGGCAGTGCGCTCGGAAGCGTGCCACCGCGAGAAGGGATTCGACGGTCTCCGGAAGCGGCCCGTAGCGGTCGAGGAGTTCCGCGCCCACCTCGGCCACCTGCTCATCGGTCTGCGCGTCGGCGAGACGCTTATATGCCTCGAGGCGCAGTCGCTCCTGGGGCACATAGTCCTCGGGGATGTGTGCGGTGATGGGCAACTCGACGCTGACCTCACGTGTCTCCGGGTCACCCCGGTACTCCGCCAGTGCCTCTCCTACCAGCCGGAGATACAGATCGAATCCGACATCGGCGATGTGACCGCTCTGCTCACCCCCGAGCAGATTGCCGGCACCACGGATTTCCAGATCCTTCAGCGCGATCTGCATACCCGAGCCCAGATCTGTACGTTGGGCGATCGTCGCGAGCCGTTCGTGCGCTGTCTCCGTCAGCGGTTTGCTGGGGTCGTAGAGCAGGTATGCATAGGCGCGCTCGCGCCCACGACCCACGCGGCCCCGCAGTTGGTGGAGCTGCGAGAGACCGAAGGTGTCGGCTCGGTCGATGATCAAGGTATTGGCGTTCGCGATATCGATCCCCGACTCGACAATCGTCGTGCACACCAGAACGTCGATGCGCTTCTCCCAGAAGTCAATGATCACCTGTTCGAGGGCAGCCTCGCCCATCTGCCCGTGCGCGACCGCGACATTCGCCTCCGGGACCAGGTCGCGGACGCGCGCCGCTGCACGCTCGATTGATTCAACGCGGTTATGCACGAAGAACACCTGCCCACCCCGCAGGAGTTCCCGGTGGATCGCTGCTGTGATCTGTTGTGCGTCATAGGGACCGACGTAGGTCAACACGGGGTGGCGCTCCTCGGGGGGCGTCTGGATGACGCTCATCTCGCGGATACCTGTCACAGCCATCTCCAAGGTTCGGGGAATGGGCGTGGCCGACATCGCGAGGACGTCCACGTTGGTGCGCAGGGCCTTCAAATGCTCTTTGTGCTCGACGCCGAACCGCTGCTCCTCGTCGATGACCACCAGACCCAGATCCTTGAATCGCACCGACGGGGTCAGGAGACGATGCGTTCCGATCACCACATCGACCGTGCCATCACCGAGGCCATCCAGAACAGTCTTCATCTCCTTCTCGGTGTTGAATCGTGACAGTCCAGCGACCTTGACGGGAAACGGGGCGAAGCGCTCGGAGAATGTGGCGAGGTGTTGCTGGACGAGCAGTGTCGTCGGCACGAGCACGGCCACCTGCTTACCGTCCTGCACCGCCTTGAAGGCTGCGCGCACGGCGATCTCGGTCTTTCCGTATCCGACATCCCCGCAGATCAAGCGGTCCATCGGCACGGTGCGTTCCATATCGCGCTTGACCTCGTCGATGCACGCGACCTGATCGGGCGTCTCGATGTACGGGAAGGCATCCTCCAACTCCCGCTGCCATGGCGTATCCGAAGCGAACGAGTAGCCGGCCGCTGACTGCCGCGCGGCATAGAGACGGACCAACTCCCCCGCGATCTGCTTGACCGCCTTGCGTGCCCGCCCCTTCGCCTTCGCCCAATCCGCACCCCCGAGGCGATGCACCGATGGTGCTTCACCACCGACATACCGGGTGACGAGGTCTAGCTGATCCATCGGCACGAAGAGTCGATCCGCTGGATGGCCCCGCTTACTTGCCGCGTATTCGATGATCAAGTACTCACGCTCTGCACCACCCACAGTGCGCCGGATCATTTCGACGTAGCGACCGACCCCGTGGTGCTCGTGCACCACGAAGTCCCCTGGTGTGAGGGATAGCGGGTCGATACTGCGGCGGCGCCGACTCGGCATTCGGCGGATCTCCTGGGAACGCTGACCGAGGATGTCGGTGACGGTGAGCAGATCGACATCACCCCAGGTGAAGCCATGGCTCCACCTCCCCGGCGCGAGGGTGACTACGGATGCGTCGGGTGCGGTGTCGACATCCTCACTGATGCGCGCCGGCACCTGCGCCGCAGCAAGCTCCTCGGCCAGGCGTTCGAGTGGCCCGTGTCCTTCACCCACGACGACTACGCGGTGGCGGTCAGTGAGCACCGTGCGCAGGAAGTCGATCGCAGCGTCCGCGTCCGCTCGGAACTCCGGCGCGGGGGTTGCGGGCACGGTGACATCGGCATCCTCACGCGGCAGCGACGTGACCTCCCACCAGGTGCTTCCCGCCGCGCGCGCGGACTCTTCGATCTCCGCGAGGGTGAGGTACGGCGCGGGTGCGAGTTCGACCGGGGTTTCACCACCCACGGCAGCCGCATGCCAGCCGGCGGCGAGGAACTCCTCCGCGGTGCGCAGGACATCGGCCGCTCGGCTTTCGACCCGAGCCTGATCCACGACGACGATGTGTGCCTTCGCGGGCATCAGGGCGTGCAGGCCGACCATCTCTCCGACGAGGGCGGGCGCGAGGGACTCCATGCCCTCGACGGGAATGCCGGCGGCGACCTTCTCGCACAGTTCCGCAACCTGAGGGTGCGCCTGGGCCAGGGCGTGCGCACGCTCGCGCACCTCCGCGGTCATCAGCACCTCGCGCACCGCGTGCGCGCACAACCCGTCGGCAAGATCGAGGGAACGCTGGTCGGTGACCGCGAAGTGTCGTACGTCCTCGACCTCGTCGCCCCAGAACTCGACGCGCAGCGCATGCTCGCTCGTGGGAGGGAAGACGTCGAGGATGCCGCCGCGCACGGCGAGGTGGCCGCGACGCTCCACGAGGTCGACGCGCTCGTAGCCCAGGGTGACGAGGCGCTCGACGAGTTCTGTCAGATCGGCACTGTCGCCTGCGCGCAGCTCCACGGGGGCGACGTCACCGAGTCCGGCGGGAATCGGCTGCATCGCTGCGCGGGCAGATGCGACGACAGCCCGCAGGTGCTGATCACCGGTGGCGAGTCGACGCAAGACTGCGACGCGTCGGCCGACCGTGTCACTTGAGGGCGATAGTCGCTCATGCGGGAGGGTCTCCCAGGATGGGAACACCGCCACGTCCCCCTCGATGACCTCGGCCATCGCTGCGGTGAGATCCTCCGCTTCGCGACCGGTGGCGGTGATGATGAGAAGCGGTGAACGCTCGGCAATCACTCCGGCGACGATCGGAACCGCCGTGACCGGGCTCACGACGGTGATGTGATCGGAGGTAGTCCCAGATAACTCGCTGATGCGCGATACCGATGGGTCCGCGCGGAGTGCGTCGAGGACGCCGCGCAGACTCACGTGCGCAGGACGGAGCGCAGGGCCGCAGCGATGTCCGGATGCGCCACGACAAGGTCGGTGACGTACGGGGGCATGTGGTTGAAGGTGACCGGGCTTCCATCGAAGTGACTCGGCACGAGTCCGTAGTGCAGTGCGACACCGTAGGGCGCCGCGACATCCCACTCGTAGAAGCCGGTGTTGTGGACATAGGCCTCGGCCCGTCCGGCGAGGACCTCGTTGACCTTGGCGCCCACGGATCCGACGTCGACCACCTCGACACCCTGGGTCATCCCCTGCGCCGCGAGCACCGTGCTGAGGTCGTCGACGATCCGCCCGAGTGTCTCCGGTGGCCGGCTTCGCGACGCGACGATGCGGATCGGACGATCGGTGGGGATCGGGTGCACCCCGGGCTCCGCGTCGAGCACGCTGCGGGTGAGTCCTTGCCCGGGGAGGTCGACAGTGCAGGCACTCAGGCGCTGTTCGCTCATATCCCAGAGTGCGATGTGAACGGCGAAGTCACTGCGCATCTGCCCGTACTCCCACGTACCGTCGAGTGGATCGACGATCCAGACCCGTGCTGCCTCGAGCCGAGTGGCATCGTCCTTGCCCTCCTCGCTGAGTACGGCGTCTTCTGGACGCGCCTCCGCGAGGGCCCGCGCGATCAAAGTGTGCGATTCGGCGTCCGCGAGATCGCGAAGACGATCGGCCTGCTCCCGGGTCACGTCCGGGCCGTGCTCGGCGAGGAACTGCTGGCGCAGTTCAAGGAGAAGGCGACCAGCCTGCTGGGCGATCTCCACGGAGACGTGCGCGTCGTTCACGTCACTCCCGAGCATTGAAGGTGTTCTGCGTCGCTTCGAGCCCATCCTCCACCACGCTCACCGAGGCACGCGCGGCACGGTCCAGCACATGGGGGAGGTCGGAGCGCTCCGCCGAGGTGAAGGGCTGGAGGACGAAATCGGCCGGAGCCTGCCGTCCCATCGGGCGCCCGATGCCGATGCGCACCCGGTAGAACTCCCCCGTGCCCAAGGCGCCCCGGATGCTCTTGAGGCCGTTGTGCCCATTGTCGCCTCCGCCGAACTTCACCCGTAGCGTGGAGAAGTCGATGTCGAGTTCATCGTGCAGAACGATCAGGTGATCGGGCTCCACGCCGTAGAACCCCATCAACGCGGACACCGGACCACCGGACTCGTTCATGTAGCTCAACGGGCAAGCAGCGATCACCTGGTGCGTCGCGCCAGGGATGCCGATACGAAGTTCGGCGACCTCGGCAAGGGCACGCTTATGCCGGGAGGGCTTGGCTGTGTTGTCCGCGATGAGATCGCGCACGGCCATCGCACCGACGTTGTGACGTGTGGCCGCGTACGCGGGTCCAGGGTTGCCCAGGCCCGCGATCAACCACGGTCCGGACATGGTGGCCGACCTCAGTTGCCGGACGAGGCCTCGGCGGCTGGTGCGGCGCCAGCCTCAGCGGCCGGAGCTGCCGCGGCCTCC
>JBEIHR010000125.1:0-5092 GCA_040381195.1 Rubricoccaceae bacterium
GCCATCCTGCACCCGCAACTTCGCACCGCTCTGCGCAACCCAGGCGAGGACGACGAGGACCGCAGCGCTAACAGCGAGGACCATCACCCAGAGGTAGACGTAGATATCGATCGCCGCACCGATGGGTGGCGCATTCGGCAGATATGTGCGCAGGAGCGGGAGTGCGAAAAGCAGGCTGGCGGTCCACGCGAGGAGGGCAACCTCGATCCGGCGCCGATTGGTGATCACGAGTGACGCGGCGAAGAATGCGAGGAGAGCAAGAGCGGCGGCCATGATGATGAGAAGCAGAGCGAAGATTTTCGTCGAGAAGACCCGACTGAAGGTCAGCACCCCGAAGACCTGGGTGCCCATATTGGGCGGCAGTTGCATATCCGTGTTCCAACCGTTCACACCACCCGTGCCCACGAGCCCCGCGGGGATGTCCCCGGTGGAATCGATCACGCCGCCGGTGCCGCGCGTGAAACTATCGGCACTGATGGCGAAGAATCCCTCGTGCACGTCGAACGGATAACCCGCGACGTCGCCGGAGGTACCCATCTCGATCTCGTACCTGCCGAGTGGTTCCCCCGCGGTGTACTTGACCTCCTCTGTGCCATCACTTGTCGTGATAGTCAGTCTGGTGTTCTGGGCAAGCCGACCGTTCTCGTCCACGATCTCGTCACCCCGGGCCGAGAACGTGAGCCGCAGTGTCGTCGATGACGACGATGTCTCCACCCGTACCGGCTCGATTTCCACGACGATGCCCGCGGCCTCGCCACGGAGTCCGCCCTCGACGCGGCTCCCACCTTCGATCGAGTAGTTCTGCACCACGAGGGCGTAGGCGATCGCCACGATCGGCAACAGGATCGCGATGGTGATCAAACCACGCCGCGTGAAGGATCGTGGTTGTGGTTGAGCAGCGCTGGGTACATCCACCATGCGCGTCTCCCTTACAGCACCGTCCTCAGCAGGTGACCGGGCGACTCGGCTGCCCGAACCAGCCCATCGGATCATAGGCGGTCCCATTGATGCGGGTTTCGTAGTGAAGATGGGGGCCCGTCGACCATCCGGTGGAACCCACCGTGCCCACCTGGTCACCCGCCTTGATCTCCTGACCCACCTGCACACTCTTGGTGGACAGGTGCGCGTAGAAGGTGGTCAACCCGCCCGAATGCACGAGCATGATCGAGTTGCCGTACGCACCACCGGATCCCGAAGTGATCACGCGACCGTCCGCAGATGCCCGTACCGGAGTACCCGTCGGTGCGGCGATGTCCTGTCCGGTGTGGCACGACCGGTAGCCGAACACCGGATGTGTGCGTGGGCCGACAGCCGAGGACATCCGGCCGCCCGAGGCCACGGGCCACAGCAATCCACCCGAGGGGATCGCCATCGCCGGAGTTCCGGAGCCCGCACGCGCTGCCCGCGCCGCTTCTTCACGCGCCGCCTTCGCCGCGGCAGCAGCGAGTCGCTCCTGCTCCCGCTTGAGTTGCGTCAGTCGGCGCTCGACCTTGCGCTTGTACTTCTGCGCCTGCCGCACAACCACGCGTTGCTCAGCACGCACCTGCTCCAAACGTTCGGTGGTTGCCGCCGCCTCGGCGCGCGCCTGCGTCGATTCTGCGAGTCGCTGGTCAGCGATCGCCTGCTTCTCCTCTGCCGCGACCTTGGCCGCCTGCAGTTGTACCTCCTGCATCGCCAGGTCGGCGCGCGTGCGCGTGAGTCCGGAATAGACGGAGGACTGGAGTCGACCGACCGCATCGACCGATGCGAGTCGCGCCGTGAAGTCCGCGGGACTCTGTGAATCGAGGAGCACCTCGACCTCGGCGAGGGGACCCTGTTGGTACACGGCTCGGGCGACCTCGTTGATCGCCACCTCGGTGCGAGCCAACTCGGTGCGGACCATTCCCTCCTGGAACTTCCCGGCCTTCCACGCCGCGTACGCCTTGCCGGCTGCCCGCTGGGCCATCAATGCCTTCGACTCTGCGATCTTCGCCTTGCGGATCGCCGCACGCTCGGCCTTCTCGGCGCGCTCCACCTTCGCCTGGACCCGGGTGAACGCCTTCATCGCCTTCGTCACACGGGTGCCGGCGGCAGCGAGTGTCTCCCCCATCGACTCCACCTGGGAGGCGACCTCGCGCTCCTGCTCCTTGAGTTCATCGCTCTTCTTGGCCTGGGCGGGGGTGGCGCCCAGGGCCAGCACGACGAGCGCGACGACGAGCACGCGCAGGGAGGGGAACACCTCTCCAGGGTAGGTCAGATGTCACTCAAACCACAGGCGTCACACGCGCAGGTACTTGCGCAGTGTGAGGAATGCCGCAAGGACCGCCAGCAGGATCCCGGTGGCCAGCAGCACGGGGGCGATGGCCAGGACGGCATCCCAGCCGACGAAGGCGGTGAATTGGAACGAGGGCGCCAGGATCTGGTCGATGACGATCGCCTTCGTGGCGACCAACCCCCCGATGGCCAGCGCCGCCCCCAGGGCCGCGGAAAGGCCGGCTTCCAGCAGGAACGGCAGTTGGATGTAGAAGTTGGAGGCGCCGACGAGACGCATGATCCCGGTCTCCCGTCGACGACTGAACGCGGCCACGCGCATCGTGTTCACGATAAGCAGCACGGTCACCACGAGCATGACACCCGCGATGATCAACGCGATCGCCTGAAGGCCATTGAGGAGGCGGAAGAACTTGTCCAGGATCTGCCGCTGATCGTTGACCTGCTCGATTCCGGGCCTGCCGGCGAATGCCGACGCCACGACGTCATACTGCGTCGGATCGGAGAGCTTCACCCGGAAGGACTCGGGGAGCGCGTTCTCATTGACGTTGTCCACGATCGGAGAGTTGGCGAACTGCTCCTTGAATCGCTGATAGGCCTCAGTCTTGGACTCGTAGTAGATCTCCTGGACGAGTGGTCGAAGCGATTCAAGGTCGGACTCGATCTGGTCACGTTGGGCGGCCGTGACCTCGCCCCCCGCACATGAAGGGGTGTCACTCCCCCGTGAGCACAGGAAGATCGACACCTCAACCTTGTCGTACCAGAAGTCCTGCATCGTCGTGACTTGCGCGCGCACGAGCAGGCTGACACCGAAGAGTGCGAGCGAGACTGCGACCGTGATGATCACCGCGATAGTCATCGTGAGATTGCGCCGGAGGCCGGCGCCTACTTCGCTTGCGATGAATTGCGCCCGCATCAGCCACCGTACCCATACACGCCGCGGGTTTGGTCACGCACCACGTGACCGGAATCGAGTTCAATGACGCGGCGACGCATCTGGTCCACGATCTGGGCATCGTGGGTGGACATCACGACGGTGGTGCCGAGCCGATTGATGCGATCGAGCAACTTCATGATCCCCACGGAGGTGCCCGGATCCAGGTTTCCGGTGGGTTCGTCCGCGATGAGCAACATGGGTCGGTTCACGAATGCTCGAGCGATCGCAACACGCTGCTGCTCTCCACCGGAGAGTTCATCTGGACGGCGTGCTTCCTTGCCCTCGAGACCGACGACTTCGAGCACCTCAGGCACAACGCGCTTGATCTGAGCCCTGGGCTTGCCGATCACTTCCAGTGCGAACGCCACGTTCTCGAACACCGATTTGTTGGGGAGCAGACGGAAGTCCTGGAACACGGTTCCAATCTGGCGGCGAAGAGCCGGGATCTTCCAATTGCTCAGGCGGTTGAGTTCCTTGCCGAGCACCCAGACCGCTCCGGTGTTGGGCCTCTCCTCGCGAAGCACGAGCCGCAGGAACGTGGACTTGCCCGAACCCGAGGGTCCGACGAGGAAGACGAATTCACCCTTCTCGATCTCCAACGAGACATCGTCCAGGGCAGGGCGATTCTGGTTGGCGTACGTCTTGGTGACGCTCTCGAAAAGGATCACGCGGTCGGCACTTTCGGCTTCGGGGGTGGGTTTCGATCAGTCTAAGTGACGTCCCACAGGAGTCCCTAGGACGCGCCCGACGACTGCTTTCTCCAGCGGATTCCCGCCTCGATGAACGGGTCGATTTCCCCATCGAGCACCGCACCGGTATTGCCCGTCTCGTATTCGAAACGCAGGTCCTTCACCATTTGATAGGGGTGCAGCACGTAGGAGCGCATCTGATTGCCCCAGGATCCCGAGGAGTCACCCTTCAGGGCGTCGATCTTCGCCCGCTCTTCCTGGCGTCGTCGTTCGAGCAATTTCGCCTGCAGGATCGCCATCGCCGTAGCGCGGTTCTGCAACTGCGAGCGCTCGTTCTGGCACGAGACCACGATGCCGGAGGGGATGTGCGTGATGCGCACGGCGGAGTCGGTCGTGTTGACCCCTTGGCCACCGGGGCCGCTGGAGCGATAGACATCGATTCGCAGGTCGTCGTCGGGAATTTCGAGGCTCTCGGTCTGCTCAACCACGGGGATGACCTCCACGCCGGCGAATGACGTCTGACGTCGACCCTGGTTGTCGAAGGGTGAGATGCGCACCAACCGATGTGTGCCCTGTTCGACGGAAAGCGTGCCGTAGGCATAGGGGGCCTTCACGGCGAAGGTTGCCGACTTGATGCCCGCTTCCTCGGCATAGGAGATGTCGTACACCTCGTAGGACCATCCGTGGCGCTCGCAATACCGGGTGTACATGCGCATGAGCATCTCGGCCCAGTCGGCCGCGTCGACTCCCCCGGCCTCCGCGCGAATGGTGACCAACGCCTCGCGCTCGTCGTACTCCCCGGAGAGCAGTGTGCGCACCTCCAGGTCACCGATGGCGCGTTCGAGGTCGGAGAGCTCCTTGTCCCCCTCCGCCTTGGAGGCAGCGTCGCCCTCGGCTTCGGCGAGTTCGAAGAGCACCGGGAGGTCGTCCAAGCGGGACCGCAACGCCTCCAGTTTGCGGAGTTCCCCCTGGAGGTAACTGAGGCGGCTCGTGACCTGTTGGGCATGGGCTTGGTCATCCCATAGGTCGGGGGCAGAGGCCTGACGTTCCAGGTCCGCGATGGCGGCGCGCATCGCTGCCGGATCGAGAACCTTCTCGATGCTGGTCATCGTGGATTGGAGTGCGGAGGTGCGCTCCTGAACGTCATCGAGGGCCACGGGCGCACAGGCTACGGCTAGGCCACCGGGCGGTAGTCGAGCCGGGCATCAGAACGCAC
>JBEIHR010000126.1:0-5087 GCA_040381195.1 Rubricoccaceae bacterium
CGGGGACCAACTGTTCCATCAAGAACCAGTTGGCAAATTCCAACTGTCAGGCAGTGGTGATGGCCCCCGTGTCCAAGATCGCAAACCTGGACCCGATGAAGCCGCGCGCCGTGACCGACTACCAGGTGGCGTACCCCATTCAGGGCCTGCTCTGGCGCTTCGATGAGAATCTCATCCCGCGCATGGACCTGGTGGCCAAGCAGGACGTCTCTAAGGACGGCCTCTCGGTGTTCCAGACTCTGAAGCCGAATTTGAAGTACTCGGACGGCACCCCGGTGCAGGCGCAAGACGTCGTGACCGCCTGGCAGAAGCAGGTGGAAGCTCGGCAGTCCGCCGCCTTCTTCGCCAAGGTCAAGAACGTCGTGGCCACAAGCCCGACAACGGTCACGTGGACCCTGTCCACTCCGATGCCGGACTTCAACTGGCTGATGGCGAATCAGTCGATGTTCCTGAACCCCACCGAGAAGCTCAAGGATCCGACCTACTGGTCGAAGCCGGTGAGCGCTGGTCCCATGATGATTCAGTCGTGGACCCCGGGTGCTGACCAGATGGTTCAGGTGGCGAACCCGAACTACTGGGCGAAGCCGAAGGTCCAGCAGATCACCTACGTGGCGATTCCGGATGCGGCTACCCGCAAACTCGCGCTGCAGTCGGGCCAGGTCGATTACGTGTTCGACCTCGCCTACCAGGGTGTGCAGGACCTGGACAAGAACACGATCAAGTGGTGGGCGCATGCACTCCCCGGCACCTACCAGTTGACGACCAACATGACAAAGACGACTTTGCCGATGTACAACGCGAAGAATCGTCAGGCCGTCTCTGCGGCCATCGATCGTCAGAAGGTCGCGAAGGTCGCGTTCTTCGGGACGGTTCTCCCGTCCTGTGCGCAGACGTTCATCAAGGGCAACCCGTACCACCAGTGCGTGCTGCCCAATGATGGCAAGCAGGATCTGGCACTGGCCCGGAAGCTGCTCGCCGAGGCCGGCAACCCGAATGGGTTCAGCTTCGAGACCATCGTCTGGGCGCGTCCGGGTTGGCCAGAGGCCGCTCAGATCATCGCTCAGGATCTCGCCAAGGTTGGCATCACGATGAAGATCACCGTGAAGCAAGACACAGTCGCCATCGCGGATCTCAACTCGGGCAACTACGAGGTGCAGTTCTCGGGCAACAACGCCCCGACGCCGTACCTCCAGTTGGCCAACTGGTTCGGCCCGGGCGGTGCCTGGCAGAACTGGTCCAAGGTGAACGATCCGGCACTCGTCGCGGCAATTGACACGCTGGGTTCCGCAATGAACCCGACGGCTGCCAAGAACGCGCTGAAGGCGGCGAACGTTGCCTCCTACAACAGCTCAGTACACATCCCGATCGCCGACCGTGCAGTTATCTCAGGCACGCGTCTACCGGCCGGGTTGCTGAGCGCAACGATCCCCGGTGAATGGCTGTACGTCGCCACGACTCCTCTGCTGAGCACCCAGAGGGGACCGGCCGGGTTCAACACCGGAGCAAAGAGCTAGACCGCGGAAGTTCCCGCGTAGGTGGGCGGACCGATTCTCGGATCGGTCCGCCCACCGCTCCCTCGAGTGTGATTGCAGGATGCAGGTCCACGGCTACCAGGCGGCGCGAGCCGCCCGATGAGGAGATCGACGAGTGACGGCGCCAACGCCCACCACGGATGCAGAGTCTGCGGTCAAGGAATCGGGACATGGGGATGGCCCGCGTCCTCAGTCAGCGGGGGAAAAGATCCTCCGGCGTACTGGCCGAGCGATCATCGTGGCCTTCTGGGTCATGGTCGTGGCCTTCATGCTCATTCGCCTCTCGCCGGGCGATCCGGTCACGGCGGCTCTGGGCGGTGACGCCGCTCCCGAAACTGTCGAAGCCCTGCGGAAGACCCTCGGGCTCGACGTCGATCCCCTGACGCAGTTCTGGCAGTACTTCACCGGCTTGTTCCAGGGCGACCTGGGCGCCTCCCTCATCTCCGGGATTCCCGTCACGGAGATGCTGCGCACGAACCTGCCCGTCACACTGTGGCTGATCCTTACAACTGTCGTGATGACCCTTGTCATATCGATTCCGCTCGCGATGTTCATTGCGCTGGCCCGCATCCCGGGCCTTCCCTATGTTTTCCGCACGCTGACGGCGATCGGGCTCGCGCTGCCCTCGTTCCTCGTGGCGCTGATCCTGCTTTATCAATTCGGACTCGTATGGGGAATCGCCCCGATCTTCGGATATGACCCGACGTTCCCGGCCAACATGCAGTACCTCTGGCTCCCTGCGCTGGTGAACTGCGTCGTTCTTGTCCCGGTCCTTTCCCGTGTTCTGTACAGCTCCATCCTGGACACCCTCGATGAAGAGTTCGTCGAGACCGGCGTTATTCGCGGTGTCCGGTCCTTCCGGTTTTTCTGGTTCTACGTTCTGCGCCCCTCCCTCGCCCCCACCGTGGTGCTGCTCAGCTACATGATG
Organism: Rubricoccaceae bacterium; assembly: GCA_040381195.1. Taxonomy (GTDB): domain Bacteria; phylum Actinomycetota; class Actinomycetes; order S36-B12; family S36-B12; genus VGCC01. The sequence goes on from JBEIHR010000126.1 coordinate 2,461, forward strand.
GGCGTGATGGTTGGATCGACGGTGATCCTCGAGATCATCTTCGCTCTCCCGGGTATCGGCCGGGAGCTCGTTACTGCGGTCACGATGCGTGACTATCCGGTGGTGCAGGGCATCATCCTGGTCTTCGGCATCCTCGTCGTGTTCCTCAGCCTGCTGGGCGACATCGTTGCGAGCATCCTCGATCCGCGGGTGAAGCTGACATGACGATCGTTGGCGCCGGGACGGCCGACTGGTTCGATGTTGAGGGCGCAGTCCCCACTCCGAAGAAGGCCCGTCGATTAAAGGACGGCACCGTCGGCCTCGTCGTGGGGCTGGTGATGCTGATTTTGCTCCTGCTCATGGGCCTCCTCGTGCCCCTGCTGTCGCCGTACACGATCGAAGAGTCGATCGACGTACCGTTCCTTCCTCCGTCGAGCACTTTCTGGTTTGGAACCGACGGACTCGGGCGCGATGTGTTCCTTCGGGTCTTCGATGCGGTCTATCTCGACCTCGGGGTGGCACTTCTCGGAGTCATGATTCCCTTCGCGATCGGCACGATCGTGGGTATCGGGCTCGCGGTGAGCCGAAGCAAGGTCCTTAACGGGATCGTTGGTTCGATCATCGACGGCATCAACGCCTTCCCCCTCCTCGTGCTAGCGATAGCGTTGATCGCACTCCTCGGTCCGGGTCTGCAAAGCGTAGTTATCGCGCTCTCGCTCACGAACTGGGCACGGTACGCGCGTCTCGCACGGACACGGGCGATGGTTGTCAAGCAGCAGGGCTACATCGAGGCGGCACAAACCCTGGGCTACTCGAAGCCGCGCATTCTCTTCAAGCATCTCGTTCCCAACGTTTCGTCAGAGACCACCGCATACGCGCTGAGTGACTTGATCCTCGTGATCCTGCTGATTGCGGGTCTCTCATTCCTCGGCCTCGGCGCTCAACCTCCAACGGCTGAGTGGGGCGCGATGATCAGCGATGGGCGCCCAACCTTCCAGATTGCCTGGTGGCCGGTGATCTTCCCAGGCCTCGCCCTGTGTTGGGCCGGTGTGTCCCTGTCCTTCATCGCCGAGGGGCTCACCCGGCGCGAGCGGGATGTGAAGTCATGAGCGTGAACCCCGTCAGCGGCGTTTCTCCAGACTCTTTGGTGGAGATCCGCGATCTCGTGATCGGTATCCAGCGAACGCGCAAGGATCGACTCATCATCGTCGATAGTGCGAATTTCGATATCCGTCGAGCGGAGATCCTCGGCCTCGTGGGTGAGTCAGGATCCGGCAAGACGATGGTCTGCCGTAGTTTGATCGGAACCCTCAAGCGTCGCAGCGCCTCGATCTTCGCTGGTTCCATCATGTTCGACGGAATGGACCTGGCGACCCTCGACGAGCGCCAATGGCGGCCAGTGCGTGGGAACCGCATCGGGTATGTACCCCAAAGTGCGTTGACCGGACCGAACCCGGTGATGACCGTTGGCAAGCAGTTGGCCGAGGCCGTGCGCCGGAACCGGAAGCGCAAGGACAAGGACGTGCGTAAGCGGGTCATGGAGCTCCTGGACCTCGTGCACATCCGTCGACCTGAAGTGGTCTACGACCAGTACCCCTTCCAGTTGTCCGGTGGAATGCGCCAGCGCGTCATGATCGCTGCGGCGATTGCGCAGGATCCGGACATCGTGGTCGCTGACGAGCCCACCACGGGACTTGACGTGACCGTCCAGGCGGAGATCATGAAGCTTCTCCAGGAGATTCGCTCCGAATTCAAGATGTCCGTTGTGTTGGTGTCACACGACCTGGCATTGATCGATGAAGTATGTGATCGTCTCGTGGTCATGCACGCGGGCACGTGTGTTGAGGTGGGAACTGTCGCGGACGTCGCACGCACACCTTTGCATCCGTACACAATCGCCCTCAACCGTTCGCGTATCGACATCGCGACCCCGGGGGCACCCCTGGTCACGATCAAGGGGAATCCGCCGGCCGTCGGGGAATGGCCCCCGGGCTGCAGGTTTGCGGAGCGCTGCGACTTCGTGCAGGAAGACTGCACGGTGGGTCGTAATCCGGCCCTCGTTGAAGTCAGGCCGGCGCACTGGAGCGCGTGCCTCCACACGGAACTCTTGGGAGGCTCACATGGGTGACGCGTTGATCGAGGCACGCGATGTTTCGGTGACGTTCGGCTCGGGCTCCCGAGCTGTCCGTGCGGTGCGTGGGGTGTCACTGCACATCGACCAGGGCGAGGCCGTCGGCATCGTGGGAGAGTCCGGCAGCGGGAAGTCCACCCTGGCTCGTGTTCTTGCTGGCTTGCAGAGGCCCGATTCCGGTGAGGTGCTGTTCGAAGGTGACAACATCTACCAGCGCGGAAAGGCCTACCGCGGTGACAAGCGACGCCTTGTTCAGATGGTGTTCCAGGACCCGTACGGAAGTTTGAATCCCCGAATCACCGCTCTTTCCGCGGTGTCCGAGGCGGTACGTGTGCATGGCGTCGGCTCCAGGGCGGACGCAACTGCTCGCAGCCTGGAGTTGCTGGCGCAAATGGGCATCAGTGAACGTGACGCGAAGAAGAAGCCCCGCCAGTTGTCCGGTGGTCAGCGTCAGCGGGTCAGCGTCGCCCGAGCCTTGTCCGCCAAACCCGCAGTCCTGCTGGCGGACGAACCCACC
>JBEIHR010000127.1:0-5046 GCA_040381195.1 Rubricoccaceae bacterium
GATGCCGGCCCCGAGCACCGCCGCTTTCACGCGCGGGGCATTCCCGGGTCACAGTCAGTCATGAATGCGTCGAGCCGCACCACTTCATCGGTCTCGCCGATCGATGACGCAGCACGATGGAGTGAGCGCAGGCAGCGCAACACCCCGCGATTGGCTTCATGCGACCACGGCACCGGACCGTGTCCTTTCCACCCATTGCGGCGCAGCGCATCGAGACCGCGGTGGTAGCCGACGCGGGCGAAGGCGTAGGACTCGAGCACGCGGTTCTGCGACCAGGCCTCGTCGGCGAGGGCAACCCAGGCGAGCGAACTCGTGGGGAAGTCGCGGACCACCTGGCCGGGGTCGGCACCCGAGTCGAGGGCCTGCGCGGCTGGATCCACCGGCAGCAGCGTCGGTGGCGGTCCACCGAGCAGGTTCTCGCCGACGCTCATCTCAGGTGATCGATGCGGCGTAGATCTCCGCGATCGCGGCATCCAACGTTGCGGTGAACTCAGCATCGGACATCTGCGCGGTGAGTCCCTCGCTGAGTGCGCGCGAGAAGCTCGCGATCATCCCGTGGTTGTTGGCCAGGATGTCGCAGGCCTCGTCGCGGGAGTAGCCACCGGAGAGGGCGACCACGCGCATCACGCGCGGGTGATTGATGAGCGGCGCGTAGAAATCGTTGTGACTCGGCAGGGAAAGTTTGAACACGACCTGCCTATCGGCGGGAATTCGATCCAGGCCAGCGAGCAGCTTCTCGAGGAGTGTCGCCTCGATCGCAGCCTTCTCGGGGCTGTGGATATCGACCTCGGGCTCGAGGATCGGCACGAGTCCCGCATTGAGGATCTGCAGACCGATCTCGAACTGCTGGTCCACAACCGCGGTGATTCCGGCGTCGTTGTGGGACTTGATGACCGAACGCATCTTCGTGCCGAACACACCCTTGGACACGGCGCGGCTCAGGAGCGAGTCGAGGTCGGGCATGGCCTTCATGACCTGGGCGCCGTTGGCCTCGTTCTCCAGACCCTTGTCCACCTTCGCGACCGGGACGATGTTCTTGACCTTCCACAGGTACTCGGCCGTTCCCATGCCCTCGATGTCGCGGTCCATGGTGCCCTCGAAGAGGATCGCTGCCAGGACACGGTCACCCGTGAACGCGGGGTTCGTGATGATGCGCGCGCGCATCGCGTGCACCAGGTCGAACATCTCCTCGTCGTTGGAAAAGGCGCTCTCGTCGATGCCATAGAGCTTGAGGGCCTTCGGGGTGCTGCCACCGCTCTGGTCGAGCGCGGCGATAAAGCCCGGGGCGGAGGAGAACTTCTGGGCCATCTCCTGGTTCATGCATGTCCTTTCATGGAAGTCGGCGCCAAGCCTACCGACGGATCTGCAAGCGCTTCCATCGGCTCACAGGTCATGACCGAACACGTGCTGGCGCACCCAGGTGTGCATGGCGATGGCCGCGGCGGCACCGACGTTGATCGAGCGCGTGGAGCCGAATTGGCTGATCGCGATGCGCTGAAGACACAGTGCGGCCAGCTCTGGAGACAGGCCGCTTCCCTCCTGCCCGAAGACCAGAACGCATGCGGCGGGGATCCGGGTTGACTCGAGCGGGGTCGCCTCGGCACCGGTGTCGATGCCGACGAGCGGGAGGTCGTGCTCGGCCGCCCATGCGGCGAGGTCCCGCGGGTCGGGATGGTGGCGGATGTGCTGGTAGCGGTCGGTGACCATCGCACCGCGGCGGTTCCAGCGTTTACGCCCGACGATGTGTACCTCGGCGACGAGGAATGCGTTCGCGGTGCGGATGATCGAGCCGATATTGAAGTCGTGTTCCAGGTTCTCGATCGCGATGTGGAGTGGATGCCGGCGAGTGTCGAGGTCCGCGACGATGGCGTCGAGTCTCCAGTAGCGGTATCGGTCCACGACATTGCGGGCATCACCCTGGGCGAGAAGGTCCGGATCGAGTCGGTCGTCGTCGGGCCATGGCCCGACCCACGGACCGACACCCACCTCGGTCATGGGTCAGGCGAGGCCGAGGTCAGCGAGCGAGTACGCGGAGAAGTACGTGAGTCCGCGCGCCTCCACCGCGGCCTTGGCACCGCGGTCGACGATCACCGCGACCGCCACGACCGTGGCCCCCGCCTCCTCCAGTGCGTCGACGGCGGCGAGGACGGAATCACCCGTGGTGGAGGTGTCCTCGACCGCGAGCACGCGGCGCCCGGTGACGTCAGGACCCTCGACCCGGCGGTGCAATCCGTGCGTCTTCTCGGTCTTGCGCACGACGAAGGAATCCAGGGTCCGGCCATCCGCCGCTGCGCTGTGCAGCATGGCGGTGCCCACCGGATCGGCGCCGAGGGTCAATCCACCGACCGCGTCATAGTCGAGATCCGTGGTGAGCTCGCGCATCACCGTGCCGACAAGCGGCGCCGCCGTCCCATCGAGTGTGATGCGGCGGAGATCCACGTAGTAATCCGCCTCGCGACCGCTGGAGAGCACCACGCGACCGTGCACCACGGCCTTGTCGAGGATCTGCTGACGGAGGGCGGACCAGGCGGCACTCGGCATGCGCCAACCCTAGGGTGAGGACGTGGCCACCGTCGTCGTACTTCCCGATGTCGCATGGACTGCGCGCGATGAGGTCCTCGGCGGGATCCCCGACGCGGTGGATGTCGGGGGAACGAGTGCGACCGAAGTCTGCGGCGAGTTGGTTCGCACCAACCCGAGTCCACCCTTGGTCGTCGTCGCCTACGGATCATCCTGCGCTCTCCTGCCGGCGGTGGCATTGGCGCAACGCACCGCCCATCGCCGCGTGAGCGCCTACGTGCTGGTGGATCCCGCTCCGCCGGCCAGCTCGGATGCCTGGCCCGATGCCCCGGTGACCGTGGTCACCGATGATCCACAGATCGTCCGGTTGTCGACATTGCGCGGGTGGTCGGTCAGCACCGTGGATGTGGTGACGGTGATCCAGCAGATCGCGGGCGAAGCGGACTAGTCCGACATCAGTGCGGAGCGCACGCGCGACGCCGTTGCCTTGCGCACCAGTGAGCGCGGTGCGATGCGCAGGAATTGGGCGAGCATCCGATACCGCGCGGACGGGACGCTGATCGCCTTGCCCGTGCGCGCATCACGCCATGCATCACGTGCCACCTGGTCGACATCGAGCCACATCCATGCGGGGACACCCTTCATGCCCACCCCCATGCGCTGATGGAACTCGGTCCGTACGTAGCCCGGGCACAGGGCCGTCACGTGAACACCGGTGCCGCGGTAGCTCGCATTCAGGCTCTCACTGAAGTTCGTCACCCAGGCCTTCGCGGACGAATAGGTGCCCGAGGTAATCCACCCGGCCACACTGCTCACGTTGATGATGATCCCGTCGTTCTGCTGCACCATGCGTGGGAGGCAGGCGTGGGTCAGGCGCATGACGGCGGTGACCATGACGTCGATGGTCTGCTGCTCACGTTCCACCGAGGCGTGGGCGAATGAGTCGCGGATTCCGAATCCCGCGTTGTTGATGAGGACATCGGCCCGGTTCGCACTAAGTGACGCAATGCGATCCACCTCCGCCCGGACACCGAGATCGGCGGATTCCACCGTGACGTGCGTCTGAGGAGAGAGTTCGGCGGCAACCTGATCGAGCCGCGTTCGGTCCCGGGCCACGAGGACAAGATCGTGACTCGGGGCCAGGAGGCGGGCGAAGCCCAGACCGATCCCCGAGGTGGCACCGGTGATGACCGCCGTTGACCGTTCCGACATGGGCACATCATTGCGCGGCACGCTGCGTCCCCGGAGGCCGTACCGTAGATGGGTGCGCACGGTGATCGCCATCGCGATCGGTGCCCTCGTTCTCGTGACTGGTCCCCCTGCCGCGACAGCGGCTCCGACGCCGCGCATCGTGAACGGGGCTCCTGCGGATCCCGCAGCATTCCCCTTCGTCGCGGCCTTACTGGAAGCAGATGCCTACCGGAAGCAGGGGGTCTACCAAGCGCAGTTCTGCGGGGCGAGTCTCACCACCCCCTCGGTTCTCGTCACCGCGGCGCACTGTGTGGTCAACCAGAAGACGGGTGAGCGACTCGATCCGAGCGAGATCCTGGTCAGTTTCGGACCAACCCTGAAGATCCCGAATCCCCGGATCACCGCGGTCACCGACATTAACGTGCACCCGAATTACCGTCTGCGCACCGCCGACAATGACATCGCGGTACTGACTCTGGCTCAGCCCGTGGCGGACATTCCCCTGATCCCCGTCGTGACGTTGTCACAGCTCGACGAGTACACCGCGGCCGGCACCAAAGCGACGATCGTCGGGTGGGGGAACACCTCCTCCAGTGGAAACGTCTTCCCCGATGCGCTCCGCAGCGGGCAGGTGGAGATCTTCCCTAGTCCTTCATGCGGAAGTGGGAAGTCCTATGTCGTCGACGGGGTCCGCTTCCGCGGCTACCGTTCCGACGAAGCGTCGGCCGAGAACATGATCTGCGCAGCGGGCGTGTCCGCGGACGCGGAAGTCATCGACGCCTGCCAAGGCGACTCCGGTGGTCCACTCCTGGTCGGGACTGGAACCGAGCGCCGTCTCGTGGGAGTGGTCAGCTGGGGTGAACGGTGCGCCAGCTACTTTCCCGGTGTCTACACCCGCGTCAGCTCCGAACTGGAATTCCTTCGCGTGACCGGCGCGATTCCCACCGTCGCACCGAATTCACCGCCACGCGTGACGGTCGTCGGACTCGACGGGCGCGTGCACGTGACGACCACTGCTCCTTCCGATGGCTCGGCGGTCACCGGATTCGCCGTCAGCGTGGTGGACCCCGCAACAGGTCAGGTGCGCACATGCACATCCGCGCCCACGAAACGTACGGGAACCTGCTCGGTCGAGGGGCTCGTCAACGGGACCCGCTACCTGGTGAATGCCATCTACGGGAGTCCACTGGGCAACTCCCCCGTCTCCGCGGATATCGAGGTGATCCCTTCCACACAACCGATCGCCGGGGTAATCCGCGACTGGAAGCGCGATGGAGACCGGGTCCGTTTCCGGCTCACGCCCTCGGACCCCAATGGCACACCCCTGGTGAGCGA
>JBEIHR010000128.1:0-4994 GCA_040381195.1 Rubricoccaceae bacterium
CCGGGTCAGCGGGGGGATCTTCGTGGACATGATGATCCACGATTTCGACATGGCGCGGTTCGTGGTGGGGTCCCCGGTGGTGGAGGTCTACGCCAAGGGTGCGGTGCTGATCGATCCGGCGATCGGTGATGCGGGGGACTTCGACACCGCATCGGTGATGCTCACGCATGCCACGGGTGCTGTGACGATGATCGACAACAGCCGTCAAGCTGTGTACGGGTACGACCAGCGGGTGGAGGTGTTCGGCTCACTGGGCATGGCCGCGTCGGAGAATCCCGATGTCCACAGCGGGATCACGATCACCCGGGACGGTTTGCGCGGTCAGGTGATTCCGCACTTCTTCCTCGAGCGCTACGCGGAGTCCTACCGCCGCGAGTGGCGGGCCTTCACCGACTACGTGCGCGAGGGCGGTCCCTCGCCTGTTCCGGGCTCAGACGCGCGGGCGCCCGTGGTCCTCGGATTGGCGGCGGGTGAGTCCGCGCGCATCGGCGCGCCCGTGCGGGTCACCGAGGGCTGACGATCCGCCCGGGTGGCAGTCGCGTCTCGACGACCTCGCCGTCGATGAGCTCGACGCGGTACGCCGCGGAACCTGTGTCCGGATCCGTGTCCCGGTCGGCGATGACTTCGACGGGCATGGTGCCTTCGTAGAGGATGCCGACGTAATCGTCGGTGGCGTACGAAGTGGGAAGTACGCCCTCGCCGACGAGTCGATGCAGCAGGGGGCGGCGCTGCTCCTCCGAGTCGTAGTGGACCCCGTTGCCGTAGGGGAGCAGCGCCAACGCGTTCGTGACCGGTTGGAGTACCTTCCCGAAGGAATCGGTGGGGCCACCCACGTGCCAGCAGATCGATCCGGCGCTCACGCCGGCCAGGATCGTCCCCGACTCCCAGGCCTCACGCATCGCCGTGTCGACACCATGCAGGCGCCAGAGAGCGAGGAGATTGGCCACGCTTCCGCCCCCCACCCAGATGAGGTCCGCGCTCGGGAGCATTTCCGCAGGATCACGATTCGGTTGCGTGAACAGGGCGAGGTGATCGACATCGCACGAGGCGTCGGAGAGCGCCGAGTACATCTGGGACAGGTAGGTGGGGTCATCCCCGGACGCGGTCATCACCAGTACGACACGCGGGCGCTCCTTGCCAGTGAGCTCGAGCGCGCGCAGGAAGGTACGACCCGGCCGCTGCACGCCCCACAGTCCGGTACCGACGAAGCCACCACTCGTCGCCAGGATTCGCGGGGTCATAGGCACGTTCTACTGCACGCACGCCGCTGAGTTAGCATCGGGAGGCGCCTGCTGGCAGGAGGGCTGTCGGCGCGCACTCTCCAAGGAACATCCGTGAGTCGTCCTACTCGCATGCATGAATTCGATCCACACCTCATGGGCACCGTGCTCGGCTACGTGACCGAACGTCTCGCGCTGACCGAACCACCCATCGATGGGCTCGGTGACCGGGATGCAATGCGCGCAGCGCTCGCGGGGTTGATCGGCGATGGTCCGCGTGACCCGCGGGAGGTGCTCGACGTGTACGTCGAGCACTTGGCCGACACCATCATGTCCGCGGACAGTCCCCGCTTCCTCGCCTTCATTCCCGCCGCCCCCACCGAGGCGGCGCTGCTCTTCGACATGGTGGTCTCGGCCGCCTCATTGCAGGGCTGCTCGTGGCTCGAGGCGGCCGGAGCGGTGATGGCGGAGAACCAGGCTCTGGAGACCCTCGCGCAGATCGCAGGACTGCCGCCGACGGCAGGTGGCGTCTTCGTCTCCGGGGGCTCGGCGGGGAATCTCTCCGCCCTCGTCGTCGCGCGCGACACCGCCCGGCATCGGCGCGGTGAGCCGGACACGAGGTTCCAGGTGATCGTCAGCGACCAGACGCACTCCTCCATCGCGAACGCGCTGAACATCTGTTGGATGGAGCCGATCGTCATCACCGCGACGAATGGCCGTCTCACGCGCGAGGATCTGCATCGGCAGCTCGAGGGACGTGACCTCTCGCGGATCGCCGCCATCGTCGGAACGGCGGGCACCACGAACGCCGGCATCATCGACGACCTTGCGGCGTGCGCCGATCTGGCCGAAGAGCACGGGTGGTGGTTCCACGTCGACGGTGCCTACGGAGGAGCGGGAATGCTCGATGACCGGGTTCGTTCCCGGTATCGGGGCATCGAGCGCGCGGACAGCCTGGTCATGGATCCCCATAAATGGTGGTTCGCACCCTTCGACTCGGCGGCGTTGATCTATCGCGAGCCGCGCCTCGCCCGTGCCGTGCATACGCAGGATGCGTCCTATCTCGACGTCATCCACACCGACGACTCGGAGTTCAACCCCAGCGATCTCGCCTTCCATCTGACCCGGCGCGCCCGCGGCATGGCGCTGTGGTTCTCCCTGGCCGTGAACGGGCTGGATGCCTATCGGGATGCAGTCCGCGCGGCCAATGACTTGGCTCACTATGCCGTGGAGCGCATTCGCGCCACTCCCGGACTCGAGCTGATCCTCGAGCCCGATCTCTCCGTCGTGCTCTTCCGGGTCGAGGGCTGGTCGGCCGGGGACTACGACGCGTGGAGTGAGCGGCTCCTGCGGGAACAGGTCGCCTTCGTCACCCCGAGCAAGTGGCGCGGGGAGACGGTGGCGCGGCTGGCCTTCCTGCACCCGGCCACATCGACCGAGGTGGTCGATGAGGTCTTAGCGACGCTGCAGTAGTCGCCACACACCGGGCAGGAGTCCGGCTGCTGCGGCGATCTTGATCGCATCACCGAGGAGGAAGGGCAGCACGCCCAAGGTGAACGCCTCGATCCACGTGACGTCGATGGCGAACTTCAACCAGGTCACGCCGACGGCATAGATCGCCAGGTTCCCGACCACCATGAGTCCGGCGGTGCGCAGCACGCTGTGGGTGGCACCTCGCTCCGCGAGGCGGCCGACGATGTAGGCGGCCAGGATGAATCCGAGGATGTAGCCGAAGGATGCGAGGGCGAAACCGGACTCCCCCTGGGAGAACCAGGGCACGCCGGCGACACCGGCCACCACGTAGAGCAGCATCGACAGCACGCCCCGCAGGGAACCGAGGCTGGCTCCCACGAGGAGCACCGCGAAGGTTTGCAGGGTCAGGGGAACCGGGGTGAAGGGCAGGGGGATCGCCACCTGCGCACACAGGCCCACGAAGGCAGCGCCCCCGACGACCAAAGCCACCTGCGCGACCCAGGTGCGAGCAGCGAAATCCGCGAGAACTCGGGGTGCCGGGGTGGCCAGTGCCATGGAACCTCCAGGTCGGTGGTGTCCCGCACTGTAGCGAAGGGGTGGGCGGGTTATCCTGACCATGCATGTGATCCCTCGGGAAGCCGCTGGGGAAGGCGTCCTTCACGAAGGAGGGTCACATGACGGTCGTCCTGCATGCGCAGACCGCGGATGGGTCCGCGGTCCCTGCGCGCGGTGTGCTGTTCGTCCACTCGGTTCCCGGCGCTGTCTGTCCGCACCTGGAGTGGGCCCTGGCCCGGGTGTTCGCGACGACCGTGACCATCGACTGGGCCCCCCAACCGATTGCGCCCGGAGCCCTGCGCGCGGAGATCCTGTGGTCGGGTCCGGCCGGAACCGGAGCCCGGATCGCCAGCACCCTGCTGGCCTTCCGTCAGGCGCGCTACGAGGTGACCGAGGATCCCTCCGGCGACCGCGAGGGCGAGCGCTTCGTCGCCACCCCCACGCTCGGGCTCTTCCGCGCCACCATCGGAGTGCATGGCGACGTGATGGTGCACGAGGATCGGCTGCGGAGTCTGCTGGCGCAGTCCTCTGCCACGGGCGAGTCCCTCGCCGACGAGGTTCGTCGGCTCATCGGTCAACCGTGGGATGACGAACTTGAGCCGTTCCGGGTGGCGCACTCGGACTCCACCGTGCGCGTGCTGCACGAGGTCGTCTGATCAGAGCGGGATGTTCCCGTGCTGGCCGCGCACGCCCGGTGTGTTCCAGATGACCTCGGCCACGGCTGTGCGGGTGCGTGTGGGATCGACCACCTCGTCGACGACGCCCATCTCGACCGCACGTGCGATTCCACCCGAGATCACTTCATGCTCGGCAGCCAATTCCAACTCCACCTGCTCGCGTGATTCCTCCGGAAGTTCCGCGAGGCGCCTGCGGTGCAGGATGCGGACTGCGGCGACGGATCCCATGACCGCGACCTCCGAGGTGGGCCACGCGTAGACGCGAGTCGCACCGAGGGATGCCGAATTCATCGCGACGTAGGCACCGCCGTAGGCCTTGCGTGTCACCACGGTGACGCGGGGTACGACGCACTCGGCGAAGGCATGCAGGAGTTTGGCTCCGCGCCGGACCACGCCCTCCCACTCCTGACCGAGGCCGGGGAGGTAGCCGGGGACGTCCACCAGCACCACGAGCGGCACGGAGAATGCATCGCACATCCGCACGAAGCGCGCGGCCTTCTCGGCACTCGCGGAGTCGAGGCAGCCACCGAGCCGAAGTGGGTTATTCGCCACGACTCCGACGGTGCGTCCGCCCAATCGGCCGAGTCCGACCACGATGTTTGGTGCCCAGCGCGCGTGGAGTTCCATGAACGTGCCGGTATCGACGAAGCCTTCGACCAGTGGATGCACGTCGTAGGCGCGGCGCGAGGACTCCGGCAGGAAGGCGCCGAGATCGACGTCGTCGATGCCCGCCATGTCGAGGGATCCCTGCGAACCCAGAAGGGACACCAGGCCGCGAGCCTGATCGAGTGCCTCCTGCTCGGACTCGGTGGTGATGTGCACAACGCCGCTGCGGCGACCATGCGGCTCGGGTCCACCGAGGGTGTCCATGTCGACGTTCTCACCCGTCACCGACCGCACCACCTCGGGACCCGTGACGAAGATGCGCCCTGCGGGGCCGAGGATCACGATGTCGGTGAGTGCCGGTCCGTACGCCGCACCACCCGCGGCGGGGCCGAGGACTACGGAGATCTGCGGCACCTTCCCGGATGCGCGGGTCATCGCGGCGAAGACGCGACCCACGCCGTCG
>JBEIHR010000129.1:0-4966 GCA_040381195.1 Rubricoccaceae bacterium
ACGCCATCGGTGCCGAAATATCTGCGAGTCATCTCTGTCCTATCGTGTTGCCAGTTGAATGCTGTGCATCCCTGATCGCCTGCCAGACGCGCAATGCATCGACGGTTTCGGGCACATCGTGAACCCGGACAATGTGCGCACCACCCGCGATGTCGTCGTCCGATAACTTGTCCACGATTCCCATCGCGAACACGAGTCCAGCACTCGGTCCCCCGATGTCTTGCAGGGTGAAGTCGATGGTGAAGTCCGGCGTATAGAAGTTACCGACCGTGATGCCCAGGAGACCCGTGCCGGGGTTATCGGGGTTGTCCACCGTGGTGATGCGCACCTTGGTCGGGTCACCACCTCGTTCGATATCGAGCGTGAGGGTGGTGCCGATCGGTGCGGCACGCACTGCATCCACGACATCCTGCGGACTCGACACCGCGACTCCGTCGACCGCCCGGATTCGATCACGAGGCTCCAGTACGGCCTCGGCGGGTGTCTCATCGAGGACAGCGGTGACGATCACCTCGGTGGTGACCGGAATCCCGAGATACCCGAGCGCCGCTGCGATCGCATCGGATTCGGCGGTGCTGAACAAGGCCGCACCCCGCTGCCGGATCTCCTCTCCGGTGACATCGTCCGGGTAGAGAAGTTCGCGTGGCACCACGGCGTCGCTGGCGTTGAACCAGGCGGCGATCGCTTCGACAAAGGTCAGCCCGCCACGCGGTCCACCGGATTCCGAGACCGTGGTCATATCCAGTTCTCCGGTGACCGGGAACGTCTCCGTGCCCTCGATCTCGATGACCTGTTCTCCGTCAATCTCGCCGATCACGTTGAAGGTCGGGCCGGGGGCGAGGCGGACGTAGGGGACGGGCAGAAGGAACGCCACAGCGACGAGGGACGCGGTGACGACCGCGCTGATGATCAGGGTCCAGACGCGACCGGAGAGTCGCGGACGGCGCGGATCAGTCGGGCCGGACTGCGGGAATCCGGTGGACGTGTCCGTCAACGGGAACGACGTCCCTGACGCGCGGTGGGAAGTGGCTTGGCCATGGCCTTCTGCAGCTGCAGATAGTCCGACGTGACGTCGGGCATTGGCTTGGCGGGGCGGCGCACGAGTGCCACCAGTCCCACGGTGAGGGCAACGGCAGCCAGCGGGATCAGCCACCACAGCAGCGCAGACACCCAGGACTCCTCACGTTGGACGAGCTCCCAGGGTAACCCGGGGCCTCGGGGCCCGCCGCCGGGGCCGAAAAAGCCGTGGGGCTCCCGGGTCTCGCAGTCCCGACGTGCCTTCCCCTTGCACGCAGTGACCCGTTATCCCGGGAACCCCAACGGCGTCACAAGGTAGGAGGTCGCCGAAACAGCGTCAATGCCTCGCGCGCATTCGTTCATCTTCACTGTGGACGGACCTGTGGACCCCCTGGGGACACCCTGCATCCCGGCTGGGGACATTGCGGGGATCGACCTGTGGACGACTTGAGGATAGGCCGAAAAAGTCGAGCATTACCAATGGATTTTTCATCCGCATGCTGTGGACAGAAAATTCCTGGCCTGGTTCACGGCGCGTTCACGTGGTGGCTAGTCACGCCAGTCGGTCGCCGCGGCCACGAGCCCTCGCACGCTCGCATCCACGTCCTCGGGAAGCTCGTCGACCGGGAACCACCGCAGGTCCAGCGACTCGGTGCTCACCACGGCAGTCGACACCTGTGGCACCTCGATCCCGAATTGCACATCCAGGTGCACGCTCATCTGTCCGGGCCCACACGGAACTGCATGGCGATCGAGTCGGAGGGGATAGCGGGAGATCCGACCGTCGGGCAGTCCCGATTCCTCGCGCATTTCGCGCATCGCGGCCGCCTTCAGGCTTGGATCCGCCTGCTCGATGTGGCCACCGAGCTGCAACCATCTCCCGACTTTGGGATGCAGGGTGAGGAGAACGTGGCTCCGTGCGGAATCGATGACGATGGCACTTGCCGTGATGTGGCCGACGCGACACTCGCGGAAGACACCGTTGTCGTGTGCGCGCAGGAAGTCCACATAATCATGACGAAGCGCGTCCTGCGGCCCATCGGCCACCTGCCACTGTTCGAGAACGCGCACGGTGTCGACGAACACCGGCGCGTGGCTCATGTCACGCGACTCTATTGATGAGCTCCTGCCCCGTGGCTAGACGTTCCAACTGCTGGGACACGAGACGGCGGGCTCGCGGCAGGAATGCCGAGGAGTTGCCGCCCACATGGGGACTGATCAGCAGGCCGGGCGCCGACCAGAGCGGATGGTCCTGCGGGAGAGGTTCCGGGTCCGTCACATCGAGTGAGGCGCGCAACCGTCCCGTCCCGAGTTCGGCAAGGAGCGCATCGGTCTCCACTACCTTGCCGCGGGCGACATTGACGAGCAGGGCACCGTCCTTCATCCGCGCCAGGAAGTTCGCATCCACCATTCCCGTGGTGGTGGAGTCCAAGGGAACCACCAGGATCACCACGTCCACGGTGGGCAGGATCGCATCGAGTTCGGCTAACCCGCGCACTCCCTCACGTGCGGTGCGACCCATCATGATCACCTCGACCTCGAAGGGTTCGAGGCGGCGACGGATCGCCTGGGCCACACCACCGGCGCCGATCACCAGCACGACCTTGTCGGCCAGGGCCGGCAACCGGCGGTGACGCCAGATTCCCTGCTGCATGTCCCGTGCCGCGTCATCCAAGCCACGGAGGTTGGCGATGATCAGGCCGAGGGCCAACTCCGCGGTGCTTGCGTCATGGACGCCGGACGCGTTGCAGAGGGTCACACCCGGTGGCAGGTGGGCCAGCGCGTTGTCGAAGCCGGCGGTCAGCATCTGACACACGCGCAGGTGAGGCATGCGCGCCATCAGAGCGAGGTTGGCGGGTGGACCCATGTAGACCGGCACGAAGAACGTCGCTGCCGCGAGTGCTGCGGGATCCACCTCGCCGTCATCGGGGTACACCGACGTTGGGATAGCGGACGCGACCTCTCCGAGTCCGGCGGGCAGAAGCGCCAGTTCGCTCATCCGACCGGCTCCCAGTGGCCGGACGCCACAGAGGCGAGTACCGCCTCGTTCGCCAGGGCCGCCTGGAGTGCGTCTTCGATCGTGGCGCCGATCGAGGAACCTGCCTCGACCGATTCCAGTAACCGCGCCAGTTCGATGACCTTCGAGTCGTCGTACCCGATGGCAACGCCCGCGCCGGGCTGGAAGCGCTGGTACTCACCGATCCCGGGTTCGCCGAGTGCGATCTGGGTGGGACGACCCTGGTAGGGGCCATCGACGCTGAGGCTGAGTTCATCCGAGCGTCGGAAGTCCCAACTCAGAGCACCCTTGGTCCCGTGGATGTGGAACCCGTAGTTGCACTGATCACCGATCGACGAGCGTCCGGCCTCGTAGGTGACCCGTGCGCCATTGGCCATGCGCAGGAGCGCGCAGATGTAGTCCTCGTTCTCCACCGGACCGAATTCCACGTCGGGATCGTTCAGATCCACGGTGGCGAAGTGACTCGCACCCGGTTTCGCGATCGGCCGCTTGTCGATGAACGTGGCGGTATCCGCGACCAATTCGTCGATATCGCCTAGCAGCATGCGGATGAGATCAAAGCCGTGCGAGCCAAGGTCGGCGAGGATTCCGTGTCCACCCTGCGCGATGGTGTAGCGCCACGACAGGGTGCCACCGGGATCCGCGGCGTAATCCGCGAGTGTCCGCACCGTTGCATGTGTCGGAGTACCGATGGCACCGGACCGGATCAACTGCTGGGCATGCTCGACGGGTGGGAAATTTCGGTAGTTGAACCCCACTGAAGCCTGCACTCGCGCCTCACGCACCGCCGTCGCCACGCGGGCGCAGTCAGCGGCGTTCAGGCCGACTGGCTTCTCGATCCACAGATGCTTGCCCGCTCGCGCGACCGCCTCACCGATCTCACCGTGCACCGCGTTGGGTGCCGTGACACTGACCACGTCGACGCAGGGGTTCTCGATGATCGAGCGCCAGTCCTCGCTTGTCTCCATGGGCCCGTGCTGGTCGACGAAGGCCTCGAGATGGCTCGGCAGCGTGTCCGCGACCGCGACGAGGGTGGTGCGCACTGGCAGATCCGGATAGTGGTGGGTCAAGCGTCCTGTTGCTCGCGCGTGTACATGCCCCATCCACCCGGCGCCGATGATCCCGTGCCCGAGGGTGCGCTTCTCGCTCATCAACCCGTCCCCACTCTCACTTCGGTCCCCGTCCGCATCGATTCATACAACCCCGTGATGACCTCGGCGTTGATTCTGCTCTCGGCCAGCGGATAGGGCGACGGCGCACCCGCGAGAACCATGTCCTCGAACCCACGTACCTCATCGAAGTACACGTCGCTGGGGCCGTAGTCCCACTCGGTGAGCTCCAGCTGTCCAGGATCGTCACCGAAGGTGCCAGCCCCCGACGACGCCCGCATAGACCATTGCCGTACCGATGTCATACCCCCGATGTTCGTCAACCAGGGCTGGTCGAGTTCTAGGGATCCGCGTTCACCGACGATGCGGGCACTGCGAGCCATGGGGGTTGTCATGCTCGCGGTGAACTGGACGGACGTTCCCGAGGCGTAACCCATGGTTCCCGCAAAAGCGAGGTCCACACCCGTGGGACCGACGAATGCGCGACCGTAGACCACATTCGGGTTCTCCCCGAGCACCGCCTGGAAGAACGTCACGGGATAACAGCCCACATCCCACATCGCTCCCCCGCCAATCTCAGGGTCGAGACGGATGTCCGTCGTGGCCGGCAGGGTGAACTCGAAAGTCCCCTGGCCGAGCAGGATGCGACCAAGTCGACCCGAGGCGATGATCGCCGCGATGTCCGCGGTCTGCGGATGGAAGCGCGGCGCTGATGCCTCCTGGAGGATCGCGCCCGTGCGATAGGCCGCCTCCATCATCCGATCGACGTCGGCAACGGTGAGCGCCAGTGGCTTCTCGCACAGCACATGCTTGCCCGCCTCCA
>JBEIHR010000130.1:0-4841 GCA_040381195.1 Rubricoccaceae bacterium
ATGCCTTCATGGACTCACGCGTGAGCAGGAACGCGCTCGAGAGGTTGATGCGGAGTGCTGCATTCCACTGGTCCAACGTCAACTCGGTCACCGTGCCAGTCACGCCGATCCCGGCATTGGGCACGACCCCGTCCAGACCGCCGAACTCCCGAACAGCCGTGGCCACAGTGCGCGCCACGACTCCCTCATCGGACTGATCACCTGCAACGAGGGCCGGTGCCGCTCCCCCGGCATCGGTGATGTGCGCGGCAACGCCCTCGAGGCCCTCGGTATCCAGATCCGCTAACACCAGGGAGGCGCCCAAGGAAGCCAGGTGGATCGCGATCCCGCGGCCGATTCCCGACGCCGCACCCGTGACGATCGCGACATAGCCGGCGAAGGGCATGGGCGGTGGCGTGAGGGTGAGTTTGTACAACTCCATGGGCCAGTAATCGAAGCGGAACGTCTCACCCTCGGTGAGCGGCTCGGGTGCCCCGAACGAATCCGCGATGGTGGCAGCGACGGTGTGCGTGTGGAGTGCGATGTCGGCGGCGACCCGCGCATCTGCAGCCGTGGTTCCGGTAGTCAGCGCACCGAGTCCCGGCACGAGCGCGACGCGCGGCATCGGGTCATGAGCCTGTGTACGGGCATCGAATCCCGCGGGCATCTGCGCCTCATTCCGGTCAACGTAGGCGCGATAGGAATTCGCGTATTCGTCGATGCTCGTCGCGGCCGTGTCTGCTGATTCGACGACCACGGAGAGTGGCTTGATCCGCAACATGTGGTCTGCGCTGGAAACCCCTCCCGCGACGATGCGATCGAGGTCGGGATGGTCCGCTACGTCTCGCAGCCGATCATCCACGCGCACCACCCGCCGTCCCGTGGCCGAGACTGCGCCGCGGAAGTGGAGGAGTAGGCGTTGCACTTCCTCATCGGGAATATCGTCGTGGCGCGGGGCAGGTCCTCGAGCCACGCGATGCTCGGCGATGAACTGCTCGGCTCTGTCCACCGTGCTGCGGGTGTGCTGCCAGCACGCGTCGGAGGTCTCACCCCAGGTGATCAGGCCGTGGTGGGCGAGGACCACCCCGTCGTAGTGGGCGAGGTCCCCCACGACCTTGCTCAACTCGAACCCGGGTCGCATCCACTCGACGTACGCGAACCCTTCCCCGAGGACTTCCCGGGTGATCCTCGGACCCTCCGCGTGGTTGGTCAGCGCACAGATGGCATCGGCATGGACGTGATCGATGTGGGGGAAAGGGAGGAATGCGTGCAGGAGCGTCTCGATCGATGGCCGACGAGACCCCGGGTCAAGGAGTGCTCGGCCGACGAGGTCGGTCATCTCCTCATCGGACAACTGCGCGAATCCCTGCAGCGCGAGCAGCTCGTCGAGTCGTAGTCCGGGATAGTCCGCCGCCGTGGACCCGCGCATGTCTGCGCCTGAGCCCTTGACCCACATCACTCGCGTGGCGCGTCCCAGGTGATCGGTGGCGTCACCCTTGGCAGAGGTATTTCCGCCTCCGTAGACCACCAGAGACTGATCGTCGCCGATGCGTCGGGACCGTTCAACGAGTTCCGCGAGCGGAGTGGGGACTCGGGAGTCGGACATGGGCGCCCCGTAGACGACGTCGGTGGTTGCTGAATGGATGATGAACAAGCATAACGACGCACATCGTGGCCTCGGTGCGGAGCGGAACGCTCGCTACTGTTTCGCAATCGGACCAACCCCCGGGCGCCACCCACGTGAGGAGACACGATGACCGACGGTCGTCACGGTGTCTCGCTCCGCGAGGCCGCGAAGGTGTGGGGGTACGTCGGACTCAACAGCTTCGGTGGGCCCGCCGGACAGATCGCGCTCATGCACCGCGAATTGGTCGAGCGGCGGCGCTGGCTGAGTGAGCGCAGATTCCTGCACGCGTTGAACTACTGCATGGTGCTGCCCGGTCCGGAGGCACAGCAACTCGCAACGTACGTGGGGTGGCTCATGCACGGGCGTCGCGGCGGAGTGATCGCCGGAAGCCTGTTCATCCTCCCCGGCTTCATGGTGATGCTTGCGTTGTCGGCGGTGTACGCGCTCTACGGGTCGGTCACCTGGGTAGCCGGACTCCTTTTCGGCCTGCAGGCCGCGGTGGTCGTCCTCGTTGCCGAGGCGTTCCTGCGCATCAGCAGGAGAACACTGCGCAGCACAACCCTGATCGCAATCGCAACAGTGTCTTTCCTCGCGATCACATTCTTCAACGTCCTCTTCCCGATCATCATCGTTGCGGCCGCACTCCTGGGATGGTTCGGTGGCAGACGGGCACCGGATCAGTTCCCCAGCGGAATGGGCGGTCACGCGACCGCAGATGCACCTGACGTACTGCTTGCCGATGACGCGATCATCAGTGGAACCGTGCGGCGTCGGGCGCTGCGCGCGGGCTGGATCAGTGCGGCTCTCTGGTTGGTGCCGGTGGGGATCCTGGTCCTCGTGCTCGGGACTGCGAGTGTGTTCAGTCAACAGGCGATCCTGTTCTCGCAGAGTGCGGTGGTGACCTTCGGCGGCGCCTACGCGGTACTCGCCTACATCGCGCAAGAGGCGGTGTTCCGCTACGAATGGATCACATCGCGTGACATGGTCACGGGTCTGGGGCTTGCGGAGACCACACCCGGTCCCTTGATCCTGGTCGTGCAGTTCGTCGGCTTCCTGGCGGCCTTCAACAATCCCGGTGACCTACCGCCTCTGGTGGCGGGGCTCCTGGGCGCGATCCTCGCGATCTGGGTGACATTCGTCCCCTGTTTCATGTTCATCTTCTTCGGAGCCCCGTACGTGGAGCGTCTCCGCGAGAACATTCCCCTGCGTCATGCGCTTACAGCCGTCGGGGCGGCCGTCGCCGGCGTAGTCCTCAGTGTGGCCGTGTGGTTCACGCTGAATACCGCTTTCCTGGACGTGACCACCGAGCGGTGGGGCCCGGTCTCACTCCCTATTCCCTCGAACATCCTGTGGACCTCCGTCGCCATCACGGCCGTGGCGGCCGTGCTCGTCTTCCGGTTCAAGGTCGGCACCCTGCGTGTCCTGGCCGCCTGCGCCGGGCTCGGTGTCGTGACGACGTTGGTCTGATGCCCCCCTGCACTGGCCCGCGTTGGCCCCGATGGCATGCCGGGGGTTCAATAGGGCCATGGAGGTCTCCGCCCGGGTCGACTACGCCCTCCGGTCGCTGACCGAGCTCGCCTACAACGCTTCACCAGGTGACACCCGGTTGACCACCTGCGAGAAGCTCGCCACAGATCTCTCGATCCCGGCGAAGTTCCTCGAGAGCATCCTGCGTACCCTGCGACAGGCCGGCATCGTGACCAGCCAGCGCGGGGTGGAAGGTGGCTTCCGGCTCGCCAAGGCACCCGCAGACGTCAGCGTGGCCGACGTCATCCGCGCACTCGAGGGTCCACTGGCCGCCGTGCGCGGCGCACCGCCGGAGGATGCGATCTACGGCGGACGCGCGGAGCACCTGCGGGATGTCTGGGTTGCAACTCGCGCGGCACTGCGCGACATCCTCGAGCACGTCACCCTCGCCGACATTCTCACCGGGGATATGCCGCCCCAGGTTCTCGCCCAGCTCGACACACCCGGGGCCTGGAAGCGTCGCTGACGTAGCATCGAAGGATGCGCGCACTCGCATCGCTGGTTCTCGCGGGCACCATGCTCGCGGCCGGGTCACCCGCCCAGGCGTCGACCCTTCCCGACACGATCCCCGAGGCGATGAGCCACGAGTTCACCGGATCGGACCTGCGCATCGTCAAAGATCTCGGCGGAACCTCGAAATACACCCGGCACGCCATCAGGTACCGGGCCGGAGACCTCACCATCTCCGGAATCATGAACACGCCACGCGGGAAGGGTCCCTTCCCGGTGGTCGTCCTTGCCCACGGATACATCGATCCCAAGGTCTATGTCAGCGGTCAGGGCTTCCGGCGGGAGCAGGACTGGCTGGCCCGCAACGGGTACGTGGCCCTGCATGTCGACTACCGCAATCACGCATCGTCGGATAAGGATCCGGAGAACGATCGTTCACTGCGACTCGGATACGCCGAGGACGTGATCGGGGCGGCCTTGGCCGTGCGGAGCTCGACACTGCCCTTCATCGACACAAAGAACGTCGCCCTGATCGGTCGCTCCATGGGTGGTGGAGTGGCCTACCAGGCCCTCGTCCTGGCCCCGGGGGTCTTCGACGCGGCCATCACCTACGCATCGACCAGCACCAACGCCGCAGACAACTTTAACAAGTGGCAACGAAACAACTACCCGATCAGCAAGGAGATCCTCAAGCGCTACGGCGAGCCACGGGACAACCCGGCCGCGTGGCGCGAACTCTCATCGCGCAACTACTTCTCCCGGATCACCGAACCGGTACTGGCCTTTCACGGGACCAAGGATGACAGTTGTGACATCGAGTGGGCACGCGCGACGAAACGAGCCCTCGATGCGGCCGGCGTAGAGAACCGACTCGTGGAATACAAGGGTGCCGGTCACTACTTCTACGGGCCGTGGACCGATTCGATCCGGAAGGTCGACACCTTCCTCGCGCAGCACCTGAACAACTAGAGCGACGCCAGGACGTACTGCGCGGCGTTGTGACCGGGAATCCCGGATACTCCTCCCCCGCGTCGGGCACCGCTCCCGCAGATGACCACGCTCGGCACATCGGTCTCGACACCCCAGGTGCCGACCTCTTCGGGCGTCAGCGCCCACGGCCAGTCCAGGGGTGTGTGGAAGATGTTGCCCGTCGGGATCCCCAGCGACGCCTCGAGGTCGACGGTGGTGTTGATCTCCAGACACTCCGACCCTTCCGGCGTTCGCATGATGCAATCGGTGATCGGCTACGCCAACACCG
>JBEIHR010000131.1:0-4834 GCA_040381195.1 Rubricoccaceae bacterium
CTACGGCTCGGCCGGCGAACGCTGCATGGCGATATCCGTCGTTGTTGCCGTCGGCGACGCGGGGGACAAACTCGTCGACGCGATTAGTGCGCGTCTACCGAAGATCAAGGTGGGCCCGGGCACGAACCCTGATGCGGAAATGGGCCCACTCATCACCCGCGAGCATCGCGACAAGGTTGCCTCGTACGTCGCGAACGCGCCGACGGAAGGCGCGACCGTGGTGGTCGACGGACGGGACAACGACCTCCCATCGGACGGGTTCTTCCTCGCGCCTTCCCTGCTGGACAATGTCACTCCCGGAATGAAGGCCTACGACGACGAGATCTTCGGGCCGGTGCTCTCCATCACGCGCGTCAAGACGTACGACGAGGCCGTGGCGCTGATCAACGAACATCAGTACGGGAACGGCACGGCGATCTTCACCCGGGACGGTGGGGCCGCCCGGCAGTTCCAGTTCGACATCCAGGTCGGAATGGTCGGAATCAACGTCCCCATCCCTGTCCCCGTCGCCTACTACAGCTTCGGGGGTTGGAAGGCCTCGCTGTTCGGTGACGCCAATATGTACGGGCCGGCGGGCATCGACTTTTACACGCGCACGAAGACGATCACCTCGCGATGGCCGGATCCGGCCACGTCGTCGGTCGACCTCGGCTTCCCGCGGACCCGGTAAAGGGAGTAACTCATGGATATCGGCGTCGTTCTCCAGTGCACTCCTCCCGCGTCGCGGGTCATCGACCTCGCTCGGCGCGCGGAGACCTACGGCTTCACATACGTCTGGACCTTCGACTCCCACATTCTGTGGGAGGAGCCGTATGTGATCTACAGCAAGATCTTGGACGAGACCCGCAAAGTGATCGTTGGACCGATGGTCACGAATCCGGCGACGCGTGACATCACCGTGACCGCCTCGGTCTTCGCGACGCTCAACGAGATGTATGGCAATCGGACCGTCATCGGAATCGGTCGTGGTGACTCTGCAGTCCGGCTCACCAATGGCAAACCGGTGTCCGTCGGAGAGTTGCGCCAGGCCGTCATCGACATTCAGGGACTCGTCAACGGTGAGGCCATCGACTACAAGGGGAACAGCATCCGGCTGCCCTGGGCGCAGGGGAGCCGTTGTCCAGTCTGGGTGGCCGCCTACGGCCCCAAGGTTCTCGCCCTCACCGGAGAGGTCGGCGATGGATTCATTCTGCAGCTCGCCGACCCCGCCATCGCGGAGTGGACCATCGCGAGCGTGCGCAGCGCCGCAGAGTCCGTCGGCCGATCACCGGAGGACGTCGCGATCTGCGTGGCGGCCCCCGCCTACGTCACCGATGGCTCGCCAGAGCAGAACGCTCACGCGCGAGATCAACTGCGGTGGTTCGGTGGAATGGTCGGCAATCACGTTGCAGACATCGTCGAACGCTATGGCGACTCCGGAGCAGTCCCCAAAGCACTCACGGACTACATCAAGGGTCGCCAGGGATACGACTACAACGAGCACGGCCGCGCGGGTAACACTCACACAGATTTCGTGCCGGACGAAATCGTCGATCGCTTCTGCATCATCGGTACGCCGGAAGATCACATTCGGCGACTCGAGGAGCTCAAGGCACTGGGAGTCGACCAATTCGCGGTGTATCTCCAGCACGATGACAAGGACCACACGATGGCCGCTTACGGCGAGAAGATCATCCCCGCCGTGCAGGACACCGTCCTGGCGAAGAGTTAGCCGCCGTGAGTTCAGCCGCCGTCCCCCCTCGACGGACCAGCGGAGTGGCTGCACGCGTGCGTAGCGGCTCGATGTCGGTTCTGTGGGGTCTGGCCGGTATCGCCCTGGCGATCCTGCTCTGGGAGTTGGCGAAGTTGCTCGGATCCGTCATTCCCATGCCGTTCAACACCTCCGACACAACGATGCCTCACGTCTGGACGATGGTGTCGGTGATGGGTGAACCCGCGGTGCGTGGGTCGGATACGACAGTGTTCCAGTCAGTGGTTTCCGCTGCCCTGTTCTCACTCGTCGTCGCCTTCGGTGGTTTCCTTATTGGCGTCTTCGTGGGGCTCCTGCTCGCCATCGTGATGCAGCGCTTCGCATTCCTCGAGCGGGGCCTGCTCCCCTTCGTTATCGCGTCGCAAACCGTTCCCCTGATCGCGCTCGCTCCCCTGATCGTCGGAATCGGCAACCGCGTGTCGATCGGCCCCATCGAATGGTCGACGACGTACTCCGTCATGTTCATCGCCGCCTATCTCGCGTTCTTCCCCCTCTCCGTGGGGGCGCTCCGCGGACTGCAGGCACCCACACCGACGGCTTTGGAGTTGATGCGCTCCTACGCCGCGACCCCCGGTCAGACCCTGCGCAAGCTCCGCTTCCCCTCGTCCATCCCGTACCTGGTGCCGGCACTCAAGGTGTCCGCGGCGGCGGCCGTCGTTGGGACCGTCGTGGCGGAGATCTCCACGGGGGTGCGTGGTGGAATCGGACGCCTCCTTATCGAGTATGCCCGCCAGATCACGTCCCAGCCCGCGAAGGTGTACGTCGCGGTGTTCGGCGCCATCGCCCTCGGTCTCCTGGTCGCGGCACTCGTGACCGCACTCGATGTCTACCTCACCCGCAACCTGCCGAAGGAGAAGAGCGCATGACCGAGGCGCAGCACGCTGTCGAGGCATCGGGGGTGTGGAAGGTCTTCAATGCGGGTCTTCCCAACGAGGTGACGGCCCTGCAGGATGTGAGTCTCACGGTGTCCACCGGGGAGTTCATCTCACTGATCGGTCCCTCGGGGTGCGGCAAGTCAACCCTGCTGCGCGTCATCGCGGACCTCACGGACGCAACCCGAGGGGAGATCCGGGTGGCCGGGGTGTCACCACATGAGGCCCGCGAACGCCAGTTGTATGGCATCGCCTTCCAGCAGGCGGCGCTGTTCGATTGGCGGACGGTCCGGCGGAATGTCGAATTGCCGCTCGAACTCATGGGCTGGGACAAGGCGCGCCGAGCACAGCGAGCACTCGAGCTCCTCGACATGGTCCAGCTCGCTGACTTCGCCGACCATCGGCCGTGGGAACTTTCCGGTGGAATGCAACAGCGCGTGGCGATCGCGCGCTCCCTCGCAGCAGATCCACCGCTGCTACTCATGGATGAGCCCTTCGGGGCATTGGATGAGATGACCCGGGAGCGAATGCAGAACGAACTGCTCAAGATCCGCCGGGAGACCGGCAAGTCGGTCGTCTTCGTCACTCACTCGATACCCGAGGCCGTGTACCTCTCCGACCGGGTCGTGGTGATGTCCCCGAGGCCTGGTCGTATCACCGACATCGTCGCCATTCCGCTCGGCCTGGAGCGCACCGAAGACACGCGCGAGGAGGAGACGTTCTTCGAGGCCGTGACCGCCGTCCGTGAGGCACTTCGCGGTCGCACCGGTGGAGCCGAGGCACGGGCTCGGATTGGCGAGGTGTGATGTCCGATCGCCTCAAGTACGTCTGGCCACCGCTGCTGATCGCGGTGGTGTTCCTGGCGGCCTGGCAGTTGCTCGTGGTCACCCAGGAGATCGAGCCCTACCTCCTGCCCGCACCGAGCCTGATCGGCTCGAACTTCTTCACCGACATCGACAAGATGTGGGGGACCGCCCTCTACACGGGCACCACGGCCCTTCTGGGACTTATGTTCGGAACGATCCTGGGGATCGCGATGGCACTCGTGGCGCAACGCTTCGTGCTCGTTAACAATTTGATTACACCGCTTGCGGCGGGCCTCGCCGCAGTGCCCATCATTGCCCTGACCCCGGTGCTGAACAACATGTTCAGCATCACGAGTCGCACGCCGCGGGTGCTCGTGACGATGATCATCGTCTTCTTCCCCATGCTCGTGAATGTGACCAGGGGCTTGATCCAGGTTCAGACGGTGCAGGTGGAGTTGATGCGATCCATGAACGCGCAGCCGAAGACGGTGCTGCGGGTGCTCCGGATCCCTAACGCCATCCCGTTCTTCTTCACCGGCCTCAAGATCGCTGCACCGCTGTCCGTGATCGCAGCCCTTGTCGCCGAGTACTTCGGGGGTCCCCAGGAGGGTCTGGGGAGTCGTATCGCCAGCTCCGCCGCGAATACTGCCTACGGACGCGCGTGGGCATATGTCGTCGCAGCGATCATCACCGGCCTAGTGTTCTACCTGATTGTCGTAGCCGTTGAACGCTGGACCACACCATGGACAGGCAGAAGCCGTTCCGCCTGACACGAGAAGGAGGAAGTATGCGCACAATTGCACGCAGCCGGTGGACCCGCGCCGTGGGTCTCGCCGCTGTCGGCGTACTGGCGCTCTCCGCTTGTAGCAGTTCCGATACTGCAAGCGAAACCGCCACAGAGGAGACCGCAGCAGCGGAGGCCGCAGCCGAGGAGACCGAGGCTGCCGCAGCCGCTGAAGGAGAGGCCTGCACGGAGTTGACTCCGGCGAGCCTGCAACTCCAGTGGTTCGCGCAGGCCCAGTTCGCCGGGTACTACGCGGCGAAGGATCTCGGGTTCTACGAGGAGGCGTGCATCGACGCAACCATCCTCGAGGGTGGTGTCGATATCGTCCCGCAGACCGTGCTGGCACAGGGTGGGGCGGACTTCGCCATCTCCTGGGTCCCGAAGGCTCTGAGCTCGCGCGAGCAGGGCGCTGGCATCGTCAACGTGGCGCAGGTGTTCCAGCGCTCGGGCACGCTCCAGGTTGCCTGGGCGGACTCCGGTATCACGTCGCCCGAGGACTTCAAGGGCAAGAAGATCGGCAACTGGGGCTTCGGCAACGAGTACGAGATCTTCGCAGCGCTGAAGGAGGCCGGCCTCGACCCCGCTACGGACGTCGAGCTCGTGCAGCAGCAGTTCGACATGC
>JBEIHR010000132.1:0-4831 GCA_040381195.1 Rubricoccaceae bacterium
CTCGGGCTCTCCGGTGATCCCGTCCACGCCCTCGCCGGCCTGGTCACTCTCGCCCCGCCACTGATCGGCACCCTGCGAGGGATCCCCGGTAGTGACGCACCACCCACGAGCACCGCCGTGCTCGCAACTCCCGCCCCCGAGGGGGACGCACCGACGGATGAGGTGCTGGTTCCCGTGCATCTCGATCGGGATCGCGCGGGAGCGACCGCGTCGGTCCTACCCGACCCCCACTCCCTGACCGCGTGGGCGTCGGCTGATGCCATCGCGGTAGTCCCACCGGGTGCCGGGGCCCCGGGTGACGTGGTTCCGGTGATCCCCACCACACCACGTCCGCCCGAGCCCACGGCCGGAACCCATCAGGACTAGATTGCTGCGGATTCATCACCCAAGGGATGCCCGTGGCCACTGAACGCCGCCGCTCGCTACGCGAGCGCAGTGAACGCTTCCTCGACACCAACCCAGACGACGGCAAGCGCAATCTCATGTTCGCGCGCCATGCCTGGGGCCCGGTGCGCAACATCGGGACCCGGATCGCCATCGCGGTCTTCGCCTTGCTCGCCACCGCAGTGATCGTCTACCTGGAGCGAGATTGCTACGCCGATCGCGGGGAGACGGGAACCCTCACCCCGCTCGACGCCCTGTACTACGCGACGGTGTCACTGTCCACCACGGGCTACGGAGACATCGTTCCGGTCTGCGCGTCGTCACGCGCCGTCAACGTACTCGTGATCACGCCGCTGAGGTTCCTGTTCCTCATCGTCCTGGTCGGAACCACCATCGAAGTCCTCACCCAGCGCACTCGCCAGGAGTGGCGCTCACGTAATTGGAGGAAGCACGTGGAAGACCACACCATCGTGGTGGGCTACGGCGTGAAGGGTCGTTCGGCAGCCCGCGCCCTCGTCGACGCCGGCTACCCCCGCACCAGCATCGTCGTGATCGCACCGGATCGCGACTCAGTCGAACTCGCCACCCGCGACGGCCTCGTCGGCATCGTCGGCGACGCGCGTAGCGAGGAGGTGCTGCAGGACGCTGCCGTAGAGAAGGCCGCACGCATGATCATCGCCACCGACGAGGACGACACATCGGTGCTCGTCACCCTCACCGCACGGCGTTTGGCCAAGCCCAGTTGCACCATCGTGGCCGCCGTCCGCGAATCGCAGAACGCGCAGATCCTCCGCCAGTCGGGGGCGAACAACGTCATCCCCACCGCGGAATCTGCGGGACGGCTCATGGGCCTCTCGGTCATCTCGCACACCGCCGGCCAGATCATGGAAGACCTCCTCGACTCCACCCGCGGCCTCGAGGTCGTCGAGCGTGAGATCACGAAGGAAGAACTCGGCCTGACCACGGCGGATCTCGACGCCCGCGGACAACTCGTCCTGGCGGTGATCCGCAACGGCGTGGCCCATCGCTTCGGAACGGAAGACATCCGCATGCTCGAGCGCGGTGACCGCATTGTCGTGATCCAGAGCAACGGAGACGAGGGGCACTGATGCAGGCCATCACCCTGCATGGCTTCGGTGGGACCGATGTCCTGCAGTGGGAGCGGGTCCCCGACCCCACGCCCGGACCCAGCGAGGTCATCGTCGATGTCACGGCCACGGCCGTGAACCGCGCGGACCTGCTGCAGCGCCAGGGCAAGTACCCACCGCCTGCGGGGGGATCGGACATCCTGGGTCTCGAGTGCTCCGGCACCATCCAGTCGGTGGGACCGGCCCTGACCCTCGATCGGATCGGCGAGCGCGTCACCGCGCTCCTCGCCGGTGGTGGCTACGCGACCAAGGTCGCGGTTCCCGTCGGGCAACTCCTGGGTGTCCCCGACGGCATCGACATCGTGCCCGCTGCTGGGCTTCCCGAGGTGGCCTGCACCGCATGGAGCAACCTGCGGCTGGCGCACCTGCGCGCCGGTGAGACCGTGCTGATCCACGGTGGGGGCTCGGGGGTCGGCACGATGGCGATCCAGATCGCTCGGCAACTCGGTGCCCGCGTGGCCGTCACCGCGGGATCACTCGCGAAACTCGATCGCTGCGCGGAACTCGGGGCCGAGATCCTCATCAACTACAACCACTCGGATTTCGTCGAGGCCATCAAGGACGCCACTGGTGGCAAGGGTCCCGACGTCATCCTCGACAACATGGGTGCCTCCTATCTGATGCGTAACATCGAAGCCCTCGCCCGCAATGGCCGCATCGTCATCGTCGGTATGCAGGGGGGAACCACCGCCGAGTTCGACATCGCACCGCTGCTGCGCAAGTGCGGGACGATCCACGCCACGAGCATGCGGGCCCGGTCCGAAGCGGAGAAAGCCGCGATCTGCCGCGAGGTGGAGAAACACGTGTGGCCGTGGATCGAGTCGGGTGCGGTCGTGCCGGTCATCGGAGCGGTGCTGCCCTTGGAGCAGGCAGCCGAGGCGCATCGGATGCTTGCGGACGGTGAAGTCGTCGGCAAGATCGTGCTGACGGCTCCCTAGAAGGGCGAACCTTGCCGGGAGGCACGCTCGATGCCCGCGCGTTGTGTGGGCACGGCTTTTCCGAGCAGTGTCTCCACGCGCGCACAGTCGAGCGACAGATCGCGATGCGGAATAGGCGAGAGGGCCGGCTCGATCAACTCCTGATCGAATCCGAACACATCGGCGACCGCGCATCCGAACTCGAACTTGCTCTGCGCGTCGGACGATGCCACGTGCACGATCCCGGAGTGTCCCCCAGTGACGAGTGCCTCGATCCGGGCAACCAGATCCTCGACGTAGGTCGAGGTCACCGTGTAGTTGGTGAAGCCGGGTACCCGGTGCCCCTGGGCCAACTCGCGCACGAAGAACTCGAGGATCGATCGCGTTCCCGAAGGGCTCCACCCGAAGAAGTTGGTGCGCACGACGAGTGCGGCACCCAGCGCACGCACGCGCTGTTCGGCCTCGGCCTTGGTCCGCCCGTACACGGTCGTGGGTGAGACGGGATCGGATTCGTTGTAATTGCCGGTTTCCCCGGAGAACACCGCGTCGGTGGAGATCAGCACGAACTGTGCGTCACTCGTGGACGCCAGCACCTCACTGCCGGCCACGTTGATCGCCTCGGCCAACTCCGGTTCGCGTTCACACGCACCATGGTCGGCAAGCGCCGCGCAATGCAGAATGACATCGGGCTGGACTGCATCCACCGCTCGGCGCAGGGAATCGGGGTCGAGCAGGTCGCCTGCAACGACGGATGGGCACCACGGCAGGGCACCACCATCACGCGACAAACCCACAACGTCGACGTGATCACGCAAATACACCACAGCGGAGGCACCCAGAAACCCGGTGACGCCCGTCACCAGCCACGTGGTCATGCGCACCTCCCGGTGCCGGAAGACTACGGCGTGGTGAGTGCAGCGATCCGCTTCATCAGGTACGGGGAATGGAAGCCCATGTACTTGGCCTGCAGCACCGGGTCACGCCAGTCCGCACCCGTCACGATTCCGCGGCAGGTGCGCGTCCCGCACAGGCAGGCGAACTCGTCGTAGTCGGACGCGTCGCACATCGCATAGTCGAAGGTGAGTTCCTCACCGGGTTCGATGTCGCGCATGGCGACCAGCATCTGCGATCCGTCGAGACCGCAGTTCGGTTCGCAGGAGTGATTGAGCATGTCACCGGGTTCGCGCTCCTCACCCGAGACCAGGTAGAGGTTCTCCTCGACCTGGATCGAGCGGGCCTGACGATCCGCCGACATCGTGGACAGGACCTCACGGGTCACCACCCAACCGC
This sequence comes from Rubricoccaceae bacterium, assembly GCA_040381195.1. Taxonomy (GTDB): domain Bacteria; phylum Actinomycetota; class Actinomycetes; order S36-B12; family S36-B12; genus VGCC01. The sequence goes on from JBEIHR010000132.1 coordinate 3,740, forward strand.
CGAATGCGACGACCAACTCGCCGCGAAAGATGGGCTCCAAGGTGAACGAGCCCCAACCCTTATCCCCAGCGGGGCGCGCCTGCGCCTTGGGGGTGAGCCAGTTGTAGTCCAATAAGACCGCCTTTCAAGGCCCCGAGTGTCCCGAGGAAGTGGACAAAGTCCACGAAGTGTGCCATATCGAGATGCCCAGGTGCTACCCCCGTGCCACGATGTGGGGATGGCCGACGCCACGATCGTGACGCCCGACGGCACCCCCCTCCCGGAGGGCCTCGTCCCGGGGCTCGCCACAGAGGCCACCGAGGGGAATGGTCAGGGCGGCATCACGGACCTGGTCCAGCAGCCCGCCAAGGTCATGCGCATCGGCACGATGATCCGCCAGCTCCTCGAGGAGGTGCGCTCGGCACCCCTGGACGAGGCGGCCCGGACCCGGATGCGCGAGATCCACACCCAGTCCATCAAGGAACTCGAGGCGGGTCTGGCCCCCGAGTTGATCGAGGAGCTCGAGCGGCTCTCGCTCCCCTTCACCGACACCGCCGCCCCGAGCGACGCCGAACTCCGTATCGCGCAGGCCCAACTCGTCGGCTGGCTGGAGGGTCTGTTTCATGGGATCCAGGCCGCGATCTTCGCCCAGCAGGTGTCCGCGAAGGCGCAGATCGAGCAGATGCGGCAGAACGCGCCGCAACTCCAGGCGGGCAACACCGGCCACTATCTGTAGCCGCGCAGCACCTAGGCTTGACCGGTGATCGACCCGGCCATCCTGCGCACCGATCCTGAGCGCATCCGGGAATCCCAACGCCGCCGCGGTGATGACGTCACGCTTGTCGATCGCCTCATCGATGCTGATCAGGCCGCACGTCACGCACGTCAGCACTTCGACGAACTACGCAATCAGCAGAAGTCCCTCGGCAAGGAGATCGGTCCACTGCAGGGCCAACTCAAGAAGGCCTCGGACGCCGAGCGGTCAGCATTGCAGGCTCAGCTCGACACGCTGATGGCGAAGGCCCAGACACTCGCTGATGAGGTTAAGGCTGCCGACGACACCGCTACCACCGCGCAGGAGCAGGCCGATGCCCTCGCCCGGGAGATTTCGAA
>JBEIHR010000133.1:0-4776 GCA_040381195.1 Rubricoccaceae bacterium
ACCCGATGGCGGATCCGGCGACGAGCGCGCGCGGGCGCGGGTCGAGTTCGAGCATCGCACGCACGATCGTGTGGGTCCCATCGACGCGTGAGTCGAGGAGCTCGCGCTTGTACTCGTCGGTCCACCGGTGATCACCCACACCGGCACCCGCGAGGTGGACGACGACATCCGTCCCTGCCAGACCTGCGACATCCACGGTTCCCTGCTTCGGGTCCCAGCGCACCTCGTCGGAACCCTGCGGGTCTCGGCGGACGAGCCGGAGTACCTCGTTGCCCTGGGCGCGCAGATGTGTGACGAGAGCCCCGCCGATGAGGCCCGATGCCCCGGTGACCGCGTAGCGCATGTCGACTACAGCCCGAGCTCGGCGTCGAACTCCGCTGATTCCAGGCGTGCCTTGATCACCGAGAGGAATCGCGCCGCGTCCGCGCCATCGACGATGCGGTGGTCGTAGGACAGTGCGAGGTAGACCATCGACCGGATGGCGATCACGTCCTGTCCCGCATCGTCCTGGGTGACGATGGGGCGCTTGACGACCGAGCCGGTGCCGAGGATCGCCACCTGGGGCATGTTGATGATCGGCGTATCGAAGAGTGCGCCCCGGCTTCCGGTGTTGGTCACGGTGAAGGTGCCACCGGACACTTCCTCGGGGGAAACCTTGTTGGTGCGGGTGCGCTCGGCGAGGTCTGCGATCTTGCGCGCCAATCCAGCGATGCTGAGGTCGCCGGCATCGCGGATCACGGGTACGAGCAGGCCGCGCTCGCTATCGACTGCGATGCCGAGATTCTCCTGATCGTGGTAGGTGACGGTGCGTGCCTCCATGTCGATGGATGCGTTCAGTTGCGGGAATTGCTTGAGGGCCTCGATCGCCGCCTTGCAGAAGAACGGGAGGAAGGTCAGCTTCACGCCCTCGCGCGCCTCGAAATCCCGCTTCACGCGGGTCCGCAGCGCGTTGATGCGCGTGACATCCACCTCAACGACCGTGGTCAACTGCGCTGAGGTCTGTAGTGACTCGACCATGCGCTCCGCGATGATCTGGCGCAGTCGAGACATCTTCTCGGTGCGTCCCCGAAGCGCGGGCGGTGCTGCCGGAGCCGCGGGCGCGGTGGATACCGGGATCGGAGTCGGGGGCTTCGGCGGAGCCGCGGGAGCAGCAGCTGCCGGTGCGGGAGCGGGGGGAGCACCCTGGCCCGCGGCGGCGAGGACGTCGGACTTACGAATCCGGCCACCCACACCCGTACCGGTGACGCGGGACAGGTCCACTCCATGCTGCGCAGCCAGGCGCCGCACGAGCGGCGTGACGTAGGACTCTGATGCATCGGCAGTTCCCGATCCAGGTGCGGCGGGTGCAGGTGCCGGTGCCGGTGCCGGTGCCGGTGCAGGTGCAGGTGCAGGTGCAGCGGGGGCGGCTGCCGATGCGGGCGCGGCACCACCCGTGGCGATGCGGCCGAGCTCGGATCCCACGGGGACCACCGCATCATCCGGCGCGGTGATCGCGACGAGGACGCCGGAGGCCGGCGCAGGAATCTCGGTATCGACCTTGTCGGTGGAGATCTCGAGCAGTGGTTCGTCGGCGACCACGGTGTCACCGACGGCCTTGAGCCAGCGGGTGACGGTTCCTTCGGTCACGCTCTCCCCGAGTGCTGGCAGGAGGACCGGGGTTTCACTTCCCGATGCAGCGGGAGCTGCCTGCGCTGGGGGAGGCGGGGGAGCCGGAGCTGCAGGCGCGGGAGGCGCGGGAGCAGGAGCCGGCGGTGCTACGGGAGCGTCCGCACTGTCGCCGATCACGCCCAATGCCGCGCCGACGGCTACGACGTCGTACTCCTGGGCCGCGATGGAGACGAGGACGCCACTGGCCGGGGCTGGGATCTCGGTGTCGACTTTGTCGGTGGAGATCTCGAGCAGTGGTTCGTCGGCGACCACGGTGTCGCCGACGGCCTTGAGCCAGCGGGTGACGGTTCCTTCGGTGACGCTCTCGCCGAGTTGCGGCATGGTCACGGTGACCGACATCGTCCTACTCCTTCTCGTTATGCGTGGGAGTGCAGGGGCTTGCCGGCGAGTGCGAGGTGTGCCTCGCCCATCGCCTCGTTTTGAGTGGGATGTGCGTGGATCAGGGTGGCGACATCTTCTGGATACGCCTCCCAGTTCACGATGAGTTGCGCTTCACCGATCTGCTCGCCGACGCGAGAACCGACCATGTGGACGCCGATGACGGGCCCGTCCTTGAGTTGCACGAGTTTGATGAATCCGGCCGTGTCGAGGATCTGGCTCTTGCCGTTGCCTCCGAGGTTGTACTCGTAGGACGTGACGGCATCCGCACCGTGGGCGGCCTTCGCCTCGGCCTCGGTCAGCCCGACGCTGGCGACCTCGGGTTCGCAGTAGGTGACGCGCGGGATGTTGACGTCGGAGATCACTGTCGGATTCAGGCCCGCGATGTCTTCCGCCACGAAGATGCCGTGCTGGAACCCGCGATGGGCGAGCTGGAGACCGGGGGTGATGTCACCAACCGCGTAGACGCCGGGGATGTTCGTGCGCAGGCGATCGTCGACGAGAACCCAGCCGCGTTCCATCGCGATGCCCTGCTCCTCATAACCCATGCCGGCGGTGTTCGGTCCGCGACCGACGGCCACGAGCAGGATCTCCGCGGTCAGCGTCTTCCCGTCCTCGAGTGTGACGGTCACCCCTGTCGCGTCCTGGGTCGCGGATGCGAACTTCGTGCCGAGGATGAACGTGATCCCACGCTTGCGGTAGGCGCGCTCGAGGGCCTTCGAGCAGGCTTCGTCCTCGTTGGGTACCAGATGAGGGAGACCCTCGACGATCGTGACCTCGGAGCCGAATGAGCGCCACACGCTGGCGAACTCGACTCCGATGACACCTCCGCCGAGGACGATCACGCTCGCCGGGACGTAGTCGAGGGTGAGTGCCTGGTCGGAGGTCATGATGCGACCACCGATCTCGAGGCCGGGGAGTGTGCGGGCGTAGGAGCCGGTGGCGAGCACCACGTTCGTGCCCGTGTACTTTTCGCCGTTCACCTCCACGGTGTTCGGTCCGACGAGACGACCGTCGCCTTCGACCACCGTGATGGTGCGGCTCTTCACAAGTCCCTGCAGTCCCTTGTAAAGGCGTGCAACGACACCGTCGCGGTACTCGTTCACCTTCGGCATGTCGATGCCCTCAAGGCTGGCTTTCACGCCGAAGTGCTCGGACTCGCGGGCGCTATCTGCGACCTCGGCCGCGTGCAGGAGCGCCTTGGTGGGAATGCACCCCCGGTGCAGGCAGGTGCCACCGAGCTTGTCTCGGTCGATCAGGATCACGCTCTTGCCCAACTCGGCTGCCCGCAGCGCGCACGCATAGCCCCCGCTGCCGCCTCCGAGAATGACCAGATCCGCCTGCGGCACGCGACTACTCCTCACCAACCGATTGGGACGCCTTTATCCTTCCACCGTCCCACGCGTGAGTTCACCCGGGCCGGTTGTTCACCCGCTGTTCGCCAGTCGGCGGGCCATTTCGACGAATGTCCGCACTGCAGCTCCCGTCCCGCCCTTGGGGGTATAGCCGTAGGCGGCCTTGTCGTTGAAGGCCGGACCGGCGATGTCCAGGTGAACCCACGGCTGGCTCGGGGGGATGAACTCCTTGAGGAAGACCCCCGCCGAGAGCATGCCCCCCATGCGGTCGCCGATGTTGGCGATGTCGGCGGTCGCGGAGTCGAGGGAACTGCGCAGGTCCTCCGGCAGGGGCATCGGCCACATCGACTCCCCGGCCGCTTCCGCGGCCTCGCAGACCTGGGTCCGGGCTTCGTCCGTGTTCGACATCACTCCCGCCGTGCGGCTGCCGAGGGCGATCCGTTGCGCCCCGGTCAACGTGGCTGCGTCGATGACGAGATCGGGCTTCTCCTCGACGGCCATGCCGAGGGCGTCGGCCAGGATCAGGCGACCTTCCGCGTCGGTGTTGAGCACTTCGACGGTCGTGCCGTCGTACGTGCTGAGCACGTCACCGGGACGCTGTGCGGTGCCACTCGGCATGTTCTCCGCACTCGGGACCCAACCTGTGACGCGCACGGGAAGCCGCAGCGCTGCGATTGCCTGCATGGCTGCGATCACTGCCGCCGCACCCGCCATGTCACCCTTCATCTCGTCCATGTTGGCCGCGGGTTTGATGGAGATGCCCCCCGTGTCGAACGTGATGCCCTTGCCCACGATCGCCAGGTGTTTCGTCGTGCCCTTCGGCGCGTATTCGAGTTTGACCAGGCGCGGCGGATTCGCCGAGCCCTGACCGACCGCCAGAATTCCGCCGCAGCCGTCCCGTTGCAGTGCCTTCTCATCCCAGATGGTGACCTTCACGGGCGCAGCAGCAACGGCGGCCTTCGCTTCGCGCGCGAGTGTCGCGGGCGGAAGCGCGTTCGGGGGAGTGTTGACCAGGTCGCGTGCCAGGTCCACGGCGTCACCGATGATCCCGACCTCGTGCACGAATGCCCGCTGCTCGGAACTCACCCGCTCAGCACAGAGGAAGGAAATCGTCTGCACCGGAGCGTTCTCCTTCTTGGGTGCGGACTTGAAGGCGGTGAAGGCATAGTTCGCGAGTCGTGCACCGAGTACGGCTACCGCCCAGTTCTCCTGCGGCAGGACCACTGCGATCCGACGCTTTCCCGTCAACGCTCGCACGGCATTGCCATACGCGCGGCGTACGGATTCTGCATCCGCGGACTTTGTCGCGTCACCGAGCCCCACCGTGACGACGATGCCGGCCTTGATTCCGGACACATCGGCGATCTTCGTCACC
>JBEIHR010000134.1:0-4699 GCA_040381195.1 Rubricoccaceae bacterium
ATCGATGACGACCGAGGAGGCTACGCAGATGACAGCGAAGGACGCGTCCTTCCGCACCGGCGGCTGGAAGAGGATCATGGAGCTGGCAGCCAGGGAGAAACAGACTGGCACTCGCCGATACGCCCTCTACGTCATTGAGGTTGAGTCCCTTGATGAGCGGGTTCCCTACAAGTTCTACATCGGCATGACCAACACGAGCGGGCGTCACCGCATGATGCAGCACAGCGAGCGTGGGGACCGTGCCTGGAGGATGTTCCGCAACGGCAAGGCTCGCCCGGTGCGTCTACGTGAGGACCTCACCGAGGGCCTGCCGCGATTTCGCACGAAGGCGAAGGCGCTCCAAGCCGAGGGGCTTCTGGCCCGGGTCATCTCCGCCAACGTCGGACCGGCCTACAGCGATCAACTTCACGATCGACGTAAGCGTCACGAAGCCAGGCGGGTGACCTAGCCCCTGCGCCTATACAACGCAGCGGGCCTCCCGGGTCCCCCACGTGAGAGCTCGTTGGTCTCACGCAGTTGGCGGGACATCTTCCGCCGGAAGGTGTCGATGGACCAGTGCTCCTTGCCGAGTACGGCGAAGTGAACCTCGCCTAACTCGGTGAGAGTGAAGGCGTCCGCCTCGATGAATCGCTCGGGATCAGGCTTGTCCATGTAGAGCGTACGCAGCTCATCGTGGGCTCGCGAGACGATCTCGTCCTGACCGTAGGGGAGCGACTTCTGCCCACCGGGCAGCACGGCGCGCCCCCTTCTGATCGGGGCGATGGCCAGATCGTCGTGCTCGGCCACCACCGGCTCCAGGCGTTCGCGTGGCATGACGAGCAGGTGGCCGATCGACAGCACCCAGCCGCGATCATCGCGCTCGGGGTCATCAAAGACATGGAGTTGTCGGGGCCTACGCCCGGCGAGGGCGCGGGGGGAGAGGTGGCACTTCTCCTCAACCGTCTTACCCACCGCATCCACGAGGCGTTCGCGCTCACGGAGAAATCGGCCGGGTAGGGCCCAACTGCCCGCACGGTCGCCCGTCCGCCGATGGACGAGCACGCTCAGCTCGCCTGCCTCGGTCATGGTGAGCACGGCGACGTCCACGGCGACGCTGGGGCGCGGGAATAGGGCAAGGTCCGAGGCGGTTGGGGCCATTCCCGGATTATCGCAGACATGCGAAAAGACGTGGTAGGATTATCGCAAAAGTGAGAAAACATGCTGGTGAGGTTCCCGGCAGGAGGGGGTAAGCAATGCACATCAAGGCTCAGTTGGACGTCGATGTGGTCGCCCTAGAGGGGGACGACGAGGTCACCTGCCTCGTGGCCCTCGAGGCGCCCACACCCGCGGACCTAGACCAGCGACCGGGGGAGACCCTCGTCGTGGTGGTGGATCGCTCCGGTTCAATGGCCCGCGGGCCTCTGCGCTCCGTTCGGGCGGCGCTTCACGGTCTGGTGGATCGACTCAAGCCGCAGGACAGCTTCGGCGTGGTCCAGTTCGACAGCGAGGCTGACATCGCAATCCCGACGCGGCCGATGCGCGATCATGATGTCCAGGCCCTGCACGCTGCGATCAGCCGCATTCGCTCGCGCGGCATGACCGACCTTTCAGCGGGGTACCTGCTCGGCCTGCGCGAGGCGGCAGCCCACCCTGGCTCTACGGGCGCCTCGCTGCTGTTGCTGTCCGACGGCCACGCCAACGAGGGCATCACCGAGCCTGATCTGCTCGGTGACCTCGCCCTCAATGCGCGCAAGGACCGGGTCACCACCGGCACGATCGGCATCGGTGACGGGTACGACGAGAAGGCTCTCGTGGCCATCGCCTCCGCCGGGGGAGGCACCCACCGCTTCGCCTTCACGGCCGACGATGCGCAGGCCACGCTCGCCGAGGAGGCGGGCGACATCCTCACCAAAAGTGTGATCAACGCCTTCCTGCGCATTCGCCCGCACGACCCCTCACTCATCAGTCGCATCGGGACCATCCTCGATGTGCGCGGCTGGAGTGAGTCTGATGCCGAGGGCCGCCCAGTCCTCGTGCTCCCGTTGGGAGACTTCTACGCCGGCGAACGCCGTGAGGTACTGATCCGCTTCGAGATCCCGAGCATGGGTGCACTCGGCCTGAGCGAACTAGCGACCTTCACCCTCGAGTACGTCGCACTTCCTGAGCTCGCGTCCCAGGTGATCACCTGGCCCATCGCCGTGAACGTCGTTCCCGGTGACGAGGCGGCTCGGCGCGTGTCCAATCCCACGGTGACCACTGCTCGCCTCATCGCTGAGTCGAGCAAGGTCAAGCGCGACGCCAGCGAAGCCATCAGGCGTGGCGAGACAGAGGCGGCGACCACGCTCATGAGCGAGCAAGCTCAACGCCTGCGCAATGCCAAAGCGGCGGTCCCGGACGAGGCCGAGGATGCCGAGACGCTCAAGCAGCGGCTCGAGTTGGAGGCTGAGCAGTCGGAGAAACTCGCTCGCAGCGCCATGCTGCGGGAGGCTCGCCAGTCGACCAAGTCGTTTGATGAAGACAGGTTCACGGGCGACTTCGGCCGCAACGACTGGGATCGCATGCTGCGGCGCCGTCAGGCGCGGGACTGGTGAGCGAACGTTCTCGGGAATACCCGAATTGTGTGCAAGAGGAATCGGCCGGCGATATGAATACGTGGAGGGTTGATGGGGGTTTTGATGGATCAGGACGAGCGCGTCGCTCACCTGGCTCGGGTGGTGACGGTGTGGTGCCACGTGACGGAGCAGGACTTCGACACGGACCTAGCCGAGGGCATCGTGGCTAATCCTGCGACGCTGCAACTATTCGGCTTCTCCGATGAAGAGTTGATGCAGTCAGGGATTCAGGCGCAGAACCGACGTGGTGACGTGTGGGCGCTGCCCCTGGCCGAATGGGTCGATGCTGCCCAAAGGTGGCGCGAGGCGGAGGAGGAGTCGCGCCTTTTTGTCACGTGGCTTGACCGGATCGTCGCCGAATCCGACCTGCCTTCGGACCCGGGGTTGCGACAGCAGTTGGAGACAGTGGTGCGGTGGCGCCTGCGCCATCGGTGGTTCTACCGCACCGCCCTACCCAGCCGACCTAGGTGGGTCGTGCCGCTAGACGAGGTGCCGGGGATCCAGCACCTAGAGCCTGACGTTGTTGAGACGCAACTGGCCCTCATGCTTGCCGCCACATCGCCCCACGGGCAGTTCTCTTCTACGGGCACGGGAGAGTGCTTCGTGGGCTATCACCGCGGGTACCACCGCCAGACGGACCGCATCTACGTCGACGGCCTATCAGTGGTACTCGACCGTGCCGCTTCGATCCTTGACGATCATCGCCGTGGCGCCTTCCCGATCCCGGGAGGGAGGTTCTACGTCACGCCTGCGGGACAGGTCATCTGCGCTGCATGCCGAGTGCAGATCACTGTGCTGGGTATATCTCGAGCGGACAGCGTGAGGTCGACATGTACCGGTCGAGACTGACGAGGCTCCAGTCGCCATCTGACGTCTGTATGGTCAGACTGAGGAGGTTGGTTTGATCACATCGTCATGGACGGTGGGCTGGGGGCGTCATCTAGAGGATGAGCTCGTGGGGGTTGCCCCCATCCTGCTGTACGTAGCCAGCCACGCCGCGGGCGAATCACCCACGGGCGAGATCCGCAGCCGCAGCGCGACTCTCCATGTCTTCACGTCGCAGTCGGACTTCGAGGAATGGGCCGCGGAGATCTGGCGCCCCGACAGAGCCGTCTATGGCAGGCAGGTGCCGGCCATTAGATTCGACACCGTCCACGGCAGCGTGGCGGTGGGGGAAATGTGGGATGACACCGGCTTTGAGTTCTTGGACCGCAAGCCTGGCAATCGGGCGTTGAAGGTCAACACGCCGCTTTCCCATGTCGCCGGTTGGATCAGTCAGGCTGCGCGCACCCTGGTGGACGAGGAGTTTCCGGTCTTCGTCATCAGCCCCATTGGCTGGGCTGAGACCGAGCCCATGCCTCCTCGGAAGCCCCTTCGAGGTTTCGCCTCCTATGTCGCGGCGGAGTCCGCCACCGCGTACGGCGATCACCTCCGGGGTGGGGGCTATTGCCTGATCAATGATGGCAACGATGCAGACCGAAGTGGAGTGCGTGGAGTGATCAAGGCCTTCAGGAGCGTCAATACTGAGGCAGTACGCCTTGAGGCGCGTGCCACTCTGGACCGGGCAAGATCGGCAGCTGCCGACGTGGGCGGTGTTGATGTGAATGACGGGGTCGCTGCCATTGAACGATTCCTCGACGACACTTGAGGCCACTCGCCAAGACGTATGGATGATGTGGGCGCGTCTCCGAGTGAATCCTCGCAGCGTGAGTACACCGTGCCCGTCATTTGCCGGCACGCCGGAAGACCTAGAGCCTCTCGGCGAGGTTGTCCCTGGATGTGGTTTCCGTCGCGGGCTCGCATCTAATGAGACCCCAGCCGAGGCTGAAATTCTCATGCTCAGTGGACCTAGTCATCGGACGCCGCCACTAGTGCGGCGAACCGAGTAGCTGCCAACCTCGCCGGATTGCCGCTGGTGTGGTGAGGCGGAGTGGCATTGTGGAGAGGCCCAAACGAACTGGATTTCGCTGTCAGACCCCCCTGAGACACTGAAGTTGCTCGAGAAGACGGCGTGAAGCCCTCCGGCTGGTCGTCTGCCAACCGCCCGCTCGCGCACGGTGGCCCCGGAGGTAGAGCAGCCGCCCGCGCAACCGCCGGTCGGAACGTTC
>JBEIHR010000135.1:0-4698 GCA_040381195.1 Rubricoccaceae bacterium
CAGGTCGCTCACCTGGGCGTGCGCGAGCGTGCGCATGCACCCGAAGTTCTGGGTCCAGCAGAACCACACCGACCCGTCCGCCATGGCGAGTCGCTCGGCGAGTTCCCGTTGCTGACTCGAGGGCTCCAGCGGCGCACCGAGCAGACCCGCATGCGCAAGCGCATCGATCGTGGCGCGCTGCACCCCGTCGGCATCCGTCTGTGCGGCCTCATCGGCTATGTGGTCCAGAAGCGCGCTGGCACTCGGGGGTAGCGGCTCGGCCGCGGGGCCCATGGGATCCACGCGGTCACGCTAACGCCGCTACCGTTGCGGCGTGCGTTACCTGGTGCCGCGGATGTCCGAGCACATCACGTCGATCTTCGGCGAGATGTCCACGCTCGCGGCAGCAACGGAGTCGATCAACCTCGGCCAGGGGTTCCCGGACACCGACGGCCCCGAGGAGATGAAGGAGATCGCGCGCGCGTGCATCAGTGAGGGTCGCGGCAACCAGTACCCGCCACCGCACGGCCTCCCCGCCCTCCGGGAGGCGGTCGCCGCGCACCAGAAGCGCTTCTACGACCTGGACATCGACAGCGATATGGGGGTCGTGGTCACGACGGGTGCATCGGAGGCACTGAACTCCGCGTTCCTCGCGTTGATCGACGACGGCGACGAGGTGTTGGTCTTCGAGCCGATGTTCGATGTCTATGCCGCCGGTATCTCGCTTGCCCGCGGTGTTCGGGTTGCCGTTCCACTCACCGGACCCGGGTTGCGTCCCGACATCGATCGGCTACGTGCCGCAGTGACACCGCGCACGCGGATGATCCTGCTGAACTCACCACACAATCCGAGTGGGATCGTGTTCAGCCGGGCCGAGTTGGAGGCCATCGCGTCGATCGCCATCGAGCACGACCTGCTCGTGATCAGTGATGAGGCGTACGAGCACCTGTGGTTCGACGATCGCGTGCATATCCCGATCAGCACCCTGCCCGGGATGTTCGAGCGCACCGTCACCATCGGCTCCGGGGGGAAGATGTTCTCGTTCACCGGGTGGAAAGTGGGCTGGGCCAGTGGGCCCCGCGAACTCATCGCCGCTGTGCGGGTGGTGCGGCAGCACCTGACCTACGCCTCCGGCGGGCCCTTCCAGTACGCGATGGCACACGGCCTCGGGATGCCCGATCAGTACTACACGGAGTACCGGCGCTCCATGTCCGAGCAGCGGGACATCCTGTCCGCCGGACTCGCCTCACTCGGATTCGAGGTAATCCCGAGTCAGGGCTCGTACTACGTCACGACGGACGTGCGGAGTATCGGGGCCCCAGACGGACTCACCTTCTGCCGACAGCTGCCGCATCGCGCGCGCGTGGTGGCGATCCCGCACCAGGTGTTCTGCGATGACGAGTCGGTGGGTAGGCCCTTCGTGCGCTGGGCGTTCTGCAAGCGACCCGCGGTTCTGCAGGAGGCCATCGAACGCCTCGGCACCCTGCAGATCCCGTGGCAGCCCTAGCGGCGCTCCGCCGTCAACGTCAGGCCCTCGCCCGAAGGCTGCGACCCGATGACGACCTTGTCGCCATCGCGCACCTCACCGGACAGGATCGCCATCGCGAGCTTGTCACCCACCGCGGTCTGCACCAGTCGACGCAGCGGTCGCGCGCCGTAGACCGGATCGAAGCCGGTGTTGACGAGCCAGTCCTTGGCGTCGTCGGTGAGTTCGATCTCGATGCGACGGTCTGCCAGGCGCCGTTGCAGGCTCTCGATCTGGATGCCCGCGATGCGGTGCAATTCCTTGCGGTCGAGCGGGTTGAACATCACCATGGCATCGAGTCGGTTCAGGAACTCGGGACGGAACTGTTGGCGCACCACGTCGAGCACGAGCTTCTTGCGCTCCTCGAACGGCATGTCCGTGTCGATGAGGTACTGCGACCCCATGTTGGAGGTGAGGATCAGGATCGCGTTGCGGAAGTCCACGGTGCGACCCTGACCGTCGGTGAGTCGACCGTCATCGAGAACCTGCAACAGGATGTCGAACACTTCCGGATGCGCCTTCTCAACCTCGTCCAGCAGGATCACGGAGTAGGGGCGACGACGCACCGCCTCGGTGAGTTGGCCACCTTCTTCGTAGCCGACGTATCCGGGCGGAGCGCCTACGAGCCGTGACACCGAGTGCTTCTCGGAGTACTCGCTCATATCGATGCGCACCATCGCGCGTTCGTCGTCGAAGAGGAACTCCGCAAGTGCTTTCGCCAACTCGGTCTTGCCCACACCGGTGGGACCGAGGAAGAGGAAGGAACCGGTGGGACGGTTCGGGTCGGCGATACCGGCACGGGCACGTCGCACCGCGTCGGAGACCTCCTTGACCGCCTCGTACTGGCCCACGACGCGATGCCCGAGGTCGTCCTCCATGCGCAGCAACTTCTGCGTCTCCCCCTCGAGAAGGCGACCGGCAGGGATTCCGGTCCAGGCGCCGACCACCTCGGCGATGTCGTCGGCGGTGACCTCCTCCTTGACCATGGTGGCTTCGCGGGCCTGGGTCTCGGCGGTCACGCGCGCGAGTTCCTCCTCGAAGGTCGGGATCTCGGCGTAGAGGATGCGCGATGCCTGCTCGAAGTCGCCCTCGCGCTGCGCCCGCTCCGCGGTTGCGCGCAGATCATCGATGAGCACCTTGATCTCACCGATGCGATCGAGGCCCTGCTTCTCTGCGTCCCAGCGGGCACGCAGTCCGCGCAATTCCTCGTCCTTGTCGGCGATCTCGGCTCGAATTTTCTCCAGGCGCGCCTTCGACGCATCGTCGCTCTCCTTCGCGACGGCCAACTCCTCCATACGCAGGCGATCGACCTGGCGCTGCAACACGTCGATCTCGACGGGTGAGGAGTCGATTTCCATCCGCAACCGGCTCGAGGCCTCGTCCATCAGGTCGATGGCCTTGTCCGGGAGGAAGCGCGAGGTGATGTAGCGGTCGGAGAGTGTCGCGGCCGCGACGAGTGCGGCATCGGAGATGGCCACCTTGTGGTGCGCCTCGTACTTCTCCTTGATGCCGCGCAGGATCGCAATGGTGTCCTCCACCGACGGCTGATCCACGTACACCTGCTGGAAGCGACGCTCGAGCGCCGGATCCTTCTCGATGTACTCGCGGTACTCATCCAGCGTGGTGGCGCCGATCATCCGTAACTCACCGCGAGCGAGCATGGGCTTGAGCATGTTGCCCGCGTCCATCGCGGAATCACCGCCCGCCCCTGCCCCCACGACTGTGTGCAACTCGTCGATGAAGGTGATGATCTGGCCGTCGGATTCCTTGATTTCGTCAAGGACGGCCTTGAGGCGCTCTTCGAACTCACCGCGGTACTTGGCGCCGGCGACCATCGCGCCGAGATCGAGGGCGATCAGGGTCTTGCCCTGAAGCGAGGTGGGGACGTCACCTTCGACGATACGGCGGGCCAGTCCCTCCACGACAGCGGTCTTTCCCACACCGGGATCGCCGAGGAGGACCGGGTTGTTCTTCGTTCGACGCGAGAGCACCTGCACCGTGCGTCGAATCTCCTCGTCGCGACCGATGACCGGGTCGATCTTGCCTTCGCGGGCGCGGGCGGTCAGATCCACGCCGTACTTCTCGAGGGCTTGGAAGGTGCCCTCCGGATCCTGGGTTGTCACGCGCGCTGATCCCCTTACCTGTTGAAGTGCATCGAGTAGGGCTGTGGGTGTTGCTCCCTGCTGCGCCAGGCGGTCCGCGACACCGGGACCGCCCTCTTTCGCCAGACCGATGAGCAGGTGCTCGGTACTGACGTATTCGTCACCGCGTTCGTTGGCCAGCTCCTGCGCCGCATTGAGCACACGAAGGGCCGTCTGGTTGAACTTCGGTGCGGCAACGGAGCTGCCCTGCGCGGACGGCAGGGATTGGAGGGCCTGGCGCACCTCGGTGGTGAGCTGCTGGGTGTTCGCACCCACCGCGTCCAGTAGGGCCGAGGAGATACCCGGTCCCAACTGCAGCAGGGAGTCGAGGATGTGCAGCGGCTCGACCTGCGGGTTGCCATTGGCAGCCGCGATGCGCACGGCCGCACCGAGTGCGTCCTGGCTTTTGGTGGTGAATTGCATGTCCATGGTTGTTCCTGTCGTTCGTTTCCTAGTGAGTCCGTGGGCGGCGCTGCGGTTGCCACACCTCAAGCGCACGTGAGCGTGCATGGGCGGTTAATTCCTCGAGCCGCGTGCGGAGGAATTCGATCTCGGCTTGGAGTTCGAGGACACGGCGGATGCCCTCGAGGCTCAGTCCCTCGGCGGACAACTGAGCGATCTCGCGCAAGCGGTAGACATCCAGCGCGCTGTAGAGGCGATTACGTCCCCCGACGCGCGTCGGTGACACGAGTCCGAGACGGTCATATTGACGCAGTGTCTGCGGGTGCAGGCCGGCGAGTTCGGCGGCCACCGAGATCGCGTAGACGGGTGTGCTCGACGGGACGCTGAACTCCTCGCGGGGCGACGTCATGATGCACCGCCGGACATGGTGAACAGGTCCCTGCGGGGATCCTCGGACGCAGTCGCCTCGGCGAACTTCTCCAGGGCCTCGCGCGCTTCACTCGACATGTTCTGCGGCACCGCGACGTGCACGGTGGCCAGGACATCGCCATTCTTGCCGTCCTTGCCGCGGACACCCTTGCCGCGCACGCGGAAGGTACGTCCGTTCGCGGTTCCCGCCGGGATGCGCACCTTGACGCTCTCCCCTCGCGG
>JBEIHR010000136.1:0-4685 GCA_040381195.1 Rubricoccaceae bacterium
GCGCCACCGCGACTTCGACATCGGGCCTAGCGAGCCGTCTGCTGCGATGCGGTATCGCTGGGCCTCAAGGTGCCCTGCAACGATGAGGTGCTGCCCGTTGCGGATCAGCCCACCGTGGACGCGGACGTTCTCGGGGTCCGCTGCGGGGTTACCGCTGGTGTCGTGGAACAGCGGCGGCGCGAACTCGAGGCGGGTCTCGGCTCCGCAGAGCAGAGCGATGGTAGCCAAGATCATCGACAGCAGGATCAGCACGCGGATCGCAAACCGTCGGTCATTAGCCATGGCGCACCTCACTGAGCACCCCAACCATCTCCGGGTGCATGACCAGCCCGAGACCAGCCACCATATACCCGCCCCGCATCGGACGCTCTCGCGGGGCGAGGTGGTTGAGCTTCTTCCGTAACCTCCGCTTTCGCTCGCAGATCGGCCTGCCGCGGTAGAGCCGCTCGCGCTCTGGCACGGGTTCCGTGAGCCATGGGTTCGTCACCACCCGAATTCCTCCCAGCAGGCCTGCTGGCGGCAGGTCTCGTGGGATCGAAGGTAGACGTCGCAGGCTGGCTGTCATCGCGACGATGTCAGCGTGGGTTAACGCGCCGTCAGCCATGGTCATCCTCCTCCGCTCATCGTGCCACGCACGCCATTGACGTTGACGAGCAGTACCCGGTGGCGTCGCAGCAAATCCAGTTACAGCCATCCCAATAGCACGACCCCGGCTTGAACAACGACTGCTGGAGCTGCCGAACCTGCTTTTCAAGGACCGCTATCTGCGCCTTCAGCTCGGCGACCTCGCTCTCGCAGGCACCGTGGACGACACCCTCGCGGAGCACATAGTGGCCGTCCTTGTCGATCTCGATGACCAGCTCACCGACTTCCCGCTCGTTGTTCAGCCCCTCGAACACCACGAACGGCTCCGACGCATAGAGAAGGTAGTCACCAGCAGCGTCGATCTGCGCCTCTCCGCTCATCGCCCACAGCAGCCCCGCCATGGCGAGCAGGAACGCTGTTTTCATAACTTCTCCCAGTATGCCTGCCGAGCAGCGGCTGCGACAGCGGCTGCCTCCTCGACAGTCGCGAAGGTTCCGAGGTGAACATGCCTCTTGTTTAGTGTAGCTTGCGCATGGAATCTGGACGACTTTGTATTAGCGCGAGCGACACCACGAGGGAGCCCAATCTTAGATCGAGCCCCGCGCCCCTTCTTTGACATGTCGATGACGTTATCGTGCTGCGTCCCCAAAAACAGGTGCTCAGGATTCACGCAGCACTTCACGTCACATTTATGAAGCACGCACAGCCCATGTGGAATCTGTCCGCGCATGACCTCCCAGGCTGCGCGATGAGCAGTCGTGTTCCTTCCTCTAACGTAGATTCGGCCGTACCCTCGCTCATCAATTCTCCCCATCCAAAGCGCGCACCCCGACCAGGGCACCGGCAGGCTGTATTCGTCGAGCCGTTCCGCAACCGTCTTGTTCTTCTGCTTCATGGCTTCTCCCCTCCCCAGTGGACCCGGTCCCACTGCTGTTGCTCGGTCTCGGCGAGGCGGGCGGCGGCAGGCACCGCGTCGAGGGCAGCGAGGGCCTCGTCGAAGGCGTTCACGTCGTCCCGATCATCCTTCGAGCCTAGATAAGGCAGCCCGTACACCCAGGCTTGCAGCTTCCTCGCCGCCTCCACCACGCCCTCCAGGCGCTCGACCTTGGTCTCGAGTTCGATCCTCTTGACCACGACGGCATCGACGTTCGCCTGAATCCGCTCGTCAACCGTCGCGAGCCTGGGCCTGTCGTCCTCAGCGAGTGCTCGCATCACCCGGTAGAGACCGTCTCGGTGGGACTCCGCAGCCTCGAGCTTGGCGCGGAGGCGGGTGATCTCCTCGTCCTTCCCGGCCGCGACGATCTCAAGGTGCTCGACCTGACTCAGCACTGCGCCGCCACTTTCGACCTCCTCCATCAGCCTCTCGTTCTCGGCGCGAAGGCGGTCGATCTCGCAGTACGGGCAGGGTTGCTCTTCCGCCTCCTCCTCGGCATCTGCGCCGATCTCCTCGTAGTGCGTCTCGCAGAACAGGCTGATGAAGATCAGCCGCTCCTCGCCGAGCTTCTCGTGCTCCTTGATCTGCTCGCGGAGGTCGGCGATCGTCTCCATCGCCTGATCGAGGCGTTTCTCCGTCGCAGCCAACACCGTCATCGGATCTGACCTCATGCCCCTTCCTCCTTCCCCGGTCGAACGATCCAAGCCCGGCTACTTCTCGTGGCTGTCAGCCATGCGGTTGAGCACACACAGGTCGTGGAGCGCGGAGAAAAACTCCTCGTCAGTCTCGGCCCCGACGACTGCCTCCGCGACCTCTGCTGTCTTCATCTCGATGCGCCGTCGCATCGCCTCGTTGGCTTCTTCGCTCGCGAGCACTTCCTTGTACATCACTCCCCCTTCCCCAGTCGAACGACCCACACCCAGCCCGACCACGAGCCGGGGCCGTAGGTCCGCAACCACTGCTCCTCGGCCAGCTCGTAGGGACGCCGCGCCCCAAGCTCGTCCGGTGTCTGCCAATGGAACCCCGCAGCATCCCAGGTTGCCCACGGGACCATCGTGATCTCCACAGCCTCGACGCCGGTCACCTCCCGACGCCAGCGGGCGAGGGACGCGGGCATGGTCTGCGGGGTCTCCCACGGTCGCCACGGTCTCGAGATCAACTGCCTCAAAAGGTCACCGCCGATCTCGACTTCTCTCTTCAACTTATCTGCTCGGTAGCGGATCGTTAGCAGATAACCGTTGATGTCACACAGCTGCCACCCCTCCCTGAGGATGGCGCGGTCGCCCTCGAACACCGGCTGTCCGCACGGCACCGTGCAGTTGTCGTCCACATCGCACTGCAACTCCATCACCCACTCGCCGATACGAGCCGGATGCGATCCCATCCAATTCCACGGGAAGCGCACGTTGGCCCGCATCGGGCCGTTCGACAGCGCCCACTCGTTGAGCGGCTTGCCAAAGTGATCCTGCGACCCCGGCAGGACGAACGGCCTCACCAGGACCGACGCCCCGGCGGCAACGGCGCTCTCCTCCCACGGCTTGAGGTTCAGGCAGCGGTCAGGCATGCTCGCCTCCACGCGCCTCGTCGAGGGCGGCGAGGGCAGCACAGACCTTGCAGGGGTGTGGAATCAGTCCTGCCTCCCGCGCAAGCTCGTGGTCCTCCCGCACCGCCTCGACGACCCGCTCCGCGGCCTCCACGCCAAGCTCGAGGTCGCGGATGCGGGCCTTGAGCCTTGCCACCTCGTCCTGCAACGATTGGACCGACGTTCCGAGACCGACGATCAGCACGTCGAGCGGCATGTCCTCGGACCTCACGAAGTATTGGAGAATCGCTTCCCTGGCACGCTCCAGCTCATTCGCCACGGTCCACCCCCAGCCCGAGGCGGCGGCGCGCATTGAGGAACTTCTCCCTCGGTCCAACCCCCAACGGCAGGTCATCGTCCGGCATCTCCGCGAACGGCCTCAACGCCCCCTCCAGCTCCGCGACGCGGGCGCGGAGGGTGGCCACCGCATCCCGCAACGGGCTCCAGTCGGCGAGGAGATCCAGCCCTGCCGTGTCAAGACCCACCAGGCCCGCCAGCTCACCCAGTCTCGTGCCAGCGGCTCGCTGTTGGGTCTCCACCTCGACGCGGAGGGACTCGACTTCGGCTGCCAGCGTATAGACTGCATCTCCAGCGTAAACGCGCAGACGCAGACCGGCCAGAATCTCATCAATGGTTAGATCACTCACCGCTCACCTCCTCCAGCCCCGAGAAGACCCACACCCACCCCGACCACGAGTCAGGCCCGTAGCGGGTCACCCACCACGCGAGGGCCTGCTCGGTCGGCGTGGCGATCTCACTTCCCTTGAACCCGGCGTCGAACCAGTCAGCGTTGGTGACCTCCCCGATCTCCACAGCCTCGACGCTCCCCACCCGCCGCCGAATGCGGGCGAGCGCGGCGAGCATCGTTTGTGGGGTGCGCCAGCTACTGTCCCAGGGTCTGAAAGGCCAGAACACCTCGTCACCTCGGAGTTGCCTGTGCGCCCCGTCAGCTCTGTACTCGATGTACAGCGCAATCATTACCCTCCACGCCTCCCGCCCCACGAGGATGTCGCCGGGGGCGAGGGGAGGCTTGATGTACGTCCTTGGCCCGTGACCAGTACCAGGAGGATCGAGGAACGTCCCGCCGATGCGCGGAACATACCAGTCCACCCACCACCCCACCTCATCCTGAAACACGCCACGGAAGTTGACGTTGTCACGGCTGCTGATGTCCGGCCATTGCACCGGCCTCACCACCACGCTCGCCCCCGCGAGGAGGCGGCGCACCTCGTCGTCGTCACGGAAGCTCAGGCAGCGGTCAGGCATGATCACCTCCCCGCACCTCGTCGAGCTTGGCGAGGGCGGTCCTCAGATGGGGCTCGCCTAACCTCACTCGCACACTCAGGTGACTCCACCTCTTCGGGTCGAGCAGGTTCCGCGCCGCCGTCACCACCTCCTCCATCGCGGCGAGCTGGGCGCGGAGGTGGATCATCTCAGCCCGCTCCCACAGCGCAAGCTCAGCCCCACGCCCGACGGCAGTCGATCCGCATCGGGTGCAGCAGCCGTCCTCGTCGCCTGGACCTTCTGGCCCGCACTGTGGACACCAGTACCTCTGCTCACTCACCGCTCACCTCCTCCAGCCCC
>JBEIHR010000137.1:0-4678 GCA_040381195.1 Rubricoccaceae bacterium
ATCGGAACAGCGAGGGACATGACGCCGAGGAACGTCCGACCGATCTGCGCGGTCCAGGCCACAAACCAGCCGTCCACGCCGAACCAGGTCGCTGCGGCCACGACGATGGCGGCGGCCACAAGGGCGAGACCCAGTCCGTCGCGCCGGGTCTCGGGGTCCAATTCGCGGGCGCCTCGGCCGAACCCCCGGACACCGGCACCGGTCAGCGCCGCCAGGCCCGACCACACGGTGCCCAGCCCTTTCCCGATGACGACCGTGATTCGAACGAGGGGGCCGGGCTGCAGGGGTTTCCGGGTAGGCTTACGCCGGCCGGTCTTCCGGCCCGTCGGGGAAGGTCGACTCCGGCGTGCCGGAGCGGACGTACGGGACGCCACGCCGTCACTCTAGGGGCTGAACCCCACTGGTCCCGGTAGTCACACGCGCAACATCTGCCGGGGGCTCTCAGGCTTCGACGACCACCGGGACGATCATGGGGCGACGGCGGTGGGTGCTATTCACCCAGCGCCCAACCACCCGGCGAACCCGCTGCTGGAGGTCATGCAGGTCCTCATCGCCGGCGGCGAGGGCATCCAGAAGCGTCTGGCGGACCTGTCCGGTGACATCGGCAACGTCGACGTCTGCGCCGAACCCCCGGGCATGGATCTCGGGGCCCGCCACCACCGTCCCCGACACCAGATCCACCGCGGCGAAGACGGAGATGAACCCCTCTTCGCCCAAGATGCGTCGATCCTTCAGGTGTGCCTCCGTGATATCCCCGACACCCGCTCCGTCGACATACACGTGCCCGACGGGCGTGAACCCACTCACCCGCGCCTCGCCCGCATCGACGTCCACGCTGACGCCGTCGTCCACCACGAGCACGTGATCCTCGGCGATGCCGACACTTTCCGCGATGCGGGCGTTTGCGCGCAGGTGTCGCCACTCGCCATGGATGGGCATCACGTAGCGGGGCTTGACGATGTTGTAGACGTAGCGCAATTCACCGGCGGCCGCGTGGCCGGAGACATGGACCAAGGCATTGCCCTTGTGAACGACGTTGACCTCCTCGCGTGCCAGCGCGTTGATCACACGGTTCACAGCGTTCTCATTGCCCGGAATCAACGAGGAAGCCAAAATGACAGTGTCGTCGCCACCGATCACGACAGCGTGATCGCGATTGGCCATCCGAGACAGCGCCGACATCGGCTCCCCCTGGGAACCGGTGCAGATCAACACCACGCGGTCGTCGGGCAGCGCCGAGATGTCATCACTGGCAACCAAAGTTTCACCGGGAATGCGCAGATATCCAAGGTCGCGAGCAATCGCCATGTTCCGCACCATGGAGCGGCCGACGAAAGCAACATGACGCCCATGTGCCACCGCCGTATCGATGATCTGCTGAACCCGATGCACGTGTGATGCGAAGGAGGCCACGATGACGCGCCCTCGGGCACGGGTGAAAACCCTGTCCAGCACCGGGACGATGTCCTTCTCACTCGGTACGAAGCCCGGCACCTCGGCATTGGTGCTGTCGATCATCAGGACGTCTACTCCCACATCCCCCAGGCGGGCGAAACCGTTGAGGTCCGTCACCCGGCCGTCGAGCGGAAGCTGATCCATCTTGAAGTCCCCCGTGTGCAGGATTCGCCCTGCCGAGGTGGTGATCGACACGGCCATTGCGTCGGGAATCGAATGGTTGACCGCCAAGAACTCGAGAGTGAACGGTCCCGTCGACACCACCTCGCCATCGGAAACCCGCGTCATGGGCGGGCTGAGGCGAAACTCCTTGAGTTTGGCCTCGACAAGGGCCAGTGTCAGCCGCGAACCCACAATCGGAATGTCGGCCCGTAACCGCAGGAGGTACGGCAACGCTCCGACGTGGTCCTCATGGCCGTGGGTGAGCACGACCGCCACGATGTCATCGAGGCGCTCCGCAATCGATGAGAAGTCGGGGAGGATGAGATCGACTCCCGGTTGCGCCTCGGCGGGGAACAGCACCCCGCAGTCGACCACCAGAACCTTCCCATCGAGCTCGAACAGGGTCATGTTCCGGCCGATATCGCCGAGTCCCCCCAAAGGTGTGATGCGCAGGACACCCGGCTGCAACGCGGGTGGCGGCCCCAGATCGGTGTGATGCACGCTATTCGTAACCCGGAACGCCACCGGCGGTCAGATCAGCCCGTAATCGCGCAACTTGATCCGATGTTGCGTCAACGAGGGGGAGCCGTACCGGGCCCGCGGGGAGCCCCACATGCCCCAAGGCGGCTTTGGTCAGGATCACTCCCTGCGTGCGGAACATTCCGGTGTAGACAGGAAGCAGGGAGAAATTGATTTCCCGGGCGCGCCGCATGTCACCCGCCTGCACTGCGTCAGCCATCTGCGCGAGCCGGTCACCCACGATGTGGCCGACGACGGAGATCATCCCGCAGGCGCCCACGCTCATGAGCGCCAGATTCAAGGCATCATCCCCGGAGTACCAGGCCAAGCCCGTCTCGCGCATCCCCCACTGAGCAAATTCGAGGTCACCCTTGGCGTCCTTGTTCGCAACGATCCGTGGGTGTTCCGCGATGCGCTTGAGGGTGTCGAGCTCAATGGCTGTACCAGTCCGCTTCGGAATGTCGTAGGTGATCATCGGCAGATCCGTTGCGTCGGCGATGGCGAGGAAGTGGGCGACGAGACCCTCCTGGGGCGGTCGGTTGTAGTACGGGGTCACGGCCATGACCCCATGCGCGCCACTGGCCTCAGCGGTTCGCGCCGCGTGGATCGAGTGGAGTGTGTCGTTGGTGCCTACGCCCGCGATGACGTACGCGCGGTCTCCGACAGCCTCGACGACTGCCCGAAGAATCGCCTCATCCTCCGCGTCGGTCTTCGTCGCAGACTCGCCGGTGGTTCCGTTGATGACAAGCCCATCATGGCGACGGTTATCCACGAGGTGCGTCGCGAGCCTTTGCGCACCATCGAGGTCGAGCGAACCGTCGTCCTTGAACGGCGAGACCATCGCGGTGAGCATGACACCGAAGGGGGCGGAACTCATGACAGGAGGTTAGTGGGCTTCACGGAGCCACACGACCGTTCGCAACAAAGGCGGTGTGGGTGATCGGCATCAGCGTCGACCACGCCTCCTCGTAACGTTCAGCGACCATTTCGATCTCCCGCTGGGGATAGGACGGATAACGGGAGTCATCCGACTTCAGGCGCAGCGACAGGAAGTTCATCAGTGACCGTGCATTCAGCGTGACGTAGGCGCTCGAGTAGATCGACACGGGAAGCACCATGCGCGCCACCTCACGGGCCACGCCGGCATCGAGCAGGCTCTTGTATGCCGTGTACGCCTGGAGGCACGCCGCCCTCATCTCGGAGTCGATGAGCGCGTACTGGCCTTCATCGCCCGGAACGAACTCATAGGCTCCGGTTTTCCCAATCTGGACGACATTGCGCGACCTGTCCGGGATGTAGAACACGGGCTCGAGCTCGCGATACCGACCGGACTCTTCGTTGTAGGAAGCGATCCGGTGCCGCATGTGTTCCCTCCACACGAAGATCGGCGCCCGAACGAAGAAGGTCATCGAATTGTGCTCGAAGGGACTGCCGTGCCTCTCGCGCATGAGGTAGTTGATCAGACCCCGTGAACGTTCCGGATCCGCGTCGATCTCCTCCAGAGTCGACTCCCCCGCCGTCGAGACTCGGGCTGCAAAGATGACGTCGGCATCACGGGCACTGGCACGCACCAATTCGACGGTGACGTCGCTTCGGAATTCAATCGCGTCGGGCACGGTCGAAACCCTATCCGGCATGATCTCGCTATGGCCTTCGTCCGTGTCGCGCGGCCAGAGGACGCAGGGGCGATCGCGGCGATTCATCTCGGGGCCTGGCGTGAGCGTTACCCCGCATGGCCAGAGTCGACATGGGACCGCCTCTCACCGGACGTGACGAGCGAGGTGTGGCGTCGATCCCTCGCGGATGCCACCACCACACGGCACGTGGTCCTGGTCGCCACCGATGAGGCCGGGTCCGTCCGCGGGTTCGCGACACTCGCACCGGATGAGATGGACAGCGACCACACCCTGATCGATCTCCTCGAGGTGGATCCCGCCTACCGTCGTTCCGGTCACGGCTCTCGACTCATGAGTGCCGCGGCTGCCCATGCGGGTGGGCAGGAGGGCCTGCTGATCTGGATCGATCAGGGCTCGGATGCCGCACGGTTCCTCGTCGACAGTGGTTGGGGCCCGAGAGGCAGGCGTCGGGTACTCGAGGTGGGCGAGGATCTCCACCTCGCCCAACATCAATGGTGGACGAGCATCGGCGACGCCTAGCCCTGGCCGCTACTGTCACGACGTGTCGAAACGCTCCATCACCTCGACGTCCGTCGGGATCGGGGTCGCCACCGGTGCCTACGGTCTGTCGTTCGGCGCGATCAGTGTTGCGAGCGGCTTGGACTTCTGGCAGACCCAGACCCTCTCCTTGGCGATGTTTACCGGGGCATCCCAGTTCGCACTTGTCGGTGTTCTGGGCGCTGGGGGTGGTGTGTTCGCCGCCGTGATCACCGCTCTACTCCTGGGTGCACGTAACGGGCTCTATGCCATGAGCCTGTCCTCGCTACTAGGTCTCCGACGAGGACCCTCGCTCGGTGCCGCGCAGTTGACGATTGATGAGAGCACCGCCATGGCCATACGCCACGGGGACGATCAGAGTGCGGCAC
>JBEIHR010000138.1:0-4648 GCA_040381195.1 Rubricoccaceae bacterium
CGGGTGGACTCAGGTCGATGGGGCCCGCTCCCGCCTGGTTCGCGGGGCCCATGTGGGCGTAGTAGGCGGGAAAGGCATCCAGTCCCGCGATGAGTTCAGCAACGAATGCGTCTTCAGCCACACGAAACACCGGGTTCGTCGCAATCTGCTCCGCGAGGGTCGACGCATTGCCAACGGTTGCAGTAGCGCTACAGAAGGACCCGAAACCGTGGGTCGGGTAGACCTGTGCGCTGTGCGTGACATCCGAGGCGATCGTGCGCATGGATGTCCACTGGGCACGAGCGAGTGGTTCGGTGAGCTCCGCTCCGAGGAGGTCGGGTCGACCGACGCTACCGAAGAGCAGCGAGCCGCCCGTGAACACCGCCACATCCTGGTGGCCATCGTTCAGTGCGAAGCTGATGTGATTGGGGGTGTGGCCGGGAGTGTGCAGAACCCGCACAAGTCCCGCTCCCGATTCGAGCTCATCACTGTCCGCGACTCTCGTGGCTGCGAACGAGATCGACATGCCGTCGGGAACCACGTATTCGGCACCGAGGACCTTGGCCAACTCGAGTCCACCGCTCACGTAGTCGTTATGGAAGTGGGTCTCGAGGACATGGGTCACCGACCAGCCCTGGTCATCCAGGATCTCCTGAACACGGTCGATATCGCGTTGTGGATCGATGACGATCGCCTCTCCGCCGCGGCCGACGACATAACTACGGTCACCAAGATTCGGAGTGTCGATGGTGACGACGTCGATTTCCTGCATGGCGCAACCTTTCGCGACTAGATGACAGTTCCGGGATCACCGGAGGGAGTGCGGACATCTCGGCCAGCCTTCTGCCATGCCTGCATGCCGCCGGCAAGGTTGAACGCGTCGAAACCAATGGAACGAAGGGCACCCGCAGCATCGTCGGAACGGCGTCCGGAACGGCAAATCACCACGATCTCTTGCGCCGGATCCAAACGACCGACATGGGACCCCAACTCACCCAGGGGTACGTGGACGGCCTCGGGTGCGTGGCCCGCGTTCCATTCGTTGATTTCGCGCACGTCGAGCAGCAGCGCACCTTCCTGGAGCTTTGCGACTGCTTCGACGACACCCAACTGGGGTGTGGGCGAGGTGCCCATGGTGTTCATACCGCGGGCCTACCGACAGGTGCAGCGCTGCTCGGGTGGAACAGTCCCCAGTACCTGCTCCACATGCATGCCGCACCCGGTGTACGTCACCTTGCGGCACCTGCGACACACAGCCGGACTACACATTCCTAACCTCCACAGTGACCGGTTTCCTGGGGGGACTATACCCCCGGGGGTATAACCGTGTCAACGAAGGTGGCGTTTCACCGTGGGGCGTCGTGTACCGGTCCCGGGAGGTCGAGCGGCTCGGGCGCGACGCCACGCCGCGGGTAGAACCACTCGGTCAGGAGGGCACCCACCGCGGCACCCACGATCTGGAAGCCGATGAAGGGAAGCACCGATTCCGGCGCGATTCCGGCGAAGGTGTCGGTGAGCGAGCGCCCGATCGTCACGGCCGGATTGGCGAACGACGTTGACGCAGTGAAGAAGTAGGCGGCGCCGATCCACGCGGGCACGAGGATCGGTCCCAGGGTCCCGCGACCGGTGCGTGTCAGTGCGCCGATGACCAGCAGGAGTCCTGCCGTGGCGACGATTTCGCCGATCCACACACCCGCACCGGTACGCACCGTGCTCGAGGTCTCGATGGCGGGAAGACTGAACATGACATTGGCAAGCACGGCACCCAGGCAGGCACCGACGACCTGGGAGACGACGTAGACCACGCCCTCCCCCACCGGCATCTCCCGTCGCGCCATCTCCACACCGGACACGACAGGGTTGAAGTGCGCGCCCGAGATGGGGCCGAGGATCCAGATCAGCACGCCGAGAGCTGCAACCGTGGCGACGGCGTTGATGAGGAGGGTGACGGCGAGGTTGTCACTGAGAAGCGTGCCCATGATCCCCGAGCCGACCACCGTTGCGACAAGAAGGAGCGTGCCGAGGAACTCCGCGCTGGCGCGCCTAAACAGGGTGTGGCCCATCACCAAGTGTTCACTTTCTCTGCGTTGACAGTGACAATATAGTTCAATAATCATTGAGTCAATGAGGTCCTGCACCAATCATCCGTCGCGCGACGACCGCGCCCGGATCTTCGCTGCCCTAGGCGATCCCACCCGCCTGGGAGTGCTGGAGCTGCTCGCGGTGCAGGACCTCTCCCCCGATGCGTTGGCAGCCGCCCTCGAGATTCCGGCGAACCTGCTCTCCCATCACCTCAACGTCCTACAGGAAGCCGGGGTCATTCGACGCGTCCACTCCAAGAACGATCGTCGGCGCACCTACGTACAAGTCATCCCGCAGACGCTTGACGGCCTACTGCCCGAGCCTGCGCCCCTTCAGGCATCACGTGTGGTCTTCGTGTGCACCCATAACTCAGCGCGATCGATCCTCGCCGAGGCACTCTGGCGTGACGCCAGTGATGTCTCGAGCGCCTCGGCCGGCACCTCCCCTGCCGCGCAGATCAACCCCCGTGCTGTCAAAGCGGCGGCGCGCGCGGGGGTGTCCGTGCGGAACTCGAAGCCACGGTCGATTGAGGATGTCGTGAGGCCCGACGACGTGATCGTGTCCGTCTGCGACGCTGTCAACGAGGAATTGCCAGATCTGGACAATCCCCGCATCCACTGGTCGATCCCCGATCCTGCCTCGGTGGGGACCGACGCGGCATTCAACGCAACCGTCGTAGAACTCCGCGACCGCATCACGTCCCTCGCACCCCGTGTCACCCGCCCATCCCGCTCACGAACGGCACCGGCATGACCGCGATCGACCGTGATGACATCTCCGAGGCGCACGTCCTCACGTTGCGCTCCTCGTCACTTCTCTTGCAGAAGGACTTCTCGGGGGTGTTTAGTGCCGAGACCATCGAACGCTTCCTGCTCACGTCCTACGACGAGTTCGCGGCACGCTTGACCAACGACACATTCCTCCCGATGTTCGCCGAGCGTTTCGCGCGGGAGCGCCTATCTGCTCTGGCCAAGGTCGAAGGCAAGAGCGACGACGACCGGCCCGTCGTGCTGTTCCTCTGCACCCACAATGCGGGTCGCTCCCAGATGGCCCTGGGCTACTTCCGGCACCTCGCCGGCGACCGCGCGATCGCGTGGTCGGGTGGCTCGGAGCCCGGCAACGCCATCAACCCTTCTGCGGTCGCCGCCATGGCCGAGATCGGCATCGACATCTCCCAGGAGTTCCCCAAGCCCTGGACCGACGAAGTCGTCCGCGCCGCCGACGTCGTAGTGACCATGGGCTGCGGGGATGCCTGTCCGATCTTCCCAGGCAAGCGCTACGTCGATTGGCAGTTGACCGACCCGGCCGGCCTCGGCGTCGACTCCGTGCGCCCGATCAGAGACGAGATTGAGGGGCGCGTCCGAGGCTTGCTTGCCGAGTTGAACGTCCCCGTGCGTTAGACGATCACTGCGCTTCGGCGTCCACGGCGTCGGCGAACGCCCTCATCGAGGTGAAGGTCCAGTCGGGCGTCACAGATTCCGGCGGGGCCGGGGTGGCACCCCAGCCGGGATTGTCATGACGCCTGTTGATCCACACGGTGGGAAGCCCGAGTGACTTCGCTGGAACGTGGTCGTGGAAGAGGCTCTGCGCCACGTGCAGCAGGCCGTTTCGCGGGATCCCTAGCCGATCCACCTCGTCGAGAAGTGCATGGAAGTTCCGGATCGAGGGTTTGAAGGAGCCGATGTCCTGGGCAGTGAGGATGCTGGTGAACGTCACCTTCAGATGCGCGTTGGATCCGGCGAAGGACGTCCGGTCGATGTTCGACAGGATGATCAGGGCATACCGCTCGGAGAGACGACCGAGGGCCTCGGCGGAGTCCGGGAATGCAGGCCACTGCGGCACCGACGCTGCGAGTTGCTCTGCGTCATCGTCAGAAACGGGAATACCGAGTTGCGCGCCGAGGCCACGCAGGGCGCGGGCCAGGATCTGCGGGTAGAGGTCACTGGGGTGTTCCTCCTCCGCATGGGCTTCGTGGCCGGAGTACGCAGTCAGGAGTTCCTCGCGGGACATCGAGCGCCCATGGGATGCGGCCCAGGGTTCCAGGACCGCGGCGATCCCGGCCTCCCAATCGATCAGGGTGCCGTAGCAGTCGAAGCTCAGAGCCTGGAAGTCCCGTAGACGCACGGCGCTCACTGTAGAGCGGACGCACGGTCCGCTTTCGCGAGAGCGATGGCGGTCAGCGCCTCGCTGATCGCACCCGAGGCTGCAAACGCCGCCATCCCCCAGCCCCGCGCAGGTGACACGCGACCGGAGATCGCAGCGGCAGCGAAGGCCGCGGTGTCACTTCCATCGCTGATCGCCTGCGCGGCAACCCACGCCGCAGTGGATTGGCCGCGGCGCCACGCCACCAGTGTTCCCAGTCCGATGGCGATCTCCCGCGCACCGAGGAGTCGACCGAGGGGTGCAGTCTGCGGCGGGTCGCTGGCGCCCAGGGCGCGACCGAGACCCGTCGGATTGATGAGGAGTCCCGCCCCGATCACGATGCGGGTGAGTCCGAGGGCGGGGACGACGAGAGGTGGAATCACCTCTCCATCCTGTCACCGTCTTGCCGGGAAGGTAGTTGAACGCTAAACTATTGACGACGAGA
>JBEIHR010000139.1:0-4529 GCA_040381195.1 Rubricoccaceae bacterium
CATAGCCGTGGGCGCGCATCCAGTCCCCCGCCAGATCCTCGATAGCTGCGACCTCCTCGGGGGTGAGGGTCGCTCGCCAGGCGCCCTCCTGCCCATCGGTGATGTGGTTCGAGGTGATGCGCAGTGACGGATCGACGCCGGACGTGCGGACATCCTCGACGCGAATGCGCTGCCGTTCCACGGAGACGTGGTCGCCGATGCGCGTCACGATCTCCTCATCGATGGGAATCCGCAGGAAGCCAGCCAGGGAGCGCACCAGGCCGGGAACGTCCTGCGTGATCTCCTCGTACTTGCCGATCCAGAGACTCTCGCGAGTGCGCCAGAACGCGTCGCCGCGCAGTTCACGTCGGATCATCGAGGCGACCCCCTCTGCGCCGCGCTTCTCGTGTTCGGGTCCATACCGACCCTTGCGGATCAGCGACGCGGCCACGTCCCGGGGATCACGAAAGGTGTAGACGTAGTGCGCGCCACGTTGCGGAAAGTGTCGCTTGGGCACGGTGGGTGAGTAGTGGACCTTGACCATGCGCACATGCTGAGGCCGGAGTGCGTGCAGCCGTAGCTGGTTCGCCGGTGTGCGCATCGGCATCGAGACCGATCGCGTTGCGCTCAGAAGCTCACCGGTGATCTGCCAGGCGAGCGTCGACCCGGAGCGGTGCTGTCCGCAGATCACGACGATCATCGGGCAGCCTCCAGGTAGGCCACGCACCGACCGCCGAGATCCGCGATCTCCCGCGCGAGCTCCTTGTTGGGTTCAACCGAGGGAGGACTGGGATCAACGTGCAGATCCTCGATATCCCCGATGAGGGTCACGTGCCCTTCGGCGACCAGTGCGGTCAGATGCACGATGTCCCGCTGGCCCCAGGCTTGCGCGATCGGCCACACGTCGGGCGGTGTGGTCAGGCGTGAACCACGGACCGGTCGTGGCTGGAACACCTCACTGACCAGTCGACGGGCCCACCGTCCCCGATCCTCGACGTCGAGGCCAGCCTGGGCGAGCTGCTGCATGACTTCTCGAAGAAGCAGCGCCTCACTGGCGGTGATTCCCTCGTGCTGCGGGACGGGCGCGCCGGCATCCAGATCCGGATGACGGGCGAGATCGACGCCGAGGGATCCGAGGAACCGCCGCCACAGAACATTGGGAGCCGACGTCCTGGCCGGCACCGTCACGACGGAGACCCTGCTGGCGTACCCGAGCCAGCGCTCAGCCAGGTCGGCGATCGCATGCGACCGCCAGAAGTCCTGGGTGGGGTCCTCCTGCCAGGACGCAGGTGCCGCCTGTCGTTCCTCGTCCTTCCGGCGGACGTCCTCGAGGAAGGTGGCGAAGGAGGCGACCCGACCGTTGCGCACACTCTGCTGCCACGTCGACGGAAGCACGCGACTGATCACTCTGGCCGTGATCACTGCGTGAACCTCGGCGACGTCGAGATAGGCCACCAGTCGCTTTGCGGCGGACGGCGTGAGACCGGCGACCGCCTCTCCGGACAGGACCACGTCGGCGTGGGCGCGGTCCAATGCCGAGCGCAGCGCGGTCGCGCGATAGCCCGGTTGCAGAGAGGCGGCGTCGAGGAGGGCAGCCTCGTGGTTCAGGCCAAGGTGGCCGGTGACATCCCGCAGCGGGTAGGTCAGGCCCGCGGACTTCAATGACGCTTCGCTTGCTACGAGGCCGTGCTGCAGGTACGTCGTACCCGACTTGCGCGGGCCGATGTGCAGGTATAGACGGCGGATCACCGTTCCACCCTCCGCATCACCGCGCGCGAGTAGCGCAGACCCCACCGCAGCGCGCGACGGGTGAACCGCCGGAGTCGGCGTAGGCGTGAGGTCTGGCGGTCGTGCACCTCGAGCAGCTTGTCGGCCACGAGGTAGCCGGCGAAGGCGGCATAGGTCCGTGGCTCGGGCTGCTCCCGCTGACGGGCGGAAGCCAATAGGTCACGGTGATCGCCAACGATGTCGTAGCCGCCTGCCAGCAGCGCGTCGGCATCCTCCTGCGCCCACCTCTCGAACACCCGCGCGTGCTCCGGGGTCAGGCCCGGTCGCGTTCCTCCGCTGGGCCTTGCCGTCGGATCAGGCATCCACCGGTGACCGCGCAGAGACTTCATCTGCGCGAGCGTTCGGCCCTGCTCCCGGCCGTGCTGTACCGCACGTCGGATGACCTCGAGCTCCTCCAGTCGCAGGGAGGTGTTGGCGCTGACGTCGTCCACCGATGGACATTCACGGGGAATGCCATCGAGTTGCGCAGCGGCACGGAAGCGCGACCAGAGGTCGCTCATCGGCGCGTGCGAGGGAGGCACGATGACCGCGGTGACGGGTAGGCCAAGTGCCTTCCAGCGACTGAGCAGGCCCGGGTAGTCGTAGCTGCGCCAGAACGTGGCGTGCTCGTCGTCATTCCATCGCGCCCACCGCTCGTCTGCTGTGATCGGGGGGCGCTCCTCGATGCGACGTTCCACGTAGGCATCAAGTGACTCTCGGTGCAGGTTGCGCACGTGCTGGGCCCAGGAGGACAGTACGACATCGGGAAGGGCTCGGATGGTGGCGACCACGCTGATCGGGACGCGCGGCAGCCGATCCAGGAAGCGCTGTGCATCCTGTGCGGTCATGCCGCCCAGTGCCTCGGATGACAGGATCACCGGCCCCTGCCAGTCACTCACCTGCCGAGCAAGATCGGTGATGACAGCCTCGTCGACGTCAGCCCACTGATCCTCGGACTTCCCGTCACGCATCCCCGGAACGGCATAGGTGGCAGATACGTGATTGTGTCGTGCCACGCCCTTCAGCACGGTCGGATACAGGATTCCTGCGTTCGCGAGGGCGGCAGCCTCGGCGACAAGCGCCCGCTGAAGAAAGGTGCTCCCTGTCTTCCGCGGACCGACGTGGAGCACGACGGAGTGCGCCATCGTCGCCTCGCCTACTGCAGTACGGGGACGACTTGATAGGACGAGTCGATGTCGCCAACGCTCACCAGCGCCATCGGCTTCTTGTTCGAGCCACCCTCGATGGCGATGCCGTTGCCCTTCAACGCCGTGAAGGTCACTGCGACCTTGACGTTGTCAGTGCAGTCTGGTGACGCGCTCAGGGCAATCTGCGGAATCTCCATGGAGAACGTCGCGTGGTGCTGGGCGGAAGTGATCGTGCGGGTAATGGCACCTTGTGCGGGGCTGGCCTTGACGACGGCGCATGTGGCGCCCTTCGTCTTCGGCACCTGGGTAACCGTCATGCCGATGGATGCCGTTGCCGAGCCATTGATGTCGTGGGACGGAATCGAGGCACATACGTTCGGGTACGTCGGCTCGATGCAGTTGCTGAATGAGACTTCTGCGACCACCGCAGGCGTCGCTCCGGCGGCCACAGGGACTGTCTTGCTGAAGGTCACGGACTTGCCCGGGCGAAGGGCGGTGTCGCGGGTCACGATGCGCGTGCTCTTGGACCACGAGGTGAGCGGCTGGCTCACTCTCATCTGTGACACCGCACCGCCGGCCCCGGCGTCGAGGGTGAGGGTGCCCGACCCCTGGCCGGAGTCGCAGTTGCCGGGCTCGCAGAGGTTGACGGTGGACTGGCAGGTCCAGGTGCCCTTCTCATTGACCCGCAGGACGAACGAGCCCACTGTCTTGCCGAGGCCGCCCTGCCAGAAGTTGCGTCCGGTCTCGATGCCGATGGTGGTCACCCCTGACGGACTCGTGCAGGAGAGCTCCTGGCCGAGGAAGAGGCGGTCGGTGGTGTCCTTGACGGCCAGGACGCTGGTGACGAAGCGGCGCTCCTTCGGCTGCGCGGCCTCGAACTGGACGCTGAAGATGGACTGCCGGTGGTGCACCTCGGGGGTCATCGAGGTGACCGCCGGGGAGGTGTCCTCGATGGCCCCACCGGGAGCCGCAGTCGCGGCTGGGGCACTCAGGGCCGAGCAGGTGACCGCAATTCCTGCAGCCAGCGAGATGAGCACACGCTTCATGGGAGTCCTCCTCGCACGGCACCGGGCGCGGATCGTCGGCCCGCGAACATTATGGACGTGCCAGCGCGGGTCCGTGAACCTGCGGTGTCGATCACACCCACCGCACCCGCCCCACCCCGTTTGTCCCGCTAAGCGGGAGAAACGGGGCTTTGGCCACTCGTGTGCACCTGTTGAGCCCCGTTTGTCCCGCTAAGCGGGAGAAACGGGGCTTTAGGCCCCGAATCCCGTCCTCAGAGCCCCGCTTGTCCCGCTAAGCGGGAGAAACGGGGGTGGGGTTGACGGGGGCGCGGTGGTATGTAATATTCCACTGAGCCCATCTGCTGGGCCCACTTGATGGCCCATCCACAGCACTGACCCGGGAGACCCCATGACCGAGACCCCCTGGCGCGGCATCCTCACCGCGACCGCCCTGCCCTTCGACGCCGACGGCGCCGTGGACTACGCCCGTTACGCCGACCATGTCGACTGGCTGGTGCGCAATGGCAGCGATGGCGTGGTGTGCAACGGCTCGCTCGGGGAGTACCAGACCCTCACCCACGAGGAGCGCGCCAAGGTCGTGGAGACCGCGGTCGCCGCGGCGAAGGCTGCG
>JBEIHR010000140.1:0-4517 GCA_040381195.1 Rubricoccaceae bacterium
AGCGTCACTGGAACGATCGAGCGGCGCCGTGGCCCCTCGCTACGACGATGACTCAACGTTGCGCTCGCTTGACTCATGGCGATTCCCCCTTGGTGGTTTTCCTTATGTCGAGTTCAGGGCCGGCGACCAATGACAGGACGCTCGACCTCACGGTGAGTATCACGGGCCACCCGTTCCACCGCCTCACCCGAAAAGGGTGATATTTCGGTGGCGTTGGCCGCTTCGATGTCTGTTGCACCGCAGCATCGTGTGCGACTCTCGGCGAGAGGGCAATCGAGAACGCTTGTGCGGCCCAGCCACCGCCTCTGGTGGCCTTCGGGCGTACTGTGGACCGTGGATCACTCCGTCGCTGGGCCATGGGCACGGCACAAAATCACCCGATTCGGGTGATTCCGTCTTCATGGGCGAGTGCTTCACTGCACTCATGCCCCATGTCCGTGCCCGAGTCCGCAGTCGCCGCATGTCTGTCGTTGGTGTCGCCATTGTGTCGGCCCTCGCCCTGAATGGCCTTGCGGCGTGCGGGTCGTCGGCTCCGGAGAGGACGGCGAATCAGGCTCCCGATGACCTGGTGCTGTCGGTGATCGTGGGTCTGCGCCGTGACGATGTGGGTCTGGCTGCTGCGGCCCTCGAGCGGAGTAGCCCGAGCAAAGCGACGTACCTCGACTGGCTCACGCCCGCCGAAGTCGCTGCGCAGTTCGGTGCCCCTGCGACCGATGCAGCCGCCGCGCTCGAGGTGTTGACGACGGCCGGGTTCACAGGAGGTCTCGACCCGACGGGCGGCCTGCTGGTCGGCGAGATGAGCGCCATCGATGCAGCGACATTCTTCGGCACACCGATTGTCACCGTGCCACTCGGTGCCTCGGGCGTGCTCGCCGTTCCGAACGAGCGGCCCGCAGTACCGGAGCAGCTCGAGGCGTACGCCACCGAGGTCGTCGGCCTCACCATGGTGGTCGATCGCGACACGACCACAAAGGTTGCCGCAGCGGCCGATCCTGCTCCGGTCGCCCCTCCGTGTCCAGAGGTGCTGGGCCTCGGCCCGTTACTGCGCGGCCATTACCGACTCCAGCCGCTACTCGACGCCGGGGCGACCGGGCAGGGTGTGAGGATGGCGATGCTTGAGGTGTCGCCCACCTCGCAACGAGCCATCGACTTGTTCGAGGCGTGCCGTCCATTCAAGATTCCGCCGGTCACAGTGGTGAACGCCGACGCGTCGACGCCCGAGGCCTTTGCTGAGCGGGCCGTCGAGTCCACGCTTGACATTGCCGCAGCTGCGCTCATCGCTCCAGGCCTCGACGGGATCGACATCTATCAAGTGAACTCCTATGCGCCCCTTGCAATCGGACTTGCGGCGGTGATGGCAAGCGCGAATGGACCCAACGGCCTACCGGCGTTGATTTCTCTGAGTCTTGGCTTTTGCGAGCCGCTCGTAACCGACGCGGAGGTTGCAGTGAGCGAACGACTACTGATGGGAGCGGCGGCGATGGGCACGAGTGTGATCGCGTCGACCGGTGACTTCGGGTCGTCGTCGTGCGCGCCAGGTGACCTGACCGAGCAGGTGCAATATCCGTCGTCGTCGCCATGGGTCACCGGGGTCGGGGGGACCAGCCTCATCGAGGCCGACGGGACGATCGTGGATGAAGTGGCCTGGGGTGAGAACGGGTTTGGCGGTGGCGGCGGGCGCACCAGCCGTATCCCACGGCCACCATGGCAGGCCGACATCCCCATCGACGGGACCAATCGCATCGTGCCTGACGTTGCCTTCGTGGCAAACCCGGCCAACCTCGGGCCGATCCCCACATGCGATACGGCAGGTGCCTGTGTGTGGCAGGTGAATGGCGGCACCTCGGCGACTGCTCCCGGCGCTGCGGCGGGCACCGCGCTCATCCTGCAGTACCTCAGCGATACCGAGATGGCTCCCGTGCGACTCGGTGCGCTGAATCCCGGGCTGTACGCGGTGGCGCGTAACCGGGCGGCGGCTGGTGATGTCTCTGGCGGGTACCTCGACATCGTGTCGGGAAGTAACGACGTTCATCAAGTTGGGTGCTGTAGTGCAGCGCCGGGTTACGACGCGGCCACGGGATGGGGGGTCATGGACTTCTGGGACCTCGCTCAGCGCATCGAAGCGGTCATCGCCGGGAGACAAGGCACCGGATGAATCATCATTCGACACTTCGCTCCGACGATCGCTGGAGAGTCGTCGCGTCGAGGGATTCTCACCGCTTCAGGACGTTCAGACCTATGCCATTCCACCGTTCTTGCGCTCTTCTCGTGGGTGTGGTGGTGTCGCTCGTGCCGCTCGCGGCATGTTCCGACGCTGCCGGTGACGACTCAAGCTCGACCGTCGATGTCGCGCCCGGTGTTCGCCAGGACGCAGCGGAACTCACCGCTGAGCAGACCAAGGCATTCGTCGCCGCGGTCAGGCTGCTCCAGACCACCCCTGCTCCCGGTGACGAGTCGATGAGTTGGTACGCGATGTTCGTCGACTGGCACCGCCAGGCCTTCTCGTGCGAGTTGGCGCGCGGTGCCGTCGGTGCCGCTCACAACTCTCCGCTCTTCCTGCCGTGGCATCGCGAGTTCCTCCTTCGATACGAGACAGCTCTCCAGCAGGTGAGTGGTGACCCGACGATCCGACTGCCGTACTGGGACTGGACCGAGGAGGACTCAACGACCGCCGTCTTCAGCGATGCCTTGATGGGGGGAGACGGCGATCCTGACCAGGGATATGCCGTGATGGACGGTCCGTTCGCAAAGGGCATTTACGCACTGACGGTGCTCGATCCCGAGGTGGTCCAAGAAGCGATCGCGCCGCAGACCGACTATTTGGTCCGCAGGTTCGGGGTGATGCCCGATGGCGCCACGATGTCGCTGCCCACCGACGACGAGGTGCTCGGCGCACTCGGTGTCGACCGGTACGACGATGCCCCGTGGGACGCCACGGCCGACCCGGATCACAGCTTCCGCAACTTCGTCGAGGGGTGGGACATGGCGCTACCGCCCGACTGCAGCAACGGATGGCAGAACATCTCGGAGAACGCCGGTGGCGCCCACAATCTGCACAACGGGGTCCACATGTGGGTCGGCGGGCTGTGGCAGGACGAAACCGGGACGATGCGCGGTGGGACGATGCTCTACAACACCAGTCCGAACGATCCCGTGTTCTACTTGCACCATGCCAACGTCGACCGCCTCTGGGCCGAGTGGCAGGAGCGCCACGGGACCCCGTTCCCTGCCGACGCAGCCGGCTACACGCCGACGAGCACGATGTGGCCCTGGTTCGACCGCACGATTGCTTCGCTCGAGTCCACGGTCGAACTCGGATATCGGTATGACACAACGGACCGGTGAGGTTTCACACGCAGGATGCTCGTCCGTTCGGCAGCGATCGCCAGGTCGACGGCGGCTGGATGTTCGAAGATCACCATTTTCGTGTGAGGCGGTGGAGTGGGCGGTTCGTGACACTCGTCGTGAGGTCGAACGACCTGAATCAGGTTGGTGCTGTAGTGCAGCCCCGGGTCAGTTGATGTAGAACACGTGGGTCCAGGTGTCGTCGGCGTTGTGGGTGCTCTCCACCCAGCCTGAGGCGCCTCGGTACTTGCCGGTCCCGCCAACAATCGCACGATTGAGAGTGGCGGATACTTTGAAGGTGGCTGCCTCACCGGGGTACCAACCGGTGCCCTGGAGCAGAAGAGTGTCATCGGACCCGCCGAATGAGAATACGGCGGAGTTCATCCGTGTCTCCACCTCGGGTTCGGGCGAATCAATTGCAATCGTTGTCATAATCCAATCCAGATGGACCAGCGTGCCCTCGGACTCAGCGTCGAAGGAAAAGATCCGTTGGTCACCGGCGGATGGACCCTTGGCCCCGAGGTCGACGAAGGTGGGGGCGGCCACTGGTCCGTGGGTGACCGTGACGGTTCGGGATGTGTTGTCGTTACTGCAGCCTGCTACGCCTGTCAGGGCGACGACGCCCAAAAAAGCGGCGAGAACGGGTAGCGCACGGCGGATCCGTCGGGGTGTGCGGGCAGAGGTCGTGGCTGAATTCATAGACGGGAGTCAACCGGCTTGGGACGGATGGTGCATCACCCGATTCGGGTGAATGTGTTGGCGTCTCGGAATTATCCTCCGAATTCGAAGAATCACTTTTTTCGAGTGAGGTGGTGGAGTGGGTGGTCCGAGATACTCACCGTGAGATCGCGCGTCCTGTCATTGGTCGCTGGCCCTCAACACACCGCACAAGCGAAACCGCCAAGGGGGAATCACCATGAGTCATGCGAGCACAATGTTGAGTCATCGTCGTAGCGAGGGGCCAAGGCGCCGCTCGGCCGTTGCAGCAGGCGCCTCTGACGCACCGGTCGACTCCGACGATGGACCGCCACTTCACAAAATCACCCTTTTCGGGTGAGGCGGAACCAGCAGGAGGCTGGTTGGGTGCAGGGTATGAGTAGATGTGAAAAATCAGTTGGGTCCGGCGTGTATCGGCGTTCAGCCTGGCGTGGTCTTGTGTTGTTGTCCACTGC
>JBEIHR010000141.1:0-4513 GCA_040381195.1 Rubricoccaceae bacterium
GACCATGGCCGCCGCCACCTCGCAGATCTCCTACACCGCCTCGAAGGGTGGCGTGCTCGCGATGACCCGGGAACTCGGCGTGCAGTTCGCGCGCAGTGGTATCCGGGTCAATGCGCTGTCACCCGGACCGGTCGCCACACCACTTCTCATGGAGCTCTTCGCCAAGGATCCTGAGCGGGCTGCCCGTCGCCTGGTCCATATCCCGGTGGGCCGGTTCGGGGAACCGGAGGAGATCGCCGCCGCCGTGGCCTTCCTCGCCAGCGATGATTCCTCCTTCATTACCGCGTCGAACTTCCTCGTGGATGGCGGTATCTCCGGCGCGTACGTCACGCCGCTGTAGTCGCTGTCCACATCTCCACAGCGACCTCTTTCGAAGCGCGAACTTCTGTCCCACGATTGACCGATGACGACAACAGACGTAGAGTTTCAGAAAATCTCATCGTTTTCTGAGGACTCCATGGGACACGTCACTGTTCGTCAACGAAACCAGATCACCCTTCCGCCGGAGGCGGTGGAGGAACTGGGCCTGCGCGTGGGGGATACCGGTGAGGTCACGGTGCAGGGGAACGCTCTCATCATTCGCTTTCGAAGTCGCCAGGCCGCGCGTGCTGCGGTGGAGCGCGCGTACGGGGCCCTCAAGGGTGTCTGGGGCTCGACCCATGAGGAGATCCAGGCGACCATCGATCGCGATCGCGCATCGTGGAATCGTGACGGCATCTGATGTCCCTCTGCGCGGGCGACCCGGTGTACGTGGATTCGAATGTCTTGATCTACGTCCTTGAGGACGACCCCCGATTCGGGCAGGCGGCGAGATCGTTTCTTGCCGACTGCGCAGACGGGACCTATAACGCGTTCATCTCGGCTGCGGTCTGCTCGGAAGTTCTCACCGGGCCATACCGCCGGGGCGATGCGCACGCGGTGGAGACCGCGCGGGACCTGCTCAACAACGACGACCTCTTCCTAGTCCTCGATCACACCCGCAGAGACTTCGAAGCCTCGGCGCGCCTTCGCGGACAGTCGGGTCTGGATTTCGCCGATTCCCTGCACGTAGCGACGGCGACGAACAACGGTTGCCGTGCGCTGGTCACAAACGACAACAGGCTCGTCTCTGGTGGGGACCCTCTTGTGGTCCCGCTCGCTTCTCTGAGGGCAGGTTCTCGCTGATCAAGGGAGACGAGCTAGGCGGTATCCCAAGCCCCCTCCGATGCGGAAGGATGCACCCGTGAGCCACCGACCCTCCGTCGTGATCATCCTCGCCGCGGGCGAGGGCAAGCGGATGAAGTCGGCCACCCCCAAGGTGCTGCACACCATCGCCGGGCGGACCCTGCTCGGACACGTCGTCGAGGCCGCTGCAGCGACGGAACCCGAGCACCTGATGGTGGTCGTGGGCCACGGTCGTGACCAGGTGGTGGCGCACCTCGCGGAGGTGGCGCCCTGGGCGCTCACGGTCGTGCAGGAGGAGCAGCGCGGTACGGGGCACGCGGTGCGCATCGCATTGGCAGACCTTGCTGAGCGTGGTGCGAATCTGACGGGCGGTCCTGTGGTGGTGCTCACCGGTGACACGCCGCTGCTCACGGGTCCGACCGTTGTAGAACTCGTCGAGTCGCATGTTGGCCAGGGCGCGATGGCCACGATGGTGACCGCGGACCTCGACGACCCCATGGGATACGGACGGATCGTGCGCGATGCGAACGGTTCCGTCATCGCCATCGTCGAACATCGTGACGCCAACCCCGATCAACTCGAGATCACCGAGATCAACTCGGGAATGTATGCCTTCGATGCGCAGCGATTGACCGAGTCTCTGGCTGCGATCACCACGCAGAACGCGCAGGGCGAGGAGTACCTCACCGATGTGATCGCGATCCTGCGGAGCAACTCTCAGCCGGTCTCCGCCTCCGTGGTGGACGATCCCACCGAGATCCTCGGGGTGAACGATCGCGTGCAACTCGCCGAGGCGGGAGCGATCATGCGCGATCGGATCAATGTGCACTGGATGACCGAGGGCGTCACCATCGCGGATCCGGGATCGACATGGATCGATGTCGACGTCGATCTCGCCGCGGACGTCACCCTCGCCCCGCAGACCGTGCTGCGCGGTCCCACGACCATCGCGACCGGCGCGCAGATCGGCCCCGGCACCACATTGATCTCCTGCGAGGTCGGTGCCGACGCCGAGGTGCGGCATACCTGGGCGGAGTTGGCCGTGATCGGCCCGCGGGCCACCGTCGGTCCCTATACCTACCTGCGGCCCGGGACCACACTCGGCGCGGACACCAAGGCCGGTGCCTACGTCGAAATCAAGAACTCCCAGATCGGTGACGGTGCCAAGGTTCCGCACCTCTCCTACGTCGGGGATGCCGAGGTGGGGGAGGGCACCAATATCGGGGCGGCGACCGTGGTGGTGAATTACGACGGTCAGGACAAGCACCGCACCGTGATCGGGCGCGATGTCCGCATCGGCTCGGACACGATGCTGGTGGCCCCGGTCACGATCGGCGATGGCGCCTACACCGCCGCCGGTTCGGTCATCACCGACGACGTCCCGCCCGGTGCCCTCGGGGTGGGTCGGGCCAAGCAGCGCACGATCCGCGGCTGGGTCCTGCGCCGACGTGCCGGTAGCGCATCGGC
Organism: Rubricoccaceae bacterium; assembly: GCA_040381195.1. Taxonomy (GTDB): domain Bacteria; phylum Actinomycetota; class Actinomycetes; order S36-B12; family S36-B12; genus VGCC01. The sequence goes on from JBEIHR010000141.1 coordinate 2,632, forward strand.
GGAGGCGGCGCGCGCCGCCGGGGATGTATCTGACAGGGTTTCCCCCAACGACGACCAGGAGGACTAGTGGCCGAGAAGTCCGTGCCCACCCAGAAGAAGCTGGTGCTCTTGGCCGGACGGTCTCACCCGGAACTCGCGCAACAGGTCGCCGACGAACTCGGCATCCAGGTCTCGCCCACGCTCGCGTACGACTTCGCCAACGGCGAGATCTTCATCCGCTTCCAGGAATCGGTACGCGGTACGGATGCGTTCGTTCTGCAGAGCCACACCACGCCGATCAACACCTGGATCATGGAGCAACTCATCATGATCGATGCGCTCAAGCGTGCATCGGCGAAGCGCATCACCGTGGTCGTTCCGTTCTATGGCTATTCGCGCCAGGACAAGAAGCACCGCGGGCGCGAACCGATCTCCGCGCGCCTCATGGCCGACCTGTTCCACACCGCCGGCGCGGATCGATTGATGACCGTCGATCTCCACACCTCACAGATCCAAGGGTTCTTCGACGGGCCCGTGGATCACCTCTTCGCCTTACCGCTGCTGGCAGCACATGTATCCGCGAAGCTGCCCAGAGACCAGATCACCGTGGTCTCACCCGACGCCGGGCGCGTGCGCGTGGCCGAGCGCTGGACCGACGTGCTCGGTGCACCGCTGGCGATCATCCACAAGCGCCGCGACCCGGACGTCCCCAATCACGTGCGTGTATTCGAGGTCGTCGGTGATGTGCAGGACCGCATCTGTGTGCTCGTCGACGACATGATCGACACCGGCGGCACCATCGTGAAGGCCGCCGAGACCCTCTTCGAGCAGGGCGCCTCCCAGGTGATTGTCGCCGCCACCCACGGCATCCTGAGCGACCCGGCCCGGGAGCGCCTGCAGAACTCCGCGATCAGCGAGGTCGTGGTCACGGACACCCTGCCCATCCCGCCGGAGCACCGCTTCGAGAAGCTCACCGTTCTCCCCATCGCGCCGCTCCTGGCCAAGGCGATCAACGAAGTGTTCACCGACGGCTCCGTGACCACGATGTTCGAGGCAGCGACCCAGGACGAGGCAAGTTCCCACTGATGGGCCGTCTCGGCGCTCAGCGTCTTGCCGTAGTCCTTGCGGTCGTTGCCGCTAGTGCCTTTTTCGCTCCCGCAACGCCTGTCCATGCGACAGATCTACCCACCATCACGGCTCGATACACCGTCGGAGACAACCCCGCCGGTCTTGCCGTCACGCCAGACGGTGTTCGTATCGTGACAGCGAATAGCGACTCGGACAATGCGAGCATCATCAACCGCGCTTCCGGCGCTGTCACGGCTGTGCCTACGCAGGACAACCCCATCGGTCTAGTTATCACCCCGGATGGTGGGAAGGCATATGTTTCGAACTACAACTTCACAAGGCCAAGTGCCACTGTTATTGACCTTCCAGGTGCCGCCGTGCTCCAGACCACCGAACTCTTGTCTCGCCCCTTTAAGGGAGCTGTCTCGGGTGACGGCTCCTTGGTCTTCATTCCGTCTGCGGACAATGGGCCGCCGCCGTCTCCGCCAGTCAACGAGATTGCCAAGATTCAGACCTCGACCGGCAACGTACTCGCAAGACTGCAAGTAAACCGCCCGGGATGCGTGATTGCCGCCCCGGATGGAGTCACGTTTCTCACGTGCCGGGGCATTCAAAATCTTGTGGGACTCTTCACGACGACCACCGCGGCTGGAGACGTGCGAACTGTGTCGCTTCCCGGAGGAGCCGCGGTGTCCGCGGCCTTCAGCCCTGACAGCGCTACCGTGTATGTGTCGAACATGGCGAGCAACGCGGTCAACGTGATCAATGTCGCATCAGGTACGGTTACGTCGACCACGGTAGTGGGGAGTGTCCCCATCGCGATAGTCGTGAGCCC
>JBEIHR010000142.1:0-4471 GCA_040381195.1 Rubricoccaceae bacterium
CCGTCGTTCGCAGCGAGGAATGCCGCAATCACCGGGATCACGAGCAGACCCTTGAGGATGTTCGCGCGCACCAGCACCTGACGGCGGCTCCACCGGTCGAGCAGAACACCGGCGAACGGTCCGATCACCGAATAGGGCAGGAGCAGGATCGCGAAGGAGGCGGCAATCGCGGCGGCGGTCGGTGCGCGCTCAGGCGAGAACAACACGAACGTTGCGAGTGCCGATTGCAGGAGTCCGTCACCGAATTGGCCGGTGACGCGTGTGGAGTAGAGGAGTCGGAAGTCGCGACCGCGCAGGATCGCGCGCAGGTGACCCCGGTGCTCGCCCATGACGTGACGCTAGCGTCGAATCCGACGTACACTCCCCAGACCATGGCTGCACCGAGACACAACACACTGCGCGGCACCCTCGCGCGTGGTGAGTCGTCGACACCGGCACGCAGTCGCGGGCCGCTGCCTCCGGCGGAGCCCGTCGACGATCCCGCTCGGCCGCGCGCGCGCGTCGACTACGCGCTGCAGCGTCGGGCTGCCCTGCGCGACCTGCACACCGGGGGCGCGCTCACCTCGAACTACTGCGAAGCCGACCCCTATCTCCTGCGCGCTGCCCGGCACCACGGGGAGCCCAGCGGTGACCGGTGCCCCGCCTGCAAGCGCGAGGAACTGGTCCACCTGTCCTATGTCTATGGCGATGCCCTCGGCCCCTATGCCGGGCGGATCCGCACCGCGGAGGAGCTCGCGGCCATGGCCGGCCAGTTCGGGGAGTTCACCGTCTACGTGGTCGAGGTCTGTCAGCGCTGTGAGTGGAACTTCATGATCCGGCGCTATGTCCTGGGCGACGGGGTCCCCCGGAGGCCCCCGACCGACTGACCATCGGCGTGCCGCCCGCGTGACGGGTGTGATTTCTGATGCACTTGGGGAGATCCTTCTTCCCCATCGAGGTGCGCCGTGACACATGAGGCCAGACGACCCCCCTCGGGGCGCCGTCCACCCTCCGGCGCCCGACCCCGTCCCGGCCGCTCGACGGCCCCCCCACGCCGCCCCGCCGGACCCCCCCGGCCCGCCCGTCGTCCGGCGGGTGGTCCCCCGAACCCACCCGAGGGTCGTCCGACCCGCCCCCGACGCCGCGCCTGGGTGCGTGGACTTCTCCTGGCCGGGGTGCTGGTCGGCTCCCTCGGGTTCGCCGCATTCGCCTTCCTGGTGGCGCGGACCGAGATCCCCAACCCCAACGACGTCGTCACCAGTCAGGCGACCGTCGTCTACTACGCCGGGGGTCGGCAGGAGATCGGTCGACTCACCGACTCCACCCGACAGAGCATCCCGCTCGCGAACGTGCCCCTGCACACGCAGCAGGCGGTGCTCGCCGCCGAGGATCGCGGCTTCTACGACCACGGTGGGATCTCGCCGCTGGGCATCGTGCGCGCGGCACTCAACAACGCGTTCACCGACTCGACGCAGGGTGGTTCGACGATCACGCAGCAGTATGCGAAGAACGCGTATCTGACCCAGGAGCGCAGCTGGCAGCGCAAGATCAAGGAAGCACTGCTCGCATTCAAACTCGAGACGATCGTTTCCAAAGACACGATCCTGGAGAACTACCTCAACACCAGCTTCTTCGGTCGCGATGCCGAAGGCATCCAGGCGGCATCGATGGCGTACTTCCGTGTCCCCGCCAACCAGCTGACGGTGGAACAGAGTGCAGTCCTCGCTGCACTGCTCAAGTCACCGGGCGGCCTTTCTCCCGAGGAGAACCTCACCGGACTCCAGGGTCGCTGGACCTACGTGATGGATGCGATGCGCGACGAGGGGTGGGTGAACGACGAGCAGCGTGATGCCGCCCGATTCCCGGAGATCGCAGATTCCCACACCGGAAATCGACTGGGTGGCCAGACCGGCTACATCCTCACAGCCGTGCAGGAACAGTTGCAGGCATTGGGCTTCGACGACGAACAGATCCAAAGCGGTGGTTTGCGCATCGTGACCACCATCGAGCGCCGCGCCCAACGTTCCGCGGAACGCGCGGTGCGCACCCAGGGTCCGACGTCGGACACCAAGGGCGTGCGGATCGGCTTGGCGGCGGTGCGCCCGGGAACCGGCGAGATCGTGGCGATGTATGGCGGCAAGGACTTCATCACCGACCAGGTCAACAACGCGACCACACGATTCGCGCAGGCCGGGTCCACCTTCAAACCCTTCGCTCTCGCGGCCGCGATCGACGAGAAGGTTCCGTTGAAGTCGGTGTGGTCCGGTGATTCCCCGATCACGGTGCAGGGCTACACGCTCAACAACTACGACAAGAAGTCCTATGGCAACGTGACGCTGCTCGAGGCAACGGAGAAGTCGATCAACTCCGCGTACGTCGAGATGGAATCGAGTATCGGTGTGAAGAAGGTGGCGCGCGCGGCCCTGCGCGCGGGTATCCCGAAGTCCACACCGGGTCTGAACCTGGACAACCTCGACCTGACCTTCGTGCTCGGCACGGCATCACCGTCGGCCGTCGACATGGCCAACGCATACGCGACCTTCGCGGCGCGGGGTGTCACGGCACCCACGACCCTCATCCGCCGCGTCCTTGGACCGAACGAGGGAGTGCTCTGGGAGTACACGCCTGCACCCGACCGCTCCTTCCCCGAAGAGGTCGCGGACACGGTGACGTACGCACTGAACCGCACGGTGAACAACGGCACCGGCTTCGCGGCGCGTGACCTCGGCCGTCCGGCCGCGGGCAAGACGGGGACGACGGACGGGAACAAGTCCGCGTGGTTCGTTGGCTACACACCGCAACTCGCGGCCGCGGTTCTGATGGCCAAGGAAATCGACGGCAAGCCCGTGTCCCTGTCAGGGACCGGGGGCCTGCGCACTGTCACCGGTGGATCGTTCCCCGCCGCGATCTGGACCGCGTTCATGAACGGTGCCCTCAAGGGCCTCCCGGAGGAGTCCTTCACAGCGCCCCCCGACGACGTGTTGCGCGAACCGGACTGCCCGGCCGTCCTCGCCCCGGACATGCAGGAGGTCCCCCTCGGGTGCCCGATCCCCGACGTCGTCACCGAATTCGGTCCCGACGGCATCGTCGAGGAGGCTCCCCCGGAGGAGGTACCGGAGGAACCCGTGATCGATGCCGCACCGCAGGACACCACCTTCGACCCGCAGGAAGATGGGCGCTCCGGGAAGAAGAAGAACGCACGGTGACGGGAGGCGCGATGATCCCTTCGCGCACGGACCCCGTCGTCGCGCACGGCTCCGAGGTCCTCGGCGGACCCTGGGGTCGCCTGGCGCGCACGGTGCCCGGTCCCTGGCCGACCATCTCGACCCTCGTGGTGCTCGCGACGCTGGCCTACATGGTCGGGTACGTGCTCGACCTCAGCTGCGTCACGACGAACTGGCTCTCGCCCGACCGCTACGAACACCTCTGCTACTCCGACATTCCGGCTCTGTATGGAATCCGTGGATTCGCCGACGGCCTCATCCCGTACGTGCAGATCCCCGAAGGAGGAACGCCGCTGGAATACCCGGTGCTCACCGGGATGTTCATGTGGATCGCGGGTCTGGTCACCGCGGCGATTGCACCGGTCCTGTACGCGAACGACGTGACCCGCGCGTTCTTCGACGTCAACGTGATCCTGTTGACGCCCTTCCTACTCATCACGGTGATCGCCTCAGCCCTCGCGGTGCGCCGACGCGCCTGGGATGCCGCGATGATCGCGCTGGCACCCACCGTGATCCTGGGTGCCACGATCAACTGGGATCTGATCCCGATCGCGTTCACCGCTCTGGCGTTCCTCGCCTGGGTCCGCGGGCGACCCGTCGCCGCGGGAGTCTTCCTTGGGCTGGCGATCGCGTCGAAGTTCTATCCGGTGGTGCTGCTTGCGGTGTTCGTCCTGCTCGCCTTCCGCACGCGCACCTTCCGCCCCACCGCCACACTCCTCGGCGCGACCACTGGCACCTGGCTGTTGGTGAATCTGCCGTTCGCTATCGCGAACTTCGAGGGCTGGTGGCACTTCTACTCGTTCAATAGCGCGCGGGGGATCGACTTCGGCTCGATCTGGTACGCGGTCACCGAATGGGGTGTGCCACGTATCCCGGATGACGCGGTCAACACGGTCAGTGCCCTGGCCTTCCTGGCACTTCTGTGTGGTGTCGCGTACGTCGCACTCACCGCGCCGCGCACCCCGACGATCTTCGCTTTGGGATTCCTGGTCCTCGCGGCGTTCGTGATCACCACGAAGGTGTATTCACCGCAGTACGTGCTGTGGTTGGTGCCGTTCGCGGCGCTCGCGCGCCCGCGGTGGCGGGACTTTCTGATCTGGCAAACCGGTGAAGTGCTCTACTTCGCTGCGATCTGGTGGTTGCTCGCGGCCTACGGGGTCGACGGTGCGAAGGGTCTCGATGGTGGCTGGTACGCACTCGCCACGTTCGTGCATGTCGGGGTCACCGTCTGGTACGCGATCCTGATCATCCGCGACCTCTATGCGCCG
>JBEIHR010000143.1:0-4413 GCA_040381195.1 Rubricoccaceae bacterium
GTACTCGGCCACAGTCGCAGCCACGACCGGGTCGTAGTAGTAGTTCATCAATTTCTCGGCGTTCTTCTTGTGACTGGCCAGCGGTGGGATCAGCATGTTGTCGGTCCAGAGCGTGCCTCCCGACTCCGGCAGTCCGAAGCCGAAGTCATCCCCGAGTGCGAAGAGATCACCCGACCAGCCGATGACCGCGATGACGTCGCCCTTCTCCAAGGCCCCGATGTAATCGTTCCCGGTGACCTGACGGATCTGACCGGAATCGACCTGCTGCGCGAGTGCCTCGATCGCCTGCTCGAACTGTTCGGTGGTGAAGTTCGACGGATCGTTGCCCTGCCACGCCATGATGCAGCCCATCGTGTCGCGCATCTCGGACAGGACGGTGATCTTGCCCTTCAGGGCCGGATCGAAGAGCTGATCGAGGGTTGTGATCGCGTCCACCCCGAGGGCGCTTTTGAGTGCGGCCTTGTTGTAGCCGAGGCCACCAAAGCCCGATTGCCAGGGCAGCGAGTACTCGCGGCCCGGGTCGAAGGAGACGTCGACGTACTTGGGCACCAGATTCACTTCGTTGGGGATCTCCGCCTTATTCAACTTCTGCGCGTACCCGTTCGAAATCCACAGGGCCGCCATCCAGTCGGTCAAGACCACGATGTCGCGGTCGATCGGCTGTCCCTGCTCGAGCTGGGTGCGGACCTTGGCAAAGAACTCGTTGTTGTCGTTGACGTCTTCCGTATACGTGACGGAGATGCCGGTCTGCTCCTGGAAGGCGAGCAACGTAGGACGCTCACCCGTCTCGTCGTTGATGTCGAGGTAGGACGGCCAGTTCGACCAGTTCACCACTTTCGCGGAGTCCGAGAGGTCCTCGGCTGCGGCTGCCTCCCCGGAAGACGCGGAGTCCCCCCCGGTCCCACAGGCCGCTACGGCCATGGCCGCGCCGCCGATACCGGCCGCCTGGAGAAGCCGACGGCGGGACACCGAGGAACGCATCGTCCCCGCCAGTGCCGCCACGATTTCCGGTGAATGCGCCTTCATGATTCGTCCCTTCGTGCGGTGGTCATTCGACCCTAGACCATTCCAGCCACTTCGCCAGGCTGCATGTCAACCCTTTTCCCCGAAGATCGTGCGGTGCCAGGGCTTCGCGGCCACGCCTGTGATGTCCAGGGACACGTGTTTGACCTGGGTGTACTCGTCGAAGGAGTACGTCGACATGTCCTTGCCGAAACCCGACTGCTTGTACCCCCCATGGGGCATCTCGCTCACGATCGGGATGTGGTCATTGATCCAGACACAGCCGGCGCGGATCTCCCGCTGGGCCCGCAGCGCCCGGAAGACATCGGTGGTCCAGGCGGACGCAGCCAGGCCGTAGACGGTGTCGTTCGCCAGGGCGATGCCGTCGTCATCGGAATCGAAGGGCAGGACCACCAGGACCGGCCCGAAGACCTCGGACCGGACGATCTCGCTGTCCTGGTCGGCATCGGTGACCACCGTCGGGAGGTAGAACGAGCCACGGGCCAGGTCGCCGCCGGGGATTGAACCCCCGACCCGGACCTTCGCACCGGCGTCGCGCGCCCGTTCGACGAACGCCGCCACCCGTTCCTGCTGGCGCCGGGAGATGAGCGGACCAAGATCCGTGTCGTCATCGCGGGGGTCGCCAACGACGATGCGCCCGAAGAGGTCGGTCACCCGCTCGACGAACGCCTCGTAGAGCGGACGCTGGATGTAGGCGCGCGTGGCCGCCGTGCAGTCCTGACCCGTGTTGATCAGCGCGCCAGCCGCGGCACCCTGAACCGCCGCCTCGAGATTCGCATCGTCGAACACGACGAAGGGCGCTTTCCCGCCCAACTCGAGGTGCACGCGCTTCACATCGCGGGTCGCCAATTCCATGACGCGCTTACCCACCGGCGTGGATCCCGTGAAAGACACCATCGCCACATCCGGGTGGGACACGAGCGCCTCACCGACCTCGGGGCCGGTCCCGACGATCACCGTGACGACCCCATCGGGAATACCTGCGGCGCGCGCGTCCTCCGCCACCATCAGCGCTGTGAGCGGGGTGATTTCCGCGGGTTTGAGCACGATGGTGTTTCCCGCGCTGATCGCGGGGAGGATCTTCCACATCGCCATCTGCAGGGGATAGTTCCACGGAGCGATCGACCCGACGACCCCAATCGGCTCGCGGCGGATCAGGGACGTGTGGGTCCCGTCCCACTCCGCCGACGCCTTGCCCTCAAGGTTGCGTGCGGCTCCCGAGAAGAAGAGCGCGTTGTCGATGGATCCAGGGACATCGAATTCCCGACTGAGCCGCAAAGGCTTGCCCGTCTGCGCGGTCTCGGTCTGCACGTACTCCTCGGCCCGGGCGTCCATCGCCGCCGCGAGGGCTGCGACACGCGCGGAACGTTCTCCCGGGGTGGCCCGTGACCACTCGGGAAAGGCCGCCTTCGCTCTGCCCACAGCGGCGTCGACATCTGCAGCGGTTGCGTAGTCGATATGCGTGACCACATCGCCGGTGGCGGGGTTGAGGATTTCGGCCATGGGCGAAGGCTAGACGCTGACGGTCATCCCCACCGGAGCTTCGACCCCGGCGATCGCAGCGGCGACTGTGTCGATCACGTCCGGATCATCGGGGAGCGCGCCACAGGTCACCCGGATCGCAGATCCCTGGCCGGGCGCGATCTGGAAAGGAGCGCCCGGGGCGACGCGGATACCCCGTGCCGCCAAGGCCACCAGACTCGCTCGTTCATCGGGCACCTGGACCCAGACGTTGATGCCGTCGCCCGGGCTCACCGACAAGCCGTAATCCCGGAGCCGCTCTCTCAGGCGCGCACTGCGGGCGGAGTAACGGGTACGCGCCTCGGCAACGGCTTCCACCGCGTCGGCGTCGGTGAGCAACTCGAGGACGACACCCTGCAGGATCCGGCTCGTCCATCCGGCCCCGAGCATTCGCCGCGCAGCCAGCGCATCCAGGACATCGGCAGTCCCGCCAACGGCGGCCATGCGGAGATCGGGTCCATGCGACTTCGAATAGCTCCGGATATGGACCGTCTGATCGGGCAGGAACGCGCCCACGCTCACGTCCTCGGCTACCGCGATGTCCCCGCTGTGGTCGTCCTCGACGACCACAGCCCGCGAGCGATCCACCACCGCGGCCACCTCCGAGGCGCGAAGCCGGGTCATCGACGTCCCCGTGGGGTTCTGCGCGCGCGGCTGGATGAAGACCGCGACCGGGTTCACCTGCATAGCCATGCGCAGCCGATCGACGTCTATCCCCTGTCCGTCAAGTGGAACCGGGACGATGTCCGCACCCGCGCGTTCGAGAAGGTCGATCAAGGCAGGAAATCCTGGGTCCTCCATGACCACGCGGTCACCGAGGCGCACGACGACCTCCACGACGCGGGCCAGTGCGTCCAGGGCGCCGTCAACGATGGTCAGGCGCTGAGGCGCGAAGGGCCACGTGCCCGCGAGGTGCTCCCGAAGTTCGGGCAAGACGGGATCGTCCAGGTAGCTGGACGTTCGGGAACGATCCCCGACCCGTGCCATGGCGTCGGTCAGCGAGGGCAGGAGCGCCGGATCCGGTGTTCCGGTGGACAGGTCCAATCCACGCGCGGTGGGCGCACCGCCGATTCCCAGGTAGCGCACGGGTCGACTCGGAATCACCGCGGCGCGCACATACGAGCCCGCCCGACCCCGGGACACGATCGAGCCCACGGCGGACAGTGCCTGCCAGGCCTCGCTGACCGTCGCCGGGCTCACTCCGAGGTCTGCGGCGAGTTCCCGAACCGTCGGCAGTCGGTCACCTGGCCGAAGGCGCTCATCCCGGATCAAGCGGTTCACGGCCGCCGCGATTCCCTTGGGGGTCCGCTCCAGGACGGCGGTCGCGACCAGGCTGCGGTGCTCGGGTTGTGCGGCCACCCGGTCCTCGATTCGGTACACGACTTTGTTGAAAACATTTTGTAACACAAACGGAACGTCTACTGTGAAGAATCACAAAAGCCAGCAACAGGCGTGGAGGAACGCATGAGCATCGTTCGAGCGGCCCTGGTTCAGACGGACTGGACCGGCGACAAGGAATCGATGATCGCCAAACACGAGGACTACGCCCGTGAGGCGGCCTCGCAAGGCGCACAGGTGATCTGCTTCCAGGAACTGTTCTACGGGCCCTATTTCTGCCAGGTCCAGGACACCAAGTTCTACGAGTACGCCGAGAGCGTGCCCGGCCCCGTAGTCGAGCGCTTCCAGGCGTTGGCCAAGAAGCTGAGCATGGTCATGGTGCTCCCCGTCTACGAGGATGCGGGACCGGGATTCCTCTACAACACCGCGGCCGTGATCGATGCCGACGGCAGCTACCTGGGCAAGTACCGCAAGCAGCACATCCCCCAGACGAAGGGGTTCTGGGAGAAGTTCTATTTCAAGCCCGGCAAC
>JBEIHR010000144.1:0-4390 GCA_040381195.1 Rubricoccaceae bacterium
CCACATCACACCCGGGTCCTCCGGGGAACCGAAGTTCAGACAGTTGGTGACCGCGAGCGGTGTGGCACCTGTGGCGGAGACGTTGCGATAGGACTCCGCGAGTGCAAGCTGCGCACCGGTGTACGGATCGAGCTTGGCGAAGCGTCCGTTGCAGTCTGTGGAGACCGCGACCCCACGTCCCGTGACTTCATCCACGCGCACCATGCCCGAGTCCTCCGGCTGCGCAAGGACCGTATTGCCGAGCACGTATCTGTCGTACTGGCTGGTCACCCAGGACTTCGACGCGAGGTTCGGAGACCCGACTAATGCCAGAACCGTGGCCCGGAGTTCCTGCGCGGTCGCCGGGCGGGGGAGTCGGCCTGGGCCATCGGCCTGCACGGCATCCTGCGCAGCGGGACGCGCATACGGCCGCTGATACACCGGACCCTCGTGCGCCACCGTGCGCGGCGGCACATCAACGATGCGTTCCCCGTGCCAATCGATGGTGAGCCGACCGGAGTCGGTGACTTCACCGATCACCACAGCCTCCACATCCCATTTCCGACAGCGGGCGAGGAACTCCTCGATGCGATCGGGGCGGACGATCGCGCACATCCGCTCCTGGGATTCACTCATCAGGATCTCTTCGGGAGACAGTGTCGGGTCGCGCAGCAGGACGCGGTCCAACCACACGTGCATACCGCCCTCGCCGTTGGACGCAAGTTCGCTGGTTGCGCAGGAGATACCTGCTCCACCGAGGTCCTGGATGCCCTCGACGAGTCCGGCGTGCAGCACCTCGAGTGTCGCTTCGATGAGCAACTTCTCCATGAAGGGATCGCCGACCTGGACACTCGGGCGCTTTGCCGGGCCCTCCGCGTCGAAGGTCTCCGATGCCAAGACCGAGACACCACCGATGCCGTCACCACCGGTGCGTGCTCCGTACAGCACCACGAGATTGCCGACGCCCTTCGCGCTCGCCAGGTGGATGTCCTCATGCCGCATCGCGCCGATGCACAGCGCATTGACGAGCGGATTGCCGAGGTAGGACGGATCGAAGACCACCTCGCCACCGATGTTCGGCAAGCCCAGACAGTTCCCGTACCCACCGATCCCTGCCACGACTCCAGGAAGCACGCGCGCCGTGTCCGGGGCGTCGAGCGGACCGAAACGCAACGGGTCCATCACTGCGATCGGTCGCGCGCCCATCGACAGGATGTCGCGGACGATGCCACCGATACCGGTAGCAGCCCCCTGGTAGGGCTCCACATAGGACGGGTGATTGTGGGATTCCACCTTGAAGGTGACCGCCCATCCGTCACCGATGTCCACCACGCCGGCGTTCTCACCGATCCCGACGAGGAGTGCGTCGGTCTCGGGCTTCTTCTCCCCGAACTGGCGCAGATGCACCTTCGAGGATTTGTAGGAACAGTGCTCACTCCACATCACTGAATACATCGCCAACTCCGACGACGTGGGCCGCCGGCCGAGGATCTCGCGGATCCGCGCGTACTCGTCGTCCTTCAATCCGAGATCGGCGTACGGCTGTGCGGCATCGGGAGTGGTTGCGGCACGCTCGACGGTGTCGATGGTCACCGGCTGCTCCCGACGAGGGCCAGCGCGCTGGTGAAGAAGCCGAGACCGTCGGTGGTGGGTCCGGTGAGCGCCTCGACCGCATGCTCGGGGTGCGGCATCAGCCCGACGACGTTACCCATGTCATTGCAGATACCGGCGATGTCCCGGCGGCTGCCATTCGGGTTCAGTCCGACGTACCGGGCGATCACGCGTCCCTCGGCCTCGAGCAGATCGAGTGTCGCCGCATCGGCGACGAATCCGCCCTCGCCGTTCTTCAGGGGGATGACGATCTCCTGGCCCACGGGAAAGGACGTCGTCCAGGCACTGGTGGTGTTCTCGATGCGCAACGTCTGATCCCGGCAGATGAAGTGCAAGTGATCATTACGCGTCAACGCACCGGGAAGCAGGTGCGATTCGCAGAGGATCTGGAAACCGTTGCAGATACCGAGCACCGGCATTCCCGCATGTGCGCCGTCCACCACGCGCTGCATGATCGGTGCGAAACGTGCGATCGCCCCGCAGCGCAGGTAGTCGCCGTAGGAGAAACCACCGGGCAGGACCACGGCATCGACACCGCGCAGGTCGTCGTCACCGTGCCAGAGGGCAACCGCTTCACCACCGGCGATGCGTACGGCGCGCGCGGCGTCACGGTCATCAAGCGAACCGGGGAAGGTGACGACGCCGATCCTCACGCGTCCACCACGGTTAGCGTGAAGTCCTCGATCACGGGGTTGCTCAGCAGTTCACCTGCCAGACGATCCAGGATCGCCGCACGATCGGCGTCCAGGTCACCGTCGAGGTCGATGACGAAGTGTTTTCCTTGGCGGACACTCGTAACGCCGGTGAGCCCCAGCCGACCGAGGGCACCCTGCACTGCACGTCCCTGCGGGTCCAGGATCTCCGGCTTGAGCATGACGTCGACGATCACGCGAGCCACGGACACTCCATCCCTGCGTAGAAGGGGGAAGGCCACAACCCTATCGAGACGGAAGCAGGTCGAACCATCCGCCGCTCAGCGGCCGAAGGAAGGAGAAGTGGCGCCGGTCGTACGTTCCGATACGCCGCGTTGCATAGCGGTCAGCGAGGACCATAAGTGACGCGTCCGTTATCCCGATTCGATGATCGGGATAGGACTCGAGGATCCGCGCACAGGCGATCACATCGACCGGCCCCATGACGGGCAGCTCGAAGACACCCGAGGCGAGTGCGTCCAAGACGTGGACCTCTGCCCGGGGACCGAACTTCTTGGTGATGAAGTAGTCGAGTTCCGAGACTACGTAGGGGCTGACGACGATCCCCTCGGTCTCACGTTCCAGCAATTCCCGTGCTTCCGCGTGCGCGGGGTCCGCCGCGATGAAGAAGGCGTAGAGGACTCCCGTGTCGACGACGATCACATCTCCCCGAACCCCTCCATATGTTCATGGAGATTGCGTCCACTGACTCCGTCGGGCAACGGGTCGGTGATGATTCCCGCACCCTGCAGGCCGCGCGTCAACTCCTTGTCCACAGCCCTGCGAACGATTTCGGCTTCTGTGACGCCCCGCCGCTTCGCGGCAGCCTCGAGGCGAGCCTTGAGCTCCTCGGGCAGATAGATAGTGGTGCGCTTCATCCCAGGAGTCATGCCATACATCATGCCATACGTCTAGCGGGTCCCGCGCTCCTCAGTCGTCGTCCCCGCTGCCGACTCCCTTGTGGACGTAGAACAGGTTCGTGGGGTCGTACTTTCGCTTCACCCGCAGCAGGCGGGGGTAGTTGCTGCCCCAGAACTGGCGCCGCCAATCGCGCTCGAAGTAGTTGCCCTCATTCGAATACGAGCCACCCTCCTCGGTCACGGTCCGAAGCACCGCGGAGGCGGCCATGACTCCGTCGAACTGGGCCTGGGACTCGGCGGCATTCGGTTCATGGCCTGCCACACCGGGGTACTTCCCCTGCTTCCAGGCTCCGATGGTGATGAAGGCGACGTTGTCGAACACCGCCGGATTCACCGACGTCGTGAGATCACGCGCCTTGGCTTCGGGGTGTTCGCCATACAGGGCTTTGTTGGTCTGCCACAGGATCAGGCTCGTCCGTGATGCAGTGAAGAGCGCCTTCGCGAGAACAGCGGAGTTGGCTCCCTGCGTCATCGCATGCGGAACCCCTCGTCCGTCGTATCCGCCCCAGTACGCGGCGACCTCGGACGCGTTGCCGTTCCACCAGAAGTAGCCCTTCGGAGCACCGGGGCGGTCATCGAAGATCGCTTCGCGCGGTGTCGCCTTCCACCGCTCACTGAACTTCTTCGACGAGAAGTTCACGTTGACCGTGAAGTCTTCCGGCCGACGACGTAGCGGGGCGAGGAACGGCTCCCACGCACTGATCGCCTGCTCGGTCGGAACATCGAGGAAGGTCGTCCCCACCTGCATGACGTTGAGGCCGGTATTGAAGGCCGACGCCATTCCGTAATCGGGATTGAGGATGACACCCTCGCCCCACGTCGGCGTGCTCAAGGTGTTGCCCGCGAACTCGACGTAGCGCTGAATCAGCTCCTGGAAAGCCGCGTCGGACTTCGCCGTGATCGGTCCCGAGATCCATCCGGAGATGGTGGGTTCGGGGTGCGCCAACAGCGTCATCGTCGTCACCACACCGAAGGTGCCGCCACCACCACCGCGCAATGCCCAGAACAGATCAGGGTGCTGGTACGCGTTCACGGTGAGGACGGATCCATCCGCGATCACCACGGTCAATTCGAGAACACCTGCAGCCCCCGAGCCGTAGCGCTTGCTGAACGAACCGAAGCCGCCGCCAAGCGCGAACCCACCGCAGGCCCCAACACTCGTGCAGCCGCCGCCCTGGATGTAGAGCC
>JBEIHR010000145.1:0-4237 GCA_040381195.1 Rubricoccaceae bacterium
GAATCTCGACCTGTTCGCGGACGGTGCGCCCTGGGGAGTCTTCGACGAACTCCGGGCCAACGACCCTGTTTCGTGGAATGAGGAGGAGTCACCCAATCGTGGGTTCTGGGCAGTGACGCGCTACCACGACATCGTCGAGGTGCTCCGCAACACGGAGATCTTCTCCAGCGAGGTCGGTGCGGTGAACCTCGAGGAGCTCGATTCGAGCCAGATCGAAATTCGTAAGTCGATGCTCGAGACCGACGGCGCTCGCCATCGTGCGCTCCGTAAGTTGCTCCAGCACCAATTCACTCCGCGCTCCTTGGCTGTGTACGAGTCATTCCTCCGTGCCATCACGGCGAACACGCTCGACACGGCGCTGGCGAAGGGATCTTTCGACTACGTCGACGACGTGGCTGCCGATTTCCCGATCCGAGTGCTTGCACGGCTCTTCGATGTTCCGGAAGACGACGCGGACAAGTTGATCGCCTGGGGGAACCGCATGGTCGGTAACACCGATCCGGAGAGCGCGGACGTACTTGCCACCGATCCCGAGAGCGAGAAGTACCGCGATCTCCCCTTCCGCTCACCCGCTGCACTCGAGGTATTCGAGTACGGTTTCGATCTCGCGAATAAGCGCCGCGGTGGAAATGGAACCGATCTGATCTCCCAGTTGGTGAATCAGACACCCATTGACGGAACACCGTTGGATGACCGTGATTTCCGCAACTACTTCCTGCTGCTCGTCGTTGCGGGTAATGAGACCACCCGTCACACCATCTCGCACACCATGAACCACCTGATGCGCAATCCCGATCAGATGGCGATCCTGCGCGAGGATCCGTCGAAGATCGAATGGGCTGTCGAAGAATTCCTGCGCATGGCCAGCCCCGTGTATCACTTCCGACGCACCGCCACTCGCGACGTGACGCTCGGTGGGCGCGATATCAAGGCAGGGGACAAGGTCGTGGTCTGGTTCGCATCGGGAAATCGGGATCCGGAGATGTTCGACGATCCCTACCGATTCGATGTGCAGCGTCGACCCAACGAGCACATGGCCTTCGGGCGCGGCGGCCCGCACATGTGTCTGGGCAACTCACTCGCACGACTCGAGATCCAGATCATGTACGAAGACCTCTTGTCCCGCGATGTCGAGCTAGTGCCCAATGGCGAGATCGACTACCTGCGGTCGAACTTCGTGCACGGGATCAAGCGATTCCCCGTGAAGGTCAGGTAGTAGCCACCTTCGCCAGGAACCCATCCACCAACGCCTGGGCGCGCGACCGCGCTGCCGGTTCCTCCGCGTAGGTCATCGCGAGCATCACCTGCGGGTCCTGGCCATCCTCGGCAATGTGCTTCAGGGCGTCGTCGGGGGAGGTTCCCCACTCACGCAGGGTGTCACCGGTCACTTCGGGATGGAACTGAAGCGCAAGGTTGCGACGGAGAATGAAGGCTTGTGATGCACGGGTGTTGCGCGCGATCTCGCGTGCACCCGGTGGCAGCGTCCACCGGTCGTAGTGGAATTGGAACCACGGGCCGGGACTCACGATGTCGGGTTCATCGGACATGACCAGCGCCCACCCGATCTCATTCGCGCCCCGTGGCGCCGGTGCGACTGTGCCACCGTGCGCGCGGGCCAGGATCTGACCGCCGAAGCAGATGCCGAACACCGGAACACCGAGCCGGTCGGCGGTCCGCAGCCACTCGAGTTCGGGCTGAAGCCAGGTGCCGATCGTGGTGTCATCCCAGGCACCCCAGGGGGAACCCATGGGGACGAGCACGTCGTACTCCGCAGGATCGGGGAACTGGAAATCGACGTTCGGGGATGTGTAGCGCTCGCCGGGGACAACCAGGGACTCCACGATGTCGTAACCGCGGGCGGCGAATGCGTCTCCGATCAGCCCCGGAGGACTGAGATGGTCGTGTTGTAGGAAGAGCGCCTTCACGATCCACCTCCCTTCTCAAAATCCCAGAAGGGCACCACGCTAAGGGGTCCGGGTCCTAGGATCGATCGTTGGTACCCGAACGATATTGGAGGCGACGTCATGACGGTGGACCTGGCCGAACTCCGGCAGGAACTTCAGGATCGGGGGATCGATGTCCTCCGACTGATCTACCCGGATGTCCTGGGTATCACCCGCTCGAAGGACCTCCTCGTCTCCCAGCTCGAACGTGCGGCGGCGCACGGACCCGCCTTCTGCCAGGGGGTCTGGGTCACCAACACCCGTGGCGGCGTGCTCGATGGCCACGGCAGCATCTCCGACGGGCTCCCCGACCTCGTCTCGCGTCTCGATGCGACCACCATTCGGACCGTCCCGTGGGAACCGGGTGTCGCCTACGTCATCGCCGATGCCTTCGAGCCCAATGGTGATGCGAGCCCGATCGCTCCGAGGTCGGTCCTGGCGCACGTCCTCGATCGCTATGAGGCGCTGGGTCTTGTGCCTGTCACGGGTCCCGAGCTCGAGTTCTACATCGCTCATCGGCCCGAGGGCGCATGGACGCGGGTATTGAACAAGACCGGTCGCGTCTATACGACGGGAGCCATGGTCGACCCCGATGGTGTCTTCCTTGAAATGCTGCGCATGATCGATCGTCTCGAGATCGGTGCGTTCGCAGGTAATCACGAGTTCTCCCCCTCGCAGTATGAAATCAATCTGTGGCATTCCGATGCACTGGATGCCGCTGATCGCACCTTCCTCTTCAAGACCGGCGTCAAGGACATCGCGGCTGCGCAGGGTCTCCTGGCCACCTTCATGGGGAAGCCGTGGAACGACGAGGGGGGCAGCGGTTTCCACCTGCACTTCTCAGTCACCGACGATGACGACGTCAATCGGATGCATACGGGTGATGGTGAACTGAGTGACATCGCACTGGCGATGATCGCTGGCATCATCGAACATTCGGCGGCCCTCTCCGCGCTGACCAACCCGACAATCAACGCGTTCAAGCGTTTGGGACCGGACACACTCGCCCCGTACCGTGCCAACTGGGGCTACGACAACCGCAGTGCGATGATCCGCATCCCACCGGAGCGCGGTCAGGGGACGCGCCTGGAGCTTCGCATCGGCGACGGTGCGGCGAATCCCTACGTCATCGCAGCCGCCGTTCTCGCGGCGGCACTCGACGGTATCGAGCGCAACCTCACGCCGCCGCCCGCCCAGGCCGGATGGACGTACGAGGACGAGTCGGCACCTGTGCTTCCGATGTCGCTGCAGGAGGCCCTCGACGCGTTGGCCGCGGATACGCAATTGGCGGAAGTTCTCGGGGCGACCTTCATCAGCACCTTCGTCACGTTGAAGAAGGATGAGCTCGAGCGGTACGCGGCCGAGGTCGAGGATCCGGCGACCCGCGATGTCACCCACTGGGAAATCGACGAGTACATCGAGGACTACTAGACCGCGACTGCTCTTCCACACCCCGCGGATCGGGGAATGTTCCGAGCGTGGGCGCCCGGCACGATCCGGGTATGGCTCCCATCCAGGAGGAATCACGCCGCCCGGTCGTCGATGGGAAATGTACTACATTGACGCACATGAGTGAGACGGTGGGTTTGCGGGCCTTGCAGCAGAACGCGTCCGCGGTGGTTGCCCGGGTGGTGGCCGGCGAGGAGGTCGTGATCACGGATCGTGGCCGGCCTGTGGCGCGGATCGTTCCGTTGGAGCCACGCCGGCGCGGATTGCAGGAGTTGATTGATGAGGGCCTCCTCACTCCGGCAACGCGCTCGATAAGTGACCTGCCTCCTCCGATGGTCCTCTCGGGAGGTCCGACCGCGAGTGAGATCTTGGCGGAAATGCGAGAGGCGGACCGCGAAAGGTGATCCACTACATGGACTCCTCGGCCTTCATGAAGCTTGTGTTGCGCGAGGATCATTCCGAGGCGTTGATCACATGGGTGGAAAGTGGCTCCCCAGACATCGCCTTATCGGAGCTCGTTGTTGCCGAGTGTATGAGAACTGCCAGGAGACTGGGTCCTCAGGTCGTTGTGGAAACCCGCGCGGCGCTGACGTCCTTTCGCATGCGGACCATGAACGCGGAAATCTGGCGTTGGGCGGGCGAGATCGACCCTCACTCCCTCCGGACTTTGGATGCCCTGCATCTGTCGGTCGCCTTGAGTTTCGGTGCGCATCTCGAATCCGTGGTGACCTACGACAAGCGCCTGACAGAAGCCTGCACGGCGTATGGGATTCGGGTACTCGCTCCCGTGTGATCACTGAGCAGTGACCCGCGTGATCACCTCGTGGCAGAACCGCGCGTGGTCC
>JBEIHR010000146.1:0-4224 GCA_040381195.1 Rubricoccaceae bacterium
AAATCGCCCGACGCCACCGCCAAGGCACACGCCTGGGAGGCGGTCATCGACAACCTGCGCACCCTCACCATGGCGGGACACCTCATGGCCAACTGGTCCACCGACCGTCCTGCGATTGCCAGCGTGGTCCCTGCCTTGGCACAGCCGCTCGAGGACGACTGCGACAGTGTCGTCGCCGAGTGGACGCGCACCGCCTGCGAGGTGGAGGGGCAATTACCTGGCCCCAATGCTCCGGAGCCGGACTTCATCCACGAGGTGTCGGTGATCGCGCCCAGCGTGGATCTGGGAAAGCGGGCCGTCGCTGACCGCATGGTCGGCGCTATCTGGGCACACGGCTGGCTGCGCATGTGCCATCACGCGGCCACTTCAGCGGAAGTCCCCGTCCCATCCCACTGAAAGTCGCTCCTGGCATACCCATCCCTTGCGGAGGGTGACCTCCCACGCGGGTGGGGGCTTGGTCACAATTCCAAAACCCAGACGTTGCAAGGGCTTTTCGGGACCCTATGGCTGCTCGAAGCGCACACTGGAAACGATTCGAGGCCTCCTGGAAACACCCAGGACAGATAGAGCAGTCTCTGGTTTGTTGGCGCGGGACAATTTGTTTAGTCGTTCTCATGCTGCGGCTCGCGTTTCGGGGACCGTGCCGGAACTGACTTTGAGATCGCGGGTGAGGGTGTAAACGAGAGTGGCCACCGCTGCGGCTGAAGACGCAGAGGGGGGACTGCCCCGAGTTTGAGTCACTTGATACACGCCAAACGGCGGAGTACCTTGAAGCGTGATTAGGCGCCTGCTCTTGCTGATGGTGGCCGCTGCACTGATGGTGAGTTGGTTGACCTTTGCTGGCCAGCAACATCCGGTGGCGGCAGCGCCGGTGCCGACTAGTTCGGCGCCAAAGCCAACTGGAAATCTGTCTGCGCTAGATGCGGCCTATGACATCGGGACACCGACCTTGACGACGATCTGGGTCAACCCTCGGAAGGGACGTGACTCTCGCACCGGGGCGACGCGTGTCCAGGCGTTGAAAACGCTCACGGCTGCCTGGGCTCGTATTCCGCAGCGGCAAAATCTCACCGGTACCGGCTATCGCATCATGATCACACCGGGAAAGCTCCGGCCGGGGGCCATCCCAAACTATTTCGAGTCCAATTGGGGTACGTCGGCGTTCCCGATTGTCATCGAGGCGGCCAATGGTCTGGGGACTGTGACGCTACCGGCGCTCAATGTTTTCGATGTTCGCTATCTCTACCTTCTGGACCTGAAGATTTCATCAAGACTCGGCGATGGCCTGCACTGTGAACAGTGTGACCATCTGTTGGTGCGCAATACTGTCATCAGGGGAGCACCGCGAGACAGCGGCGAAGTGGGTGACCTTGTCAAGGTCAACCAGTCACAGAACATATTCATCGAAGGCAGCGACATTTCCGGAGCCTCGGACAATGCTATTGACTTTGTCGCTGTTCAGTACGCCTCCATTCGCGGTAGCAAGATTCATGACTCCAGCGACTGGTGCGCCTACGCCAAGGGCGGGTCTGCATACATTCGAGTTGAGGGTAACGAGATCTACGACTGTGGAGTTGGTGGATTTACGGCGGGGCAGGGGACGGGTTTTCAATTCATGACGACACCCTGGTTGCAGTACGAGGCCTACGACATCAAGGTGACCAACAATGTCATTCATGATGTCTTTGGCGCCGGGCTCGGCGTCAATGGTGGCTACAACATCCTCCTCGCACACAACACCATGTACCGGTTGGGAAGCCGATCGCACCTGATGGAGTTTGTCGCCGGGGGGCGCTCCTGTGACGGGCAGCCTGGGGATGACGGCCGGGAGCGCTGCGGGCAACTACTCGACGCAGGCGGTTGGGGC
The DNA here is from genome assembly GCA_040381195.1 of Rubricoccaceae bacterium. GTDB lineage: Bacteria > Actinomycetota > Actinomycetes > S36-B12 > S36-B12 > VGCC01. Next base: position 1,868 of record JBEIHR010000146.1, read on the forward strand.
ACTACCCGTGTCGATGATGGTAACAATTTCGTGCGCATTCCTAACAGACACGTGTACGTATACAACAATCTCATCATCAATCCGACGGGTGCCGACATCGGCGACCAGCATTTCACGGTTGCAGGCCCATACTCCGGTCGTGCACAATCCGAATCCAATGTGGCGACGCCAACACGATTCGACGATGATCTGCAATTTGCTGGCAATCTCATCTGGAGTGGCTCAGTGGACCTCCCTCTCGGATTCGGCGATGGATCGGGATGCGCCGATGCCAATCCCACGTGTAATGCCGCGCTTTTCTACTCCAACAACGCGGTGAATCGCTTGCATCCCCACTTGGTCGCCCCCGCTGAGGGCGATTATCGGCTGGCATCCCCGGAAAGATTCGCCGGATTAGCGGCAGTGATTCCATCTTTTGGGTGGAGTGATGCCCCCGGTGGTATCCCGGCGGGCACGGCATCCAATTCGGTGATCAAGGATCGCGACGGGGACGTGCGCCGCGTCGGAGATCCACCGGGCGCATACGTGTCCTGAATGCCGCGTGGGCTCATGCGCCTCCGTTCGGAGTGCCGCGACGAACTCCCCCAGGACATGGGACAGACCCGGTACGTTTTGGCTTCGCTATCCGCACCAGGTCATCGACCTGCAGCGGCGGAAACATCGAGTCCATCATGTTCGGGCCGCCGCCTTACAGGTCGACAGCAATGCTAACCGGAGGCTCGTCTCAGTCGTGACGACTGAATCGTCGACGATTGACGTCACGGTGCGCTCGGGGAGGCGCCTGTTCGGGCTCCGGCCAAGTGGCTGGGCTCAGCCCCATCTCAACTACGAAGCGGCCCCCCGGCGCAGGGCGAATGTGACGGTCGCCTGGCACTCCTCAATCACCTCATCGGTCTCGGGGTCAATGCCGCGCGCATTGGCGTCAATGCGCGCGGTGCCCCGGCCATTTGAGCCCAGAACACCGGTGAGCCTAGCCGCCCCACTCCGTCCGTTGGAGTCACCCCGGAGGGTCATCGTGAACCTGTTGCGGTTCAAGGTCGCCGTTCCTGTGACGTAGTCGAATGCGCGGGCGGAATCAGTACCATCAAAGGTGTCAGTACAGGACATGATGAACTGCACGTTCCTCAAGGTGACCCGACCATTCCGTGCCGACAACAAGATAGTGGCCGGACCCAGATCATTGGCACCGGTGCCACCCCACAATTGAGTGGCAGCACTCGGTCGCGAACTGGAATCTTGTATTGACGACACCCCCACCGCAGGGCCTCCTGTCACCACAACCAGTGCAGTTGCCAGTGCGGTCGCACATACAGTCAACAGAGTCGAACCCATGGTGATTTTGATGACCGACCTCCCGGAATCCTGACGACCAACGTCCTACCCTACGGGCTCAGTGTCACCAATGTGGCGAAATTCATCGGCATAATCGTGCCGGCTTAACCGAATGGAGGACACGTGGGCGACCTTGGGCACGATGTCCGTGGGCGTCGGCGCGACCTTGGCTCACGCCAGTGCGCGCCTCGACAAAGTGCCCGCCGTGCTTGACGCCCTGGGCCTAGAGCTGCGCACCATGGCCCGAAAGCTGGCCCGATAAGCGCCAATCACGGTCACGTGTGCCTCGCGGTCCATCCTGCCGGGGGTCTCGGATCGTGGCTATCGCTCCTCCCCGCCCCCTCATCTGTGACGCCAATACCTCCTGGGCAAGCTCACCCCGATCGAGTCTGAGATCATTTACTCCCAGGTCACACTCGCGGCCAAAAACCTCAACCCCGCGAGGCAACTAGTGCCGGGGCAGTCCCCAGGGCGCACAGCCAGAACTGGCATGTTGGCATGCATGCCGTCTTCCACAATCTAATAGCCCAAAACTTCCTCTAACGCATCTCTCCCAGAGAGCGAACGAATAGCGAAAGAGACTCGCCCATGCCCCAGCCTTGCCCATCATCGCCTGGGCCTGCCATTTGGGCGCCTGAGCAGCCCTCTCAAGCCACCAAGTAAGTGACTTTCACGACCTGAGGAAACTCCAACCGGCGACGAAGTGGCATACTTCCGCCATCGGAGGGCTCGGCCGAATTGTGACCGCTATTGCGCGCCGCAATGTGATCATCCCCCCGCGGGTGTAGTTCAATGGCAGAACATCAGCTTCCCAAGCTGACAGCGCGGGTTCGATTCCCGTCACCCGCTCTCGCAGAGACCGTCCGAGGGATACCTTTCGTGCGGAGTGATCTCCCCGACGAAGGGACGTGCCTTGATGCGACGAGCACACCGAATGGCGAGCAAGGAGCGCGGGCATCGGACCCAGCGAGTGCTCGCCTGCGCGACCGGCCTTGCCCTTGTGGGCGTGGTGCTGGCGCAAGCAC
>JBEIHR010000147.1:0-4170 GCA_040381195.1 Rubricoccaceae bacterium
GGCGAAGAGCACGACTTCGCCGTCGTGTATCCCTCCAGTAGCGACACCGCCGGCGATGACAACGTCCACAACTGACGCTCCAGTGGCGAAACGCTTGAGACCGCTCAGTCGATACTCACTCCCGTCGGCAACGATGTCGAGATCGGGGCTGACCGGATTGAAGGAATCACTCCATAGCCAGCGATTCTCGGCGCTGCGCTGAAGCCAGGCGCTCTGCACTGCCGTATCGCGCCCGTAGAAGATCACACACGCTTGATTCAAGTAGTGGTAACCGAGGATCTGGGCGATTGACGCATCCGCTCGGGCAAGGATTCTGGTGACGAGAAAGGCTGTCTCCCAATGGCCTCCGAAGCCACCGAGTGCTGTGGGAACCAGCAGGTTGACGAGGCCGGTGTCCCGAAGTACCTGAACAGCCTCGAACGGCCTCTGGTTCTGCCGATCGCGATCAAGGGCGCCTACGGCAAGTTCACCAGCAGCCGTTTCGGCGACGGCCGTCCACCGGTCAATCTCAGCGCGGTCCGCATGTCCGGACCACAGGCGATTTTCCGAAACCACGCTTGTCATTTTGGCTCCACAACTCATGTCTTGGGAGACCACAGACTAGGGGACTTGAAGGAGTCGGCAAAACCTACGGTGCAGCAGTTGCAAAACGCTCGCATATTCACCGTCCACTGCGGTGGCATACTCCGCAGGCATGACGCAGATTCGATTCAACGCCTTTGACATGAGCTGCGTCGGCCACATCTCCGCCGGAACGTGGCGTCACCCGGAAAACCAAGCTCACCGGTACAAGGAAATCAGCTATTGGACTGATCTGGCGAGACTGCTTGAGCAAGGACTCTTCGACGGGATCTTCATCGCCGACGTCCTTGGCACCTACGACGTGTATGGGCAGTCCCACGAGGCTGCCCTGCGCCATGCCGCACAGATTCCAGTCACGGATCCCCTCCTCGTGATTCCAGCCATGGCTGCTGTCACCCAACACCTGGGTTTCGGCGTAACGGCAGGGACTGCGTATGAACACCCCTACCCATTCGCTCGAAGAATGAGCACGCTAGATCACTTGACCGAGGGGCGCATCGGCTGGAATGTCGTAACCGGATACCTGCCTTCAGCCGCTCGGAACATGGGGCAGGCAGACCAAATGGACCATGACACTCGATACGACCATGCCGATGAATACATGGAAGTCCTGTACAAGTTGTGGGAAGGATCCTGGGAAGACGACGCAGTTATTCGGGACAGAGAGACTGGGGTGTTCACGGATCCCGACAAAGTCCATCCGATCAACCACGTCGGTAAGTACTTCACTGTTCCCGGCATTCACCTGGTAGAGCCGTCGAGACAGCGAACACCGGTGATCTTCCAGGCTGGCACCTCGCCGCGTGGGGTGCGTTTCGCGGCGGACCACGCTGAGGCGATCTTCGTTGGAGCCCCCACCAAGGCAGTGCTTGCCAGACAAGTAGGTGAGATCAGGAGCGCGCTTGGGCGTTCGGGTCGACCACAGGACGGTGCGCGCATCTATGCGATGGCGACGATCGTGACCGATAGGACTTCGTCACAAGCGCGATCGAAACACGAACGGTTACTCGAGTTCGCGTCTCCCGAGGCGGCGTTAGTTCTCACGTCGGGCTGGATGGGCATAGACCTCGCCGAATACTCCCTGGACGACCCCATCGGGAACGTGCAGAGCAATGCAATCCAATCGACGGTCGCGTCCTTCCAGAGCGAGAATCCCGACGGTCGGGAGTGGACCGTTCGGGATATCGCTGAGTACTCCAAAATCGGGGGGTACGGGCCCGTATTCGTTGGTTCAGCCGGCGAAGTCGCAGATCAGCTTCAGGACTGGGTGGAAGCCACTGGTATCGACGGCTTCAACCTCAGTTATGCCATCACGCCGGGGTCGTTCGAGGACGTCGTGGCCCACGTAGTGCCAGAACTCCAGCGCCGCGGGGCTTACCGAACGCAGTACGAAACCGGCAGCTTCCGGCACAAATTGCACGGGAGAGGAGACAGGCTTCCACCGGAGCATCCTGGGCGCACATACGTCCTCCCCTAGCGGGAGTCGACACCCGAAGTCCCCTCCCGAGGCGCCTCGTGCTCAGCGACGCGAGGCCCCATCTCCCGCGAGCCACGGAGGGTGTCGTGGCTCCCGGCCCACGCCGAGAGGACAGTCGCCCAGGACCACAGATGTGAGGAAGGACTCGCGACGGAGGGTTACGCACCGGTATCCGCACGGGACACAATGGCTGCCTCGAGTAAGCCCGTCCCCACATCGAGTCCGAGGGATCCCATGACGTCCGACACGTCCACAAGTATTCCCCCTCGCGTCGTCGTGGTGGGCAGCCTCAACATCGACCTCGTCGTCGGGCTCGAGCGGATGCCCAACCCGGGTGAGACGGTGTTCGGTCACAGCCTGGAGCGCCACCCCGGTGGCAAGGGGCTCAACCAGGCGGTGGCCGCTGCGCGACTCGGTGTCCCGGTCACGATGGTCGGTGCTGTGGGTGACGATGGATCCGGCGACTGGCTGCGGTCCGTGATGGCCGCGGAAGGGATCGACCAATCGGGCATCAGCACGGTCCCCGGGACGTCCGGAGCTGCGGTGATCGAGGTGGATGCCGCCGGCGCGAACCGGATCGTGGTGATTCCCGGGGCAAACGATCTGGTGGATGCGGCTGTCGTGTCGGACTACATCGCATCGTGTCCGGATCTGGGTGCGGTGCTCACGCAGGGTGAGATACCCATGGACGCCATCGTGGCCGCGATGCGCGCGGGGCGCGCGCGGGGGGCGCACACAATTTTGAACCCGGCACCAGCCCGCGACTACCCACGGGCGGTCATGGACTCGGTGGATTTCCTTGTGCCGAATGAGCACGAGGCTGCATCGATGACTGGACTCGGGTTGGGTTCGACCGTCGATGCGGTGGAGACCGCGGGTGAGATGACGCGGTGGGGTGCCGGGTGTGTTGTGATCACCCGCGGTGAGCGTGGTGCGGTGTGGTCCACCGCAACGAACTCCGGTCAGGTGCAGGCGTTTCGTGTTCACGCGGTCGACACGGTCGCCGCTGGTGATGCGTTCTGTGGTGGGTTGGCCGCCGGTCTGGTGCGCGGTGAGTCACTCTCAGAATCTCTGCGATGGGCATCGGCCTGCGGTGCCCTCGCCGCGACGAAAGCGGGAGCGGTTCCCTCACTTCCGACCCTCCACGACGTGCAGGAGTTGCTGGGTTAGAGCGCTGACACCCGCTGGTGCGCGTTGCGCATTGATGGTGACTGCGGACCCAAGATCAACTGCATTCCGCCAAGCATGCTTGCGACGGTCGGCTTCATTATGGCCAAGGACATCTGCGGTAACCCGAGCAGAGTGCGGTATCGCGCCGGCATCGTTGCCACTGCACCGGCGAAGAGGACGCTGTACGGCGGACGCGCTGGCAGGGGCAGGGGTGGATTGCGGATGAAATCGACCGTGCGTGCGGCGACATCACTGCCCGCGAGGACTGGACGGAATTCATCGAGTTGCCGTTGCAGTTCCGCGACACTGCGCGGCGGATCCTCAACGCCCACGAGTTCCCCAGCAATCGCCCATTCCCGCACATAGGCGTCCTCACCACCGGGAATCGCACCGCCCCAGACCCGGTGCGTGGTGAGGAAGGAATCCGTGAAAGCGATGTGGACCCAGCGCAGCAGATCCGGATCCGAGGCGGAGTAGGGCTTGGGTCCCCCGGCGGTCTCGTAGGTGCCGGTGACTCGACGGTGCATACCGCGCACGCGCGCACATTCGCGGTTAGCCATCGCACGATCACCGAAGGTCACCACCGTCAACCACTGTGTGGTTCCGGCCAGACGTCCGAGCGCATCGGCCTCGTAGCGCGAGTGCTCGCTCACACCTGCAAGCGCTCCGGGGTGGAGGGCCTGCATCAACAGAGCGCGCACGCCACCCACGAGCGTGGGCAGGGATCCATGCACCGCCCAGGCGGCCGAACCGGGGCCGAAGTAGCCCGCGTCCTCGCCGTCAGCGAGTTGTGCGACCCAGTCGGGCATGCCATCCGGGTCACCGGACACGATCTTGCGAAAACCCGATGCAATGGACGCACGCACACTCGACGGAGAGAGCGCGACCATGACCCCACTGTGCCGGGAGTTACGTCCGCGCGCATCCCGACTTCCATTCGA
>JBEIHR010000148.1:0-4168 GCA_040381195.1 Rubricoccaceae bacterium
GCCACCGTCGCCGAGGAGATGCTCATCGCGTTCGCGCGACTCGAGGACCTGATCGCGCGGTATCCGTTGCGTGGCATCAAGGGTCCGATGGGCACTGCACAGGACATGCTCGATCTCGTCGGGGATGACACGCGGTTGGAGCGGGTAGAGGAGCGGGTCGCCGCGCACCTCGGTTTCTCGAATGTTCTCGACAGCGTGGGTCAGGTGTATCCGAGGTCGTTGGACTTCGATGTCGTGAGCGCGCTGGTACAGGTGGCCGCAGGCCCCTCGGACTTCGCCATCTCCCTGCGCCTCATGGCCGGATCCGAACTGGTCACCGAGGGCTTTCGTCCCGGTCAGGTCGGGTCGTCGGCGATGCCGCACAAGATGAACGCACGCAGCTGCGAGCGCATCAATGGATTCCAGGTGGTGCTGCGCGGATATGCCGTGATGGCCTCCGACCTTGCCGGATCGCAGTGGAATGAAGGGGATGTCTCCTGCTCGGTGGTTCGTCGTGTTGCCCTTCCCGACTCGTTCTTCGCCATCGACGGTCTGCTCGAGACGTTCCTGACCGTGCTCGACGACTTCGGCGCCTTCCCCGCGGTGATTGACCGTGAAATCGAGCGCTACCTGCCGTTCCTTGCCAGCACGAAGATCCTGATGGCCGCGGTGAAGGCCGGTGCGGGGCGCGAGACCGCGCACGAGGCGATCAAGGAGCACGCGGTGGCCGTTGCCCTGGAGATGCGCGAGGGGCGCGCAGATAACGATCTGCTCGACCGCGTCGCCGCGGATGCGCGCATCCCTCTCGATCGCGCGGCGCTGGAGGCGCTGATCGCCGATCCCCTCGACTTCACCGGCGATGCGCGCGGACAGGTCACGCGCATCGCAACCCGGGTGGAGGCCGTGGTGAATCGGTATCCCGAGGCGAGTGGCTACCGCCCCGGTGACATCCGATGATCACCCGCACCGACTACGGCCTGCCTGCGGACTACGTCCACGTCTATTCGGGCAAGGTGCGCGATCTCTACGAGGCCCCGGGTGGACGTCTCCTCTTCGTCGCGAGCGATCGCATCTCCGCCTACGACTGGGTGCTCCCCACCGAGATCCCGGACAAGGGACGCATCCTCACCCAGTTGTCCCTGTGGTGGTTCCAGCGCGTCGCCGACATCGTCCCCAGTCACCTCACCACCGCGTCGGTGCCTCCGGAGGTCGCTGGCCGCGCGATGGTCTGCGAGCGGATGGAGATGTTCCCGATCGAATGCGTGGTGCGCGGGTACCTCGCCGGATCGGGTCTGACGGACTACCGCGCCCAGCAATCCATCTGCGGAAACGGACTCCCGCCCGGATTGAAGGACGGGTCGCGCCTGCCGAAGCCGATCTTCACTCCCGCCACCAAGGCCGCCATCGGCGACCACGACATCAACATCACCTTCGACGAGGCTGTCGTGGCGATCGGCCAGGAAGAAGCACAGCAGTTGCGTCGGTTGACCCTGGCCGTCTACGAGCGTGCTGCGCAGATCGCCGATGAGCGCGGCCTGATCCTCGCCGACACCAAGTTCGAATTCGGCGTCCCATCACGGGGCAAGTACGCCGGACGCATCGTCCTCGGTGACGAGGTTCTCACCCCCGATTCCTCGCGCTACTGGCCCGCGGACCAGTGGGAGCCTGGCCACGCGCAACCGTCCTTCGACAAGCAGTTCGTGCGGGATTGGCTCACCTCGCCTGCATCGGGCTGGTCGAAGGACTCCGGTGAGCCACCACCCGCACTGCCCGACGACGTCGTGGAACGGACCCGTGCGAAGTACGTGGAGGCATACGAGCGGTTGACCGGGGAGCGATTCGTATGACGTGGCTGGTCACCGGCGGTGCCGGCTATATCGGTGCGCACGTTGTGCGCGCCCTCCTCGATGCGGGGATGACCCCTGTCGTCCTTGACGATCTCTCCCACGGAGTCGCCAGCCGCGTGCCCTCGGGGGTCCCGCTCATTCAGGCACGCATCCAGGACCGCTCGACGGTCGCCGCCGTACTGCGCGAGCACAGTGTCACCGGTGTCATCCACCTCGCCGCCCTCAAGGCCGCAGGGGAGTCGGTGGCGATGCCGCTGGAGTACTACACCGAGAACGTCAGCGGGATGATCGATCTCCTCGCGGTGATGCGCGAGGTGGGAGTTTCGAATCTCGTCTATTCCTCGTCGGCCGCGGTCTACGGCGCACCGGCAGTGAATCCCGTGTCCGAGGACGCACCCCTCGTCCCGGAGAACCCGTATGGGGAGACCAAGGTGATCGGCGAGTGGCTCGCCCGTGATGCCGGGGTCGCATGGGGATTGAGGTGGGTGGCGCTGCGGTACTTCAACGTCGCCGGCGCCGGATCGGATGATCTCGGGGACAACAGCGTCAACAACCTGATCCCCATGGTGTTCGCCGCCCTCGACGAAGGGCGTTCCCCGCAGATCTTCGGTGATGACTACCCGACCCCGGATGGCACGTGCATCCGGGACTACATCCACGTGGTGGATCTCGCGGCCGCGCACGTTGCTGCGGCGCGGTTATGTGACGCGGGTGCCGCGTATGTGTTCAACGTCGGCCGGGGCACGGGATCCTCGGTGCGCGAAGTCATGGATGTCGTGTCCGACGTCGTGGGGCGTGATGTGGGTGCGCGGGTAGTGGATCGACGTCCGGGGGACCCGCCCGCCACATTCGCGCAGACCGACCGCATCCACGAACGACTCGGGTGGTCCGCGCAGTTCGAATTGCGCGACATGGTGGCCTCCGCATGGAGTGCCCACACCGCGCATCGATGATTGTCCGTCTCGACGTCTGGGGAATCCCGAGGACGGGGGTCCCACGTGCGTTCCTGCGCATGGCGACACAGAGGCGTGGCGTGCGCACCATCCCGGGTGTCAGGTTCGCGAAGTTGATGGGCACGGGGTCGGGTGAGACTTTCACGATGCGCGATGCCGACCTGCGGCACTGGGCGATCCTCACCGTGTGGTCGGACGAGGCAGGTGCGGAGTCCTTTGACGATCACCGAGTCGCGCGCGCGTGGCAGGACTCCAGCACCGAGCACGCCTACGTACTGATGCGCCCCCTGGTGAGTCGTGGATCCTGGTCGGGGAAGGAACCGTTCGCGGTTCCAGACACCAAGGCCGCCCCCGGTCCGATTGCAGCGATCACCCGAGCGCGCATCAAGCCGCACCTGTGGTGGCGGTTCTGGTCGTCGGTCCCACCCGTCGCACTGGATCTGCGCAGTGATCCCGGTGTGCTGTTCACGCTCGGTATCGGCGAGGCACCCGTGGGACTCCAGGGAACCTTCAGTATCTGGCGTGATGCGGCGGCCCTCTCGGAGTTCGCCTATCGGCGACCCGCGCATGCGGAGGTGGTCACGCGCACCCACGAGTTGCAGTGGTACGCGGAAGAGATGTTCACGCGATTCCAGGTGATGGACATCCGTGGGTCCTACGACGGGCGTGAGGTCGTGCCCGTGAGCTGAGCGACGAACACCGGAATCTGCCGGTGGATGTTGCGCTCGTACATCCGGTAAGCCGACCAGTTGTCGGCGAGCTTCGCGTAGATGTCGCGCGCCTGCTCCCCGTGTACCTCAATGAAGGTGCAGGGCTGCTCGGTACCCTCGATCTCGATGCGCCCTTCGGCATGCGCCCGCACGTTGAACACCCAGCCCGGAACCTTCTCCTGACCGGCATTGGATCCGGCGATACCCCAACTCGGAGCGCCGTCCAGGTGCGTCGGCACACCGAGGAGCGGGGTGCGCCGCCACTCACCGGATTTGCGCCCCAGTGTCGTGATCCACACGACCTGCGCCCCACCCGGGAAGCGCCGCATGAGTCGGCCCCCCGAGACCCGGTCGAGGAACCGGTGCGCGATGGTGGTGGCGCGCAGGGCACTGCCCCAGACCACGTCGTATCCGCGAGAGCCCACGCACAGAGGCTAGGGCGGATAGCCTCGTCGTCACCAACGAGGCGCGGAGGACGTACGCATGAGCACACCCCGATCCCTGGGTCGGCGTGCATTTCTTGGACTCCTGAGCGGACTCGCCACCGCCCTCGTCGTGCCCACCGGGGCGCAGGCGCGCTCGCTGGCCGCGGGTCTCTCAGCCTCGTCGACATGGCCGAGTGCACAGACATGGAACGAGTTGCGTCGGGTCCTGGGCAAGCGCCTGATTCGACCGAAGC
>JBEIHR010000149.1:0-4152 GCA_040381195.1 Rubricoccaceae bacterium
ACCGGGTGCCACATCGGTGACATCCGGTCCGACCGACTCCACGATGCCTGCGGCCTCGTGGCCGAGCAGGAAGGGGAAGTTGTCGTTGATGGCGCCCTGGCGGTAGTGCAGGTCGGTGTGGCAGACACCGCAGGCGAGCACCTTCACTCGGGCCTCGCCGGGACCCGGGTCGGGGACGATGATCGTCTCGAGGGTGACGGGGGAATCCTTCTCCCGCGCGATGACGCCTTGGACCTGAACGGCCATGCCTGACTCCTTCTCCGGGACTGGATCGGACTCGCGAACGCTAGCGCCCCCGGTGCTGAAGGGAGCCGTTGCACCGGGGGAGAGATCATCCCGAGTCGACGCTGACCCGATATGCACGCTCTACCGGACAGGCTGGACCGGGTCGCCCATGGGACAGGACTCGCTGATGTGGGCGACGATCGCCTCGACATGGTCCCGGACCCCCTGGTCAAGCAACTGCCAGTTCGAGGTGTCGACAACGGCAGCCGCCACCCACTGGAGCATCAGCACGTCCCCCGCCTCTGAGGCCATCGGGATGAAGGCGCAGAAGGCCAGGTGCAGAGCCCGCAGGTCCAGGTTCGCGGCGCCAGGGTCGAATGCGGGCAGGCTCACCTCGACGCAAGCTGCTCCGCGGACCCGTGCCGAATCCAGGATCTCGCTGAGCCTGTCAGCCGCATCTGCGCCGACGTGGTCGACCACGACGAGGAGCGCCCTCTCATCTTCGATGTCCGAGACCGAGAGCACCGTCGCATCCGGCATCGTGTAGTCGGGGGGCGGGTACACCTGGAGCGTCCGGGGCAGCGAGCCGGCGGAGATGATGTCGCTCACGAAACCGGTGCATCCTTCGGGGATGAAGATCGACGCCGGTTCCAGCGGTCTGAGCGGTATGTAGCACTCGAGCAGGGACAGCCTCGGTCCTGCCGAACGTGTCGAGATACCGACGGCGTTCATGGCCGGGAAGACATCGACCCGAAGTCCGCAAAAGAAGCCGCCGCCCTCGCGGGTCTCCAACTGACTGACGACGTTGGTCAGGACCGGCTCTCCGTAGATTCCGAGGATTCCAGCGTGGTGCGCGCGCGCGATAAGAGCGCCCAAGAGCTTCTTGCCGATGCCTCTTCGGCGGTACCGCGGGTCTGTCACGGTCATTCCCGACTCCACCAGGTGCGGCCCGTGCAAGGTGAACGCCCAGTGGGCGACGATGTCGCCCGAGTCGCTGCACGCCACCTCGACGAGACGTGTGCCTCCTTGGATGGCCTGGTCGATCGAGTCCGGCGCGTACATGGAACCGTGTCCGTACGTCCAGCCGTAGCAGCGGTAGAAGAGTCTCGAGACCTCCAGCCCGTCGCCTGGGGCTCCAGGCCGGAATGAGACCGACTCGTCGCCCGGTCCCTGCTCCTCGCCTTCGACGAGGGTTGGCACACCGGCCCCCAGCGGGAAGGTGACGCTGGTGTGCACCGATCGATCGATGATTGTCGACACCGCTGATTTCACCAGTTCCAACTGGATGAGCGGCGCCAGGCAGTCGGGTTCGCCGACTCGCGGCTCCCCGTTGTCGACGAACATCATCGACACAATTTCTTCGTCCACATCGATCGTGAGCGCGATGTACTCCGATTCGGAGTCGACGTACGTTCGCCGGTCTGCATCGGCTGCGAGCAGGTAGACGATGACCGCCGCTGCATCGGGATCGCCCCCTGCCCCCTGGATGCAGGCCCGCGCTGCAGCGGTGATGACCGACACGCCGACCTCGTCCGCCTGGGTGCGGATGTGAAGATGTCCGACCTGCCTATTCACCGACGTGGCTGTCTGTCGGGCTGTGTCCGGGCTCGACACTCCACCCCGGACTTTTCGTAGCGTGGCTGGGCGGCATGGCGCCTCCTCGGCGAACATTCGACGTGTCCCACAAACTACTGCCTTTGTCGTCACGTGTCGTCGTTGTTCCCGGGCGAATCGGCCATCCTCACGTCACGACACATGACGACGGGAAGGCACCTCCGGTCCGTGATCGGGTGTGCCAGCGGACGCCGGCGGGGTCAACCTCGCCTAATGCGCCGCGATCACCATGGATGGGGAACTCGACGCGGGATCGATCATGGCGACCGGGGAGTTCGTCGATGGCCAGCACGGACTCTATGCCAGACCGAGGTTGTCTGGGCTCCCTGTCAGCGCGCCTAGTCGAAATCCGTATCGGCCATTGCGCTACTCGCAGCAGCCCGGCTGGTTCCCATCACCCAATCCGGGGCAGTCGGCTTCAGCGACAGCGCTCCGGATGTCCCGCCCCGGACGAACAATCGAAGGGCACCAGCCTCTTGGCAGCACAATGTCAACGCCGTAGGATCGCGGAGAGTCGGCATCCGATCTGCGTAATGCAGATGATGAGATCGCCGCGGAGAGAGGTGCCCCCATGACTGACATGAGACGACTCGCGACCGCAGGGATCGCAGCGATCGCTCTGAGCCTGATTGCCGGTGCGGGAGTCATGACAGCGGGCCCGGCCCAGTCCTTCACAAGTGTGGAGGTCACTGTTGCGGTGGGGGCCGCACCCGAGGCATCGGCCTTGTCGCCGAGAGGCCATCAGCTGTACGTCGTTAACGGATCCTCCGGCACCCTCTCCGTCGTAGACACCGGCACATTCACGGTCACCTCCACCATCGCCGGGCTCGGTGAGCCGAGTGACGTTGCCACACTCTCAACGGCGGACACGGTCTACGTGACGAGCAGGTTCCCCGCCGAATTGCTCACGGTCGATCCGGCCGGCACGGTCACGTCGACGCTGGCCCTGCCGGGCGCGAGCCCGGCCCAACTGGCGATCTCACCGAGCGATAGCGCGATCTACGTGACCGACTCCGGCGGAGCGCTCCTCCAGGTCGATCTCACCTCAGGGCTCACGTCCACCTTGGCGGTCGGAGGCAACCCCGGCCCGCTCGCCGTGAGTCCGGATGGTGCCTTTGTCTACGTCGTGAATCGTCAGGGCAGCCTGATCAGGGTCAATGCGGCGACGTTCGCTGTGGAGGGTGAGTGGACACTCGGCCTCAATCTCACCGGCATCGCGTTGCACACTGACACCGCGTACGTGTCATCGGCAACCGGCGAGATCTATGCCGTCAATCTGACTACCGGCATCGTTGTGACGCACTCACTGGGTGGATTCTTCCGTGACATCGCGATCGCGTGGGATGGCTCCTACGCCTACCTTCCCAATTCATTGTCGGCGTCCTTGGACGTCATCGCCCTACCCAGCGGCACGTGGACCACGAGCATCCGCCTCACCAATGCGCCGTTCGGTGTCACGGTGGCCGAACCTGGCATTTCGCGCGTGGCCTATACCGTCAACCGCGACTCCAACACTGTTTCGCGACTGACCCTGCGGCCAGCCAAGGCAGGTGCTCCGACCGGATGGCGAACCAAGAAGTGCAGCGTGAGTGGTCGCACCACAACCGCACGTCTGGCGTGGCAGGCCCCGGGTTTTGCCGGTGATTTCGCACTCGAGGGCTACTCCTATCGCTGGCGCAAGCCGTCCGGGCGCTGGAGCGCGTGGAGTTACACGATCGGAGTGGAGCGGCGCGGCGTACTCACGTCGCGCGGCCTGCGTGTCGGCGATCGCCTCGATCTGCAGGTGGCTTCGCTCACCCGCGCCGGGCGAGGGGTTTCGCTGCGTGGCGAGTGCACGGTGAGCCGATAGCCGGAACCCTCAGGCCGGACGGGGCCGACTGCCAAACGCGACTCAAGATCAGCGAGTTCTCCGCCTTCTCGTGGGACCGCTCCTCGCGGCGAACGAGATGGACGTTCGTCAGGAGCCGACAAGACCTCGCTAAGTCGCGGGGGCAGTGCTGAAGCCTTCGCCCGTGGCGCCTTCGGCTGAGTCCGGCGCTCCCCTCGAGAGGCTTAGGGGGCCTCGATGCTGGCAATGACGTACCGCTTCACGTCTGCGCCGACGATGGGTGGCAACGGAAGCTCCTGATGATCCATCTCCCGGAACGCCACCATCGGCTCCTCGGCAGTCCATCTCTCGAAGGTATTGACGCGTGTGGGGTCAATCGAATCCGCTGACTGCGCGAAGTCCAGGCAACCCTCGGTCGCGCGCGCCTGTCGAGCCACGTCGTGAGTCAGATCCAGGTAGGTCTGGCGGTCAGCGGCAGCGAGAAC
>JBEIHR010000150.1:0-4064 GCA_040381195.1 Rubricoccaceae bacterium
ATCGACGCTGGAGGTTGTCTCCCCCATCGAGTGGACGTTCGTGGGGACCGTCGGCGGCTGGGTATCCGCCGGTGCGCCAGTTCCCGTGATGTTCACGTCGATCACGTTGTAGAAGGCGTTCGCGGTGTCCGCGACATCCCAAACTGCCAGGATCACGTGGTAGCCACTGCGGTTCGCGGGCACGTTGATGGTGTGCACCTTGTTGTTGCTTGCGGCAGAGCCGTTGTGGGCGATCGTGGAGATCAGCTCGAAGTCACTCCGCTCGAGTGGACCGCTCGGATCCCAACTCTGCTTGGTGATGTAGTAGCGCCACTGGGCAGTGCTGTGGGGGGCCGTATAGGTCCAGTCGACACGCAGCGGGCCCGGGCTGATCTCGTTCTTGTACCAGCGCCCGAATGTCTGCTCGTCGAGTTGCGGGAATGCA
The DNA here is from genome assembly GCA_040381195.1 of Rubricoccaceae bacterium. Classification (GTDB taxonomy): domain Bacteria; phylum Actinomycetota; class Actinomycetes; order S36-B12; family S36-B12; genus VGCC01. The sequence goes on from JBEIHR010000150.1 coordinate 425, forward strand.
CCCCCCGCCGATGCGATACGGCCATCGGCCGGCCCGCCCTGGGGGTAACCCTTGGGGGCCTCGAGGCTCTGCGGTTCGAACACGATGTTCCCGCAGTTGGTGTTCAATCCCATCTTGCAGGCGATGGCGCGACTGTACGGCGCCGAGACGTAGCCGTGGGCCTGGGCGGGGATCGCCCCACCCACCGTTGCTCCGAGTGCAAGTGCCGTCGTCATGGCCGCCGTCACGGCGGCCTTTCGCACGGTATTCACGAGTGGTCCTTCCCATTCGGCACCGCCGGGTGGCGATGCATCCGTGAAAGGACAAATGGCCTCGGGAGGCCGGTTCCAAACCTCGTGCGTCAGGCCTCTTGGGCCGGGGTTTCCACGGGGGCGGGCGCAGGTGCCCCCCCACCGGACAGTTGCGCCTCGGCAGCCGCGGCTCGATCGAGTGCCGCAGCCAACTTGTCCTGTGCGACCCCGTAGGCGGCGAAGTCGCCACGCGCCAACGCCGCACGGCCCTCCTCGTAGGCCGCCTGGGCGTCGGCGATCGCGTTCGCCAAGTCAATGACGGGATCACCGGTGGACGGAGTTTCCGGGACGACCTCGGGGGTCATCGGCTCCCCGGTCTCCGGATCGGGGACCGCCTCGGGTGTGGCGGTGACCGATGTGCCGAAGACGACGGCGAGCGCCTTGTCGAGGGTGTCCTCCATCGCCACGTTCGCGCCATACCCCACGAGAACCTTGCGCAGCAGCGGGTAGCCCTCTGCGGACGCGCGGATATAGACCGGCTCCACGTAGAGCAAGCCTCCGTTGAACGGCAGCGAGAGCAGGTTCCCCAACTCGACTTCCGAACCTCCACGTCGCAGCAGGTTCAACTGCGAGGACACCGCCGGGTCGGATTCAAAGTTGTTCTGCACCTGCTGCGGACCGGGGATGGTCGTGTTACTCGGCAGTTGGAGAACTTGAATCTCCCCGTAGTTCTCGCCGGGCTCCGAGTTGACCGCCATGAAGGCTGCGAGGGTCTGCCGCCGCTGAGGGGCGAAGGTGGTTGTCAGCGAAAAGGCAGGACCGCTCGCACCCGGCATCTGCAAGGTGAGGTAGTAGGCGGGCTGGAACACCTGTGCCGGAGCGACGGTCGGATCGAAGGGGACGATCCATACGTCAGTGCCGTTGTAGAAGGTCGTCGGGTCGGTGACGTGGTACCGACTCATGATCGTTCGCTGCACTTTGAACAGGTCCTGCGGGTAGCGGACGTGTTCCACGATCTCCTGCGGCATATCACTCGCAGGCAGCACGGTGTCCGGGAACGCCTTCATCCAGGTCTGCAGCACCGGGTCCGACGGATCCCAGGCGTACAGGTCGACGGTCCCCTCGTACGCGTCCACCACGGCCTTCACCGAGTTGCGCAAGTAGTTGATCTGATCGCGTGGCAGGAGACCCACGGGGCCGCCGCGGGTGCTGATCGAGTCGGCGGTCGCTTCCGTCAGGGACACGCGGCTGCTGTACGGGTAGTCATTGGACAGGGTGTATCCATCAACAACCCACTTGATGCCACCACCAGCCACCACCGGCAGCGGGTCCTGGTCCAGGGTGAGCCACGGGGCAACCTTCTGGACGCGGGTCAGTGGATCCCGGTCCCAGAGGATCTGCGACTCCTCGTTCACCAGGTCCGACAGCAGGATGTTCGAGTCCTGGAACTTCGTAGCGAACAGGATCCGACCGAACAGCGAGCCCATGGGCACGCCACCGTCACCCGTGTAGGTATTCGTCTTCTGCCCGGTGGGGCTCGCATCATCGGGGTAGTCGAGTTCGATCGGCGGAGACCCCTCGGGAGCGCCGACGATCGAGTAACTGGGGCTGAGCTCACCGAAGTAGACGCGCGGCTGGTCGATCTCGAGAAGTCCCTGCGAGGGGATATCGCTCTCGAAGAAGTCCGGTTGACCGCTCGTCAACGCGGTGTTGTCATACGCCGAGACGAATCCGTACCCATGCGTGAAGACCGCGCGCTCGTTCGTCCAGTTGCGCTGCCCCTCGGGGATACCCGCGAGATTGATCTCGCGCACCGCAACCACGGCACCGCGTTGCCCACCCTCGAGGGCGTACCGGTCGACATCGAGACGGTTATTGAACGAGTAGTAGCCACGTATCTGCTGCAGCTGGTTGTACGTCGGCGACACGACTGCGGGATCGAGTAGTCGAATGTTGTCCAGGGTTCCGGCACTGGCCTGCAGGACCTCGGGCGAGGGTGGAGAGACGGTCCCCGCGTAGTCCTTGACCTCGGCATCATCAATCCCGTACGCCGCGCGCGTCGCCTCGATATTGCGCTGGATGTACGGCTGCTCCCGCACGAGCTCGCTCGGCCTGACCTGGAACTGCTGCACGAACAACGGATAGAGGGCGCCCACCACGACACTGGTCAAGATCAAGAGACCGAGCCCGATGACGGGAATCACCCAGTGCCGGCGGATGGCATTGAACAGGAACAGCGCGGCGACCAACAGGGCGACGAATGTCAGGATGTTCAGTGACGGCAGCACCGCGTTGACGTCCACGTACTTCATCCCGGTGAATCCCGCCACAAGTTGCTGACTCTTCGTCATCAACTCATATCGATCCAACCAGTAGGCACCGGCCTTCAGGATCATCAGGATCGCCACGAGCAACGACACCTGAACCTGTGCTGCGACAGTTGCGCGGTCGCCCCGCGGCTGCAAACGCAGACCCCCGTACAGGTAGTGCACGATCACGACGATGAGGAGCGACACGATCACGAGCGCGAAACCGAAGCTGAGTAGGAAACGCAGGAAGGGCAGTTCGAAGGTGTAGAAGGACAGATCCAGGCCGAACTGTGGATCCGTGATGCCGAACGGGGTCGAGTTCCGCCACAACAGGAACCCACCCCATTCCCCGGATGCAGAGAGCCCTGCGAGGAGCCCAGCGACGATCGTCAGACCCAGGGCCAGGCGGGTGCGGTAGGGGGTGATCGCCTCCCGATACCGCTCGAGACTCGCCTGCTCAGGGGTCATCCCGACATACGCCGGGCGCGTCCGGTACGCGACGGTCAGGGACACCGCCACCACCAGGGCCATGGCGGAGGAGAAGATCCCGAACATGATTCCCCGCGTCACCAGGGAGATCGTGAACACCTGGGACTTCTCCACCGAGTCGAACCACAGCCAATCGGTGTAGAAGCCGGTGAAGATCACGAAGGCGATCACGATCACGGCGAGGATCACGATGGTCGGGAGGAGGACTCCCCCTCGACGGGGCTGGGCGGGGTTACCGGTGGGGGTCGTGGCGGTGAAACTCACCCCTCGAACATATGGCACCTGCCGGCCGGAGGCACACCGAGGTCAGCGAAGGGCTACCGGGAGCAGGTCGGGAGCTTCCCACCGGAGCGCCAGGACGCGACCGCAGTGATCGCCTCGTCGAGATTCTCCACGGGCACGACCGTCAGGCCCTCCGGGACATACCCCTCGGCCTCCGCGCAGTGGTCGCGCGGCATGACGAACAGCTCGGCACCAGCATCCCGGGCCCCGGTCAACTTCTGCCGGATGCCACCGATCGGACCCACAGTGCCGTCCGGGTCGATGGTTCCGGTCACCGCAATGTGCGCACCAGCCGTGATGTCGTCGTCGGATAGCTTGTCCACGATCCCC
>JBEIHR010000151.1:0-3929 GCA_040381195.1 Rubricoccaceae bacterium
GCGATGGGTGCCGACTGGTCGATGGTGCAGCCGGTCGAGGACCGCAAGGGTCACGATCGTCGGTACTCCGTCGACGACTCCCGACTCCGCGCCCTGGGGTACGCCCCGCAGCACTCCTTCGACGAGGGACTCGCCGAGACCGTGGAGTGGTACCGGGCCAACGAGGACTGGTGGCGCCCCCTCAAGGAGCGCGCCGCGATCACGGTCACCCGCTGAGGGCCTGCTGACATGAAGGTCCTGGTCACGGGCAGCAACGGCCAACTGGGCTCCGAGCTCGTCGACCTCTACACGTCACGCGGAGATGTGGTGCGTGGTCTCGATATCCCCGACATCGATATCACCTCGCAGGACTCGGTTGCCCAGGCGTTTCTGGAGTTCACGCCCGACGTGGTGATCAACTGCGCCGCGTGGACGGCGGTCGACGCAGCAGAGGAGAACGAGGCTGCAGCCCTCGCGGTCAACGGGATCGGTCCCGACCTCCTGGCACGTGCGTGTGCTGCCACCGGCGCGTGGATGGTGCAGATCTCCACCGACTACGTCTTCTCCGGTGATGCATCCTCGCCGTATGACGAGGACTTCCCTCCGAATCCGCAATCGGCGTACGGTCGCACCAAGCTGGTGGGGGAGGAGGCAGTGCGCGACGCGCTGCCCGATGCCCACTACATCGTGCGTACCGCGTGGCTCTACGGGCATCGTGGACAGAACTTCGTCAAGACGATGCTGCGGCTCGAACGGGAGAAGGAGACGATCGACGTCGTCGATGATCAGATCGGACAACCGACCTACGCCCGTGACCTCGCCGCCCAGATCGCACTCCTCATCGACGCCCGCCCCCCGGCAGGGACCTTCCACGGAACGAACTCCGGCCAGGTGTCCTGGTTCGGGTTCACGCAGGAGATCTTCCGACTCATCGGTGCCGATCCGGCGCGGGTGATCCCGGTGACGAGTGAGCAGTTCGTTCGGCCGGCCCCGCGGCCCGGGTATTCAGTGTTGGGGCATCGGAAGTGGGAAGAGTTCGGAATCCCCGTCATGCGCCCGTGGCAGGACGCCATATCGGATGCGCTCGCTACAGGAGTGCAGCCTCAGTAATCATGCTGCCGCAAAGATCCACTCACGGACCCATAGAGTGATTCGATCAAGGGTGTATTGATTCACGGAACCGGTCAGGCGTAGTACCCGCCCGAGATCCACGACTCGAGGCTGCTCCGTGATCGCGAATGTCGGGACCGATAGTCCGGTGGGTCCGGCAAGTTCAACATGATTCCTCCAGCCACGATCAGTCCGCGTGCAGGGAACTACGAGAGCGGTGTGCGTCATCACGCTGTGGAAGCTCTCGGACGAGATAACAACCGCTGGGCGTGTGCCTGATTGCTCCCGACCCACTGTTGCTCCGAAATCAAGGAGCGCGACGACACCTGGCTGGAGGGGTTCTTTCACCACCCGTCAAGTCCATCAGCCATTGACGCGTCCATCGAATGGAATTCTGCCCAGTACTCGTCCCACACCTCCTGTGGAGAATTCCTCATCTGCTGTTTGGCGAGCTCCACTTCCTGTCGCCAGTAGAACTCCTTGACGAGCTTCTCCACCATGCCCCCAGCGGTGAGGCCCTGTGAGGCCGCGGCCTCATTGAGGATGTCGCGAACCGAAGTGTCGACTTTGATCGTTGTGGCCGTCATGGGGAAAGTATACGGAGCGTATACTCCAGGGGCAATTCCTCTGAGGTCACTCGTTCGTATCGGCGATGGCGTTCAAGACCGCAGCCACCCCGACCCCAGGTTCTGGGTCGGTGACCGCGTTCGCATGCTGGCGCACAGAATCCGGTGCGTGGCCCATCACGACCCCGAGCCCGGCCCACTTCAGCATCTCGATGTCGTTGATGTAGTCACCGATGGCGACGGTGCGTGTTGGGTCCACGCCGTGCCGGGCACAGAGTTCGACCAACATCGTGGACTTGTTGACACCCTTGGGCCCCACGTCCATCCAGGCGACGTCGGCCACCCCGAACACGACGGAGTGGAAGCCGAGGTGCTCGGCGACGGTGGCGAATCCCTCCTCGGCGTGACCCTCACTGCGCACCACGAGGCGGGTGACGGGTTCGGCGAGGATCTCCTCGAGTGGTGCGACCTCGAGGGAGAGCCCGAGGGCACCGGCTTCGAAGTAGTGGGTGGTACGGAATTCCCCGTGCAGGTCCTCGACGGCGAAGACTGCGTCGGGGACGAGCGCCATGAGTTGTTCGACGAGGGGTTGCGGGTCGAAGGTGACCGCTTCGACGACCTTCTCGGTCTCGCTGCTTGCGAGGATCGCACCGTTACTACACACGATGAGGTCGTTGATTCCTGCGCTGCGCGCCACGGGAACGGTGGTGCTGACGCTGCGACCGGTGGCCAGCGTGACGATCACGCCCGCGTCCTGGGCCCGCTTCACCGCCTCGGTGACCTCCGGGCGTACGGATCCCAGCCAGGTGGTGAGGGTGTCGTCGACGTCGATGGCCACCAGTTGCGGCATCCAGTCGATCGGTAGTCCGTCCCGGACGTCGGGAAGGCCGTGATCGGAGGACGTGTTCAGCTTGTAGGGGCGGCCATACTGACGATCGTTGGTTTCCTCATTGGCTCCTGCGTTCACAGGGTTGTTCGACCTCCCAGGTAGGGGCGTAGGGCTGGTGGGATGGCGACGGTGCCATCGGCCTGCTGATGGTTCTCCAGGAGCGCGACGATCATCCGCGGCATCGCGCAGAGGGTGCCGTTGAGCGTGGCCAGCGGGCGCGTGGTGTCACCGTCGCGCATGCGGATCTTCAGACGTCGGGCCTGGAACTCGGTGGTATTCGAGGTGGAGGTCACCTCGCGGTAGGCGTTCTGGGTGGGGATCCACGCCTCGATGTCGAACTTCCGTGCCGCGCTGGACCCGAGATCACCCGTGGCCACGTCGATCACCCGGTAGGGGATCTCGAGGGCGTCGATGAACTCGCGCTCCCAGGCCAGCAGGTTGGCGTGCTCGGCCTCGGCATCCTCGGGTGCGCAGAACACGAACATCTCGACCTTGTCGAATTGGTGCACGCGGATGATGCCGCGGGTGTCCTTGCCGTAGGAACCGGCCTCCCGGCGGAAGCAGCTCGACCATCCGGCATAGCGCAGCGGCAGTTCCGCTGCGTCGATGATCTCGTCGGAGTGCATCGCTGCCAGTGGTACCTCGCTGGTGCCCACGAGGTAGAGGTCGTCGGATTCGATGCGGTAGACGTTCTCCGCGGCCTGACCGAGGAATCCGGTGCCGTCCATGGCACTGGGCAGCACGAGCGCTGGAGTGATCACGGGGGTGAGGCCATGACGTCGGGCATGCTCGAGGGCGAGGTTGAGCAGCGCGAATTCCAACTCCGCACCGGGGCCGGTGAGGAAGAAGAATCGTGACCCCGACACCTTGGCAGCACGCTCCGTGTCGATGGCGCCGAGTGCTTCACCGAGTTCCAGATGGTCCTTGGGTGCGAATCCCTCCGCGGCGAAGTCGCGGGGTGCGCCCACGCGCTCGAGGACCCGGAAGTCCTCCTCGCCACCTACGGGTGAATCGAGGTTGACGAGGTTCGAAATCTCCCGGGCGAGGGCATCGGCCTGCTCCTGCGCGGTAGCAGCGGTGTCGTCGGCAGCCTTGACCTCATCAGCGAGTGTCTGGGCCTTCGCCATCAGCGTGTCGACCTGAGCCTGCAGTGCTGCCCGCTCGGCGTCGGAGGCCTTCTTGAGTTGGCCCTGCAGTGGACCGATCTCCTTGCCGAGGGACTTCTGCTGATTGCGCAGGTCATCGAAGTGCTGACGTGCGTGACGTGCGGCCTGATCAGCATCGATGAGGCGATCGACAAGCGTGACGTCCTCACCGCGGCGGCGTTGGGATTCCCGGATGCGCTCAGGATCGGTGCGCAGGATGGCCGGGTCGATCACCGGTCA
>JBEIHR010000152.1:0-3923 GCA_040381195.1 Rubricoccaceae bacterium
ATCCGCATGTTGTCCACGGCCGCAGCCTAGGACCAGAATGGGGGAATGGAGGGGAATCGGCTGACACGCGGGCTTCGGTCTCACGATTCCGTGCTCTCGATCGCCTCACGTAATTCGGTCCTGTCGATCGGATCCACGGGTTCGGCCCTCTCGGTGGGATCCATCGGATCCTTCGCCAGCATCGGCTCGATCGGCTCGTTCCTCAGCGCCTTCAGCATCCTGTCCGCGCTGTCTGTCGGTGGCGTGATGGCGTGGCGTCATCGCCGAGGAACATGAACGCCGAACCGAACTGGACAGGTCGTTATCCCTGGCCCTCCGACCGCACCTGGGTGCGTGTCATGAATGCCACCACCTTGGACGGGTCCGTCGGAGGTGCGGATGGTCGGAGTAAGTCGATCTCTTCGCCGGCGGATCGTGCTGCAATGGCCGAGGTTCGACGACTCAGCGATGCAGTGCTGATCGGTGGTGCCACTCTGCGGGCGGAGAGGTATCGGCCACTGCGTGCGGCGGATCCCGAGGGACGTCGTGCGGCCGGCCTAATTGGTGACCCCGTCTTGGTGATCGTGACGGGTAGTTGCGATCTTCCCTGGGAGGAACCCGTGTTCACCGAATCCGCAGTGCCTCCCGTGATCATCACGTCCACGTCAGTGGCCGCTGATCAGCGGATGCGCGCGGAGGAACTGTGCGACGTCATCGCATTGGAGGGGACCACCCTGCGAATGCGGGAGGTCGTCGAAGCCCTCAACGATCGTGGACTGGCGCGCATCGCGTGTGAAGCAGGTCCACGTCTGGTGGCGCAGATGGTCGACGAGGACGTCGTTGACGAACTCGACATCACGTTCTCGCCCATGCTCGCCGGATCGGTCTCACCGGCGCACTCCATCACCTCACCGCGGCGATGGACACTGGTGGAGCACTGGGTCGTGGACGGTTTCCTCTTCACGCGCTACCTCAAAGAAGGCTTGTTAGCCTGACCGGATGATCACTGCAGCGGCGATCGCTCACTTGCAGAGCCAGTACCCCGGGCTCGCAGATGCGCCCATGGCCCCGTTCGTCATCGACGGGACCTCGTTCGACACGGATGCCACCCCCGTTGTGATGGGTGTGGTGAACCTCTCGCGAGACTCGACCTATCGCGAAAGCATTGCGATCTCTGCGGAGTCCGCGGTGCGCAAGGCGCGACTCCAGATCGTTGAAGGCGCCCATGTGATCGATATCGGCGCCGAGTCCAGCCGAGCCGATGCATCGCGCGTGGATGCACGGAGTCAGATCGAGCAGTTGGTGCCGGTCATCGAGCGCTGCCGAGAGTCCGGGGTTCCCGTGTCCGTGGAGTCCTATGAACCCGAGGTCGTGCGGGCATGCCTGAATGCCGGTGCCGGCGTGCTCAATCTGACCGGAAGTGATCCGAACGATGAGATGTTGGCCCTGGCTGGTGAGGCAGGTGCATCCGTCGTGATGTGTTACGTCCCCGGGACACACGTCCGCGACGGTTCACCCTTCACCATCCACGATGATCCGATTCCTCCGCTCATCGATCACTTTGGTCCGCGCATCGAGCGGGCACGGGCCCTCAGAGTGACGTCCCTTGCACTCGATCCCGGGCTGGGCTTCTTCTACGGAGCGGCTATCGGCCCTCGGGAGAAGTACCTGCACCAGGCCCAGGTCTTGCTGCACTCATTCCGGTTGCGGGAACTCGGGCTACCGGTCTGCCAGATCATGCCCCACGCATTCGACCTGTTCGAGGAGCGCTACAAGATCGGGGAGCCCTTCTTCACCGTTCTCGCCCGACTCGGGGGAGTGGGCGTCTTCCGCGTGCATGAAGTGCCGGACGTGGCGCGTGTGCTCCGTGCGATGGGTGAACTTTCGACGTGACCGGGTATCGCTGGCGTCGACGGCATCCCCTCGGTCACGATGGGGGAGTCACCCTGAGGAGGCCGCATGTCCGAGAACTCCACGACCAGACTCAGCCGCGCTGCCGCGAAACACAAGCCCCATCGTGCTGAGGATCGATTCTTCGCCGCACGCACCGATGCGCGGCACGCGTGCGAGGAGTTGCGTTCGATCATCCGCCGCTCGTCGATGCACGAAGCGAGCAAACAGGATCTGCTGGGAGCTGTGGTGCGCGCAGAGGCGATGGTCACCGAACTGACCCCCACGACACATCATCCTGGTGCCACGGCGAAGGAGATCGCCAAACAGGTGGGGCACCTTCGGGTAGCCGAGACCTGGATCGCCGCCGCGGATCGTGTCCTCGCCCGGTTGCGTGGCGCCGGACCGGCGAGCGTTCGGCGCGAGGTGGAGGAGCGTCAGGACGCGGTGCTCTGGTACGTGCGCGCCCAGAGATGGGACGGGCACCTGACCGCCGCGGTCACCCACCTCGAGGTCGCGGTCAAGGAAGCGGAGGTGCACGCCTCGCGCAAGGCCGGGTGAGCGGGCCGGGTGAGCGCACCTGTGCGGGATGGTGCAGGCTTTATCCCCTGGGATTTCTGGGGTTGACGGGGGCGACCGCCGGCTATACCCTACAAATCTTGTATGGAATTGGAGGGGCTGTGTCCGAGACGCCGGAGTCCATGACGATCATCGCGTTCAGCGGTGACCTGGACAAACTGTGGCCCACGATGATCCTGAGCTCCACGGGAGCGGCCAGCGGTATGGACGTCACGGTCTTCTTCACCTTCTGGGGACTCTTCCCGCTCGTGCGTGACGACGTACGCATCACCGGCTACGACCCCATGACCAAGATGCTCGCAGGCATGAACGCTCCCGGATTCAAGAAGGCCAAACTCTCCAAGCTCAACATGGGCGGCATGGGCAGTTGGATGATGCGCAAGGTCGCCGGCAAGAACAAGGTCCTCCCGCCCGAGCAACTCTTCGAGATGGCGCAGGACATGGGCGTGAAGATGTGGCCCTGCCAGATGACCATGGACCTGCTCGGTATCACGACGGGGCAGATGCGCTCCGGGCTCGGTGAGCCGGTGGGTGCCGCGACAGCCTTGTCACGCATGTCGAAGTCGCAGATCAACCTGTTCATCTAAACGACGTACGCCCATCACACGAATCATCGAACCGAGACGAGGACGACAGTGGAAACCAGCAACACGGTGGACGTGGCAACGACCGTCGATGCCAAGGGGCAGTCGTGCCCCATGCCGATCCTGATGGCTGCCAAGGCAGCGAAGGAACTTCAGCCCGGCCAGGTCATGCTCCTGGAAGCCACGGACAATGGGTCCCGCTCCGATGTCCCGGCCTGGGTCGCGCAGACGGGCAACGAACTCGTCGACTCGCAGGAGGATGGCTCGGTCCTGAGGTTCTGGGTCCGCAAGAACTGAAGCGTCGGCACGCGCTCTGGCATCCTTGCCGCCGTGCCCGAGCCGGTGGTGTGGCAGCCTGACGAACAGTCGGGTCGCGCGATGCGCGCCTTGGTCAGCCGACTCAATGTTGAGGATTCACTCGAGGCGCATGAGTTCTCGGTGTCCGATCCGGGAGAGTTCTGGTCCGGAGCGTGGGATGACCTGGGCATCGTCGGCGATCGCGGTGAACGTGTCTGGGTGGCGGGAGGCTTCGAGTCACGATTCTTCCCCGATGCGCGACTCAATGTCGTGGAGACCTTGCTCGCGGGAGACGGTTCCCAGGTTGTGCTCATCGGTGTCGACGAGGGCGGTTCGACGCGGAACCTGACCCGGCAGGACGTGCGCACGGCGGTCGGTGCAGCAGCTGCGGCGATGCGCGCCCACGGCGTGGTCGCGGGTGATCGAGTGGCCGCGTGGGCGCCGAACGTGCCCGAGGTCGCGATCTTCGCGCTCGCCGCGCTCAGCATCGGCGCAATCGTGTGCACCACACCCACGGACATGGCCCCGGATGCGGTGCTGGACCGACTCACCCAGGTCGGCCCGGTCCTCCTCCTCGTCAGTGCGCAGCACTCC
>JBEIHR010000153.1:0-3691 GCA_040381195.1 Rubricoccaceae bacterium
GGTGTGGTGGCGGTGATCGTGGAAGCGGTACTGCGTAGCTCGGTGACGGGTGTGTTCTCGAGGATGCGGACCCCGCGTGCGTGCGCGGTGCGGGCGAGACCCCACGCGAGGCGCGCGGGATCCATCAGACCGCTGCCGGTGCGCACCCGCAGGCCCCCGAGGTAGGTCGGTGAGTGGACGTCGGCGCGCATCGCGTCCCCATCCAGGAGTTCTGCGTCCTCGTTCCAGCGTCGATGGATATCGAGCATCGGGCGTAGTGCGTCTACTGCGTGCGGGGTGGTGGCGATGGCGGTCTTGCCGACAAGCTGCAGATCCGCGTCGATCTGGTGCTCGCGCGTGAACGCGACGATGTCCGCGAGGTTCTGCCGGCCCTGGTGCACGAGGGTGTCCATCTCGGTGGGCCAGAGCGCCTCACCGTGGGCGAGGCCGTGGGTCAGCGATGCGGATATGAAGCCACCGTTACGCCCCGATCCACCGTGCGCGATGGTGGCCGCGTCGATGAGGAGGACATCGCGCTGCGGGTCCTTTTCCTTCGCGCAGATCGCTGTCCACAGACCGGTGAAGCCGGCTCCGATGACGAGCAGGTCCGTGGAGGTGGGTTCCTCGAGCGGCGGGTGCGGGGTGGGGCGGTCCGGTCGGTCGGTCCAGAACGGCGTGTGGACGACGTCGGCGAGGGACGCGCGAACCCGGGAGTCCGCGTGGGTCAGGACGCTCACCCGGGGATCACCACCGCGCCGGCGGGTTCCCAGGTGATCCCGACCTCCGCGCCCGCGTCGACCGTGGGTGCGCCCGCGTGAGAGGCGATCACGGGGGCGTCGAGCCCGGTGACCTGGACGGACGTGGTGGAGGAGCCGCCGTAGAAGTGGGTTTCCACCACGGTGCCGCGCAGGGGTGCGCCCACCGGGTCGGTGCGCAGGGTGACGTTCTCCGGGCGGATGAGCAGGACGGCCGAGCCGGTGATGCTGGTTGCTGGGGCAGGCAGGCGCGTGCCGAGGGCGTCGAATCCCGATGCGGTGATGCTGCCGCAGATGAGGGTTCCAGACCCGATGAAATCGGCAACGAAGACGTTGGCGGGTTGCGAATACAGCGTGACGGGGTCGGCGATCTGCTGCACGCGACCCTCGTGCATGACGGCGATGCGGTCGGCCATGCTCATCGCCTCTTCTTGGTCGTGGGTGACCACGACGAACGTGATGCCGACCTCGTGTTGCAGGCGCTTGAGTTCGATCTGCATCTCCGCGCGGACCTTGCGGTCGAGGGCGGAGAGTGGTTCGTCGAGCAGCAGGAGTCGCGGCCGCTTGATGATCGCGCGGGCGAGGGCGACGCGTTGCTTCTGACCGCCGGAGAGTTGCTGCGGGCGGGCGTTGGCTTTGTCGGTCAGTGCCACGATCTCGAGCACCTCGTCGACGCGCTGGGTGATTTCTGCGGCGGGCAGCCCCTCGCGCTCGAGGCCGTAGGCGATGTTCTTGCGGACGTTCATATGTGGGAAAAGCGCGTAGGACTGGAACATCAGGTTGACCGGGCGCTTGTTCGGAGGCAATGCGAGTAGATCGATGTCGGTCGTACTGGTGGGGGTGTGGTCGGTCATGGTGATGGTGCCGGTGTCGGGGTCCTCGAAACCGGCGATGGCGCGCAGCAGGGTGGTCTTCCCGCAGCCGGACGGTCCCAGCAGGGCGAAGAACTCATTGGCCGCGATGTCGATGCTGACGTCGTCGAGGGCCACAACGGAGCCGTAGGCCTTGGACACGTGCGCGATGGTGAGCAGATTCGTCATACGGCATCCGTGAGTCGGGTGATCCGCTGGGCGGAGATCACGATGGTGAACGAGACGAGGAGCAGGATCGTGGCAAGTGCGTTGATCTCGGGGGTGACACCGAAGCGCACCATCGAGTAGATGACGATCGGGAGCGTCGGTGTGCTGGGGCCGTTCGTGAAGAACGCGATCACGAACTCGTCGATGCTGAGCGTGAACACGAGCAGAGCACCGGCGATGATGCCGGGGGCGAGGGTCGGCAGGGTGATGCGCACGAAGGTGGACGTGGCGCTCGCTCCGAGGTCGCGGCTGGCTTCCTCGAGACTCGGGTCGGTCTGACCGAGACGTGCGATCACCACCGCCGCCACGAATGCCATCCCGAAGACCACATGGGACAGCAGGACCGAGAACAGACTCAACGAGAAACCGATGAGGGAGAAGAACGCGAGCAGCCCGATCGCGAGCACGAGGTCCGGGATGATCGCCGGGGCCAGGCTGTAGGCCTCGACGATCGCGGAGCGCACGTAGCGCGCAATCCCGATCGCGAGAAGAGTGCCCAGCGCGGTGGCGAGGATTGTGGCGCCGATCGCGACGATCAACGTGTTGATCAGTCCCTCGCGCACGAGCTCGTTCTGTGCGAGTTCGCCGTACCACCGGGTGGAGAACCCGGTCCAGACGAACGGGATCTTGCTCGCATTGAAGCTCATCACCACGAGGACCGCGATGGGCAGGTAGAGGAATAGGTAGGTGAACCAGAGTGGGAGACGGAGCCAGCCGATGCTACGCACGCGCAGTCCTCCCGTTGATGCGTCGGGAGATATAGGCCTGCAGGGCGAACAGGATCACCAGCAGGGCGATGACGAAGAGTGCGAGGACGGCGCCGAAGGGCCAGTCGCGTGTTTCCAGGAACTGGTCGCGGATGAGGTTGCCGACCATCACGGTCTTGCCTCCGCCGAGGAGTTCGGGAACCACGAAGTTCCCCATGCTCGGGACGAAGACGAAGATCGCGCCGATCATCGCGCCGGGGAGGGTGAGCGGCAGCGTGATGTCGAAGAAGACGCGGGCACGACTCGCCCCGAGGTTGCTCGCGGCCTCGAGCAATTGCCGGTCGAGCCGTTCCACCGACGCGTAGACCGGGAGGATCACGAGCGGGAGGTAGGCGTAGAGCAGACCGACGATTACCGCACCGGGTGTGTAGAGCAGGCCGAGGGGTGCGCTGATGAACCCGATGTCCACGAGTGCGCGGTTGAGCAGTCCCTCGGAGTTGAGCAGCACGATCCAGGCGTAGGTGCGGATCAGGAAGTTGGTCCAGAACGGGAGTACGACCAAGACGAGCGCGATGGTGCGCCATTTCCGCGGGAGGCGGGCGATGGCATACGCGGCTGGGTACCCGATCAGCAGCGCGAGCACCGTGGTGGTACCCGCGATCAGCAGCGATTCGGTGAAGACGTTGACATAGACCGGCTCGAAGGCACGGGCGTAGTTCTCGAGCGTGAACTCCCAGACCACGCCACCGAAGCGTCCGCGCTGGAAGAACGAATAGACGAGGACCAAGACGACCGGGATCGTCATGAACAGTGTGATGTAGAGCAGACCCGGCCCAGCGAAGATGGCACGCGCATTCAGGGCGCGGCGCCGTGCGGCGCCGCGCCCTGATGCACTGCGTGCAGCGGTCACGTCAGCTCGAGGTGACCTCGGTGACGATCTCCGAGTACTTCGGTGCAGCATCCCCGAGGTCCACGAGGCTCTCGCCCTTGAGCAGCTCGGCCGGGGTCAGACCCATGTTTGGGAATGTCTCGGCGAGTGCTGCCACCTGCTCCATCGCAGGCTTGTTCGGGACCTTGTAGAGGATGTTCTCCGCGACCCAGGCGTGGTTGGCCGGATCGAGAATGAAGTTGACGAAGGCGTGTGCCGCCTCCTTGTTCTTCGAGGACTTCA
>JBEIHR010000154.1:0-3621 GCA_040381195.1 Rubricoccaceae bacterium
CCGGACCTATTCCGGAGCAGGAGGGCTACATGCGTGCCGCGACCGGCTGCGCAAGGCTACCCGCCCGATCCACAGGCGGGAAATCGAGCCTTGTGCATGGGTCCGGGCGCCCCCAGAGTGCAGGGATGACCACCGAGACATCTCCCGCGGACTCCGATCAGTGGTACCGAAATCGGTACCATGGCCGGATGGCGATGAATCTGCGGCTCCCGGAGGCGCTGGCCGAGGCGCTGCGGGCCCTTGCCGAGGAGACGGGTCGATCCCAGCAGGAGCTGGCCCGCGAGGCGCTCGAGGAGTACGTGCGTGACTATCGGCTGCGCGCCTACCCCAAGGAGATCCGGCACCTGATCACCCCCGCGCGCTATCGCCCGGATGATCCGAGGGCGATGGAGGCGATCCGGAAGGCGTGGGTGGGAATCGACGCGCGGGTGCTCCTCGACGATCTCCTGCGCGAGCGCGCGGAGGACTGGCGTTGATCGGCTACCTCGACAGTTCCACGATCGTGGAACGTGCACTCACCATCGCCCGTGGCGATGCTGAGAATCTCGCTGGAGACGTGGCGGCGGATCGGCTCATCTCCAGCGAGATAGCCCTTGTCGAGGTATCCCGGGTCCTGACCCGGATCGCACCCGATCAGAACGTCGACGCCATCGTCGCCTCAGCGCTCGCTTCTGTCGAGTTGGTGGCACTCGCCTCGATGACACTCGTCATCGCAGCGCGTTTGCCGGTGCGGTTTCTCAAAACGCTGGATTCTCTGCATGTAGCTAGTGCACTGCTCGTCGGCGCTGACATCGTCATCACCGGTGACCGACAGATGGCCCGCGCATGTGCGGAACTTGGTCTCGCCGTCGCATGACCTTCGTCCCTTGATCCCGACAGGGCGTCCGGGGACAGTGGTCGCATGTATCAGGATCGTGCACACGCAGGGAGAGAACTCGCCCGCACCTTGACCGATCACACTGACGCCGTCGTGCTCGGTCTCGCACGCGGTGGTGTACCGGTGGCAGCAGAGGTCGCACGTGTACTTCATGCACCACTGGATGTGCTCGTGGTCCGCAAGCTCGGAGCCCCATGGCATCCGGAATTCGGCTTCGGAGCGGTGGGTGAGGGTGGCGTCGTCTCAGTCGATGAGACCGCACAAAGGCGTGTCGGAGTCGACGATGACACTCTGCAGATATTGATCGATGACGCGCGCACCGAAATCGACCGTCGGATCGCGAAGTACCGACCAAGACGCTCTCTCGTGCCTGTCGAGGGGCGCACCGTGATCGTCGTCGACGATGGGCTCGCAACCGGGGCGACCGCCATCGCGGCGATCGAGGTGTTGCGTGAACTCGGTGCTGCGCGCATCATCGTCGCGGTTCCCGTGGCGTCACGGGATGCGATCGCCCGGGTGGGTCGCATGGCCGACGAAGTCATCTGCCTGGAGACACCGGCGTGGTTCGAGGCGGTGGGGTCCCACTACGCGAACTTCGGTCAGATCACCGACGAGGAGGTGGTCACCCTGCTGCAGGCACGCTTCCCACTTCCCGGAGAACTGGTCATCCCGTCGGGTGCGCGCATGGTCGTGGCCTTCGCGCACGGAAGCGGCAGCAGCCGGATGAGTCCGCGCAATAGAGAAGTGGCCGCGCATCTGAACGAGCGCGGTCTCGGCACCTTTCTCTTCGACCTGTTGACCGAGGACGAGGCGGAGGACCGGACCAACGTGTTCGATATCGGGCTGCTTGCGACCCGCGTGGCCTGGGCGATCGACTGGCTGCGCCGGGAACACCCGCATCTGGCGATCGGCCTGTTCGGTGCGAGCACCGGGGCCGCCGCGGCCCTCGTTGCAGCGAGTGAACGACCAGCGGATGTGGCTGCCGTGGTGTCGCGGGGCGGCCGCCCCGACCTGGCCGGGGGGTCACTCGGGGCGGTGACCGCCCCGACGCTTCTGATCGTGGGAGGTCGTGACTACGAGGTGATCGCCGTGAACTCCGATGCGGCACGGCATCTCACGTGCGAGCACCGTATCGAGATCGTGCCGGGGGCAACCCACCTGTTCGAAGAACCTGGGACGCTCGACAAGGTCGCCGAACTCGCCGCGGGCTGGTTCCGCACCCATGTGCCGGAACCCGCTGTCGTGTGATCGATCAGCCGACGCGGTCCAACTGGACCGACGCTGGACTCTCGCCGACGGTGTTCTCAGCGACCACTGTGAACCAGTACTGCTGTCCTGCAGTGAGGCCGGTCACGGAACAGGTGGTCTCCAGTGACTTCGCCGTGCATGTCGCGACCACGCGCCCGTCCTTCTGCTTATCCGTCACGCGGACGATGTAGCGGCGGACGTCGAATCCTCCATCGGAACTGGGGGAAAGCCACGTGGCGACGAACGCCGCGCCCTGCTTCTCGACCCGGAAGTCCCGCGGGGTCCCGGGGGCAGCGGGCGCGGGCTCCGCGTTGATCCGCGCAAGACTCGTGCTCTTGCCCACCTCGCTTATCGCCGCAGCATCCACCCAATACGGCTCGTAATTCTTCAATCCCGTGAGCTCGCACGCGCCGAGGGAGTCGCGCTTGTCAAGGAGGACCGAACAGGTCGACGCGACCTTCCCTCCCTTCTGCTTCGTCCACGCGCGGAATCGCAGGGTGACATCGACTGCACCACCGTTCGTCGTGGGAAGTAGAGCTTCGACCGAGATGTGATCATCACCCGGATTCACGACGAGTCCCCGGGGTTGACTCGGTGCACCCAGGGCGAATGGCACGGTGATCGGACTCGATGCGACGGTGCTGAATGTGTTCGCGCTCGACACCGTGACGTCATAGACGGCACCGAGGCGCATAGTGGGGATGTCGCATGTGAATCGGTAGTTCCAGGGATCGACCGCGGGGGGAACACGCGGCTCGAAGACCTTGCAACTGGACTTCTCCGACGTCGCCTTGTTCGTGGCCACGGCCTCGTAGATCTGCACCGGCACACCCTGGTCATCGGCCGGACGTAACCAACTCACGGTCAGCGATCGACCCGATGGATTGGCGGCGACAGCTCTCGGAGCACCAGGTGCACCTGGGACGAACACCTGGACCCGCGGGGAGGAGGCGGGCCCGTTACCCGCGGTTGTGGTGGCGACGACGCTGATGTACGCATAGCCATCAAGCCCTGTGATGACGCACGAGTCCCCGGTGGCGGTGCACGACGCAAGGGACGTCGTTCCTGTGGTCGCCGCATACGCGGTCGCGGTGTACCGGGAGATCGCGTAACCGCCGTCCGCCGACGGCGTGCGCCAGCGCACCCGCACACCACTTCCCTCAAGGGTTGCCGTCACGGCCTGCGGGATATCCGGTGCCGATGCGGTAAACACCCGCACCCGCGGCGAGGACGCCGGGCTGCTGTACCGGGAGTTGCTCGCCGTGAGGTCGATGAAGTACACGGAACCATTCGGCAGCGGTCCAATGTTGCACTTGAGCGACGAGAGGGGATTGGGTTCGCACGTGGCGATCGGATCCCCACCCTCCGCTGCTCGGTAGGCGCTGACCACGTAACGCTGGATCGTGGAACCACCCGCGTCCAAGGGCGCACGCCAACTCACCGCGGCGAAGCCATTGCCCGCGGTGGCGACGACATCTCGCGGCGCCGTCGGAGCC
>JBEIHR010000155.1:0-3558 GCA_040381195.1 Rubricoccaceae bacterium
CGAGTTAAGGCCGATCGAAGAAAAGTACCGCGATTGCCTCACGGTGATCGGTGTGCATTCACCCAAGGTTGAGCATGAGAAGTCACTGCGTGCCGTCCGCTCGGCAACAGATCGCCATGGGATCAATCATCCAGTGCTGAACGATCCAGCGATGAGCACGTGGGCGACATTTGGGATCCGAGCCTGGCCGACACTCGTTCTTATCGACCCCTTGGGCGATGTCGTAGCTGAGTTCTCGGGTGAAGGCCACGCGCACGCCCTTGATTCCATCATTGGTGAATTGGTGCGCCACCACGAAGGTAAGGGAAGCCTCCTACGCGGACTCGGACCGTACGTCCCCACTGCTCCCCCTCAGACACCGTACGTTCAGCCCGCCAAGATCGTCGATCTCGGAAACGGCTCCATCGCGATCAGCGAAATGGGTGCCCACCGAATTGCGATTGCAGCCATCGAATCGCCCAATGACCCTCTCCGACTCATCGGCACGGGTTTGAGGGGGCGTGCCGATGGTTCGGCAAACACTGCGACCTTCAATGAGCCCGCGGGAATGGCCAGGCTTCCCGAAGAGATTGCTGCACACGTTGGATTTGACCTCGTTATTGCAGACAGCGCCAATCATGTGCTTCGCGGTGTGGACTCCGGTTCCGGCCATGTGTGCACCATCGCCGGCACAGGAGCTCAATGGATGCAAGGCGATAGCACCTCGGGTGGCGCACTTGCCACGCCACTCAGCACCCCGTGGGACGTGGTGTGGTGGCACGACAGGATCTACGTGGCCATGGCGGGCGATCACCGAATCTGGGCCTTCGACCCCCTCCGCCAGAGCGTGGCTGTCGTGGCGGGGACGTCGAATGAGGGTTTGGTAGACGGCTCGGTATCTGAGGCCTGGTTTGCGCAATCATCGGCGCTCGCGATTATCCATGATGAACTCTGGGTCCTTGATGCTGAGACGTCTGCAGTTCGACGTATCTCCAGTGATCGCGTCGACACGTTGATTGGCAGGGGGCTGTTCGAGTTTGGCCATATTGATGGACTGTGGACTGACGCATTGCTCCAGCATCCATTGGGGCTCGCCGTGACCCCGGATGGACGGGTAATCATCGCGGACACATACAACGGCGCCTTGCGACGTATTGATCCAGAAGCACAGCGCATCGACACCATTGCAGTGGGTCTCGATGAACCAAATGACGTTCTAGTGTTAAGTGAACACGAACTCCTGGTTCTTGAAGGTGGCTCGGGAAGAGTTGAGCGGCGGGAAATGTCCAGTGCGGCGCCAGTTTCACGGGCCCCTCTCACAACGCGTAGACCCCCTTTGGTCATCGCCCCTGACCACGTCTCAATCGAGATTCACTTCACGCCACCCCCGGGAGAGAAGATCGATGAACGTTTCGGACCTGCGACTCAATTGGTCGTCGAAGCTTCTCCACCCGAATTACTCGCTTCCGGTGCAGGCAGGGGCGTGGACCTCGTCCGTGGCGTGCGCATCGAAGGTGGAATTCGCGAGGGAGTGTTGCACGTGGCGGCCAGGGGGGCCTCCTGTGAGTCTTCAGAAAACGCCGTGTGTCACATGCACCAACAGGACTGGGGTATCCCCGTGGTTGTCGATCCCGAGGGGACTAGGACCGTGCGCCTTGTCCTCGCGGGTCCCGTTGGTCCCTGACGCGAGCCCAGGGCGCCCCCAGAGAGGGAATACTTACGGACGTGTCGGACGTCATGGGATCCCTCGGACTCGATGTGGGGACGGGCTCGCTCAAGGCAGCCGTTGTGTCCCGTGCCGGCGCCACGGGGGAACCGGAAATCGAGAGGGCTTGCTCACATTCCTATTCCTTGGCCAGTCCCCACCCGGGCTGGGCGGAGATCGACGCACAGGAGTGGCTGACCGCCGCACGCAACGGCTTCGCGGAGGTCGGGGATCCCTCGGGGACGGTGGGTCTTTCCGGGCAAATGCACGGAGTGGTGATCGCCGACGAGGACCTCACCCCCCTGCGCCCGGCCATCACCTGGGCTGACACGCGTGGGGCCGACTACGTCGGGCGCATCGAGCACGAGGTTCCCGAGGGCGCGCGCTCACGTCTCGGGTCCGTTCCCGTTGCGGGGTTCGCGGCCACGTCGCTGGCGTGGGTGCGGGACAACGAACCGGGGGTCTGGTCACGGGCGCGCTGGTTCCTTCAGGTGAAGGATTGGGTGCGCGCGCGCTCGGGTGGCGGCGTATTCACCGAGCGCAGTGATGCATCCGGGACATTGCTCTTCGACCTGTCGACGGGTACCTGGTCTCCGGAGATGCTCGCGTGGCTTGGCATCGATGCAGAGCGCCTCGCGCCGATCGTCGACTCGACGGCCCCCGGTGGCGAGATCACCATCGGCCAGGTGGCGCGACCCAGTGTGATCGGTGGTGCGGACACCGCATGCGTGATCACCGCACTAGGACTGCGCGAGGGAGCTGGCTTCATCGCCGTCGGTTCCGGTGCCCAGATCGTGCGGGTCACCACCAACACCGCATTCGACGAGGCCACCCATCTGTTCGCGTGCGCGGGGGGACCACACGACGGCTTCTACCGGATTGGTGCGGTTCAGAACGCGGGTGTGGCGCTCACGCGCATCCTCGGCATCCTCGGTGCCTCGGTGGAGGAAGCAAACGCTGCACTCGACACAGAGGTGCAGGGTGACGACCCGATTTTCCTGCCCTACCTCGCTGGTGAGCGGACCCCGTTCATGGACGCTTCCCTCCGCGGTGCCTGGCACGGGATCGGTCTGCACACCGATCGGCAGGCGCTGCTGCGTAGTGCGCTCGAGGGGATCGCGCATGCCGTTGCGCTTGCCTGTGCAGCAGTGTCGGCATGTGATGGTCCGTTCGAGCAGCCGGTCATGCTCGTGGGTGGTGGCACGGTCGATCCGCGTTTCCGTCAGTTGATCGCTGATGCGACCGGCCTCTCGTTGGTGCCCGTTGCGGCACCGGACGCCGCGGTGCTCGGGGCGGGATTGCTCGCGCAGGGAATAACCCGGAACCCCCATCCACCGCGGACGGGGAGTGTGATCACCCCACGTGACAGCATGTCCGCACTGCTCGCGGACCGCCGCGAGATGCACCTCGCGCGGGTGCGAACCCAACGGGAGTCATGATGCGAATCGCCATAGGTTCCGACCACGCAGGCTTCGCGCTCAAGGAGACGCTGAAGACGTGGCTTGTAGGCGAGGGCCATGACGTGACGGACGTCGGAACGACGTCCGCGGAGCGGGTCGACTACCCGGAGTTCGGTGCGAGTGTCGGCCGACTCGTGGTGGCGGGGCACGTCGACCGCGGGGTCGTTGTCTGTGGGAGCGGCCAGGGCATCTGCATGGCGGCCAACAAGGTGCACGGGGTCCGCGCCGGCATCATCCGCGATGAACGCGACGCCGAGATGACCCGGGCGCACAACGATGCGAACGTCGCATGCTTCGGGGAGCGGGTCACCGAACCCGAGATCGCGATCGCCGCACTCCGCGTGTTCCTCACCACCCCGTTCGAGGGTGGCCGGCACGCCGCTCGTGTCGCCCAGATGGATGAGATCCGCTAGA
>JBEIHR010000156.1:0-3546 GCA_040381195.1 Rubricoccaceae bacterium
GCGCCATGAGCTCCTCGCTGAGTGACGCGACGAGCGCAACCCGTCGATCGATTTCACGTTGCTCGATCTTCCCCGGCAGGGTCAGCGCCTCTGTGTCATCCTCGTCGCTGTAGCCGAAGACTCCGATCGCATCGAGGTTCGCCCGTTCCAGAAAGTCGATGAGTGTGTTCAGGTCCTCGGCGGTTTCCCCGGGGAACCCGACGATCACATTGCTCCGGACACCGGCCGCCGGCGCGAGTGAGCGGATCTGGTCTAGCAGTACCAGGAATGGCCCGGATCCCCCGAACCGCCGCATCCGGCGCAACACGTCGGGACTCGCGTGCTGGAACGATAGGTCGAAGTACGTTGCGACGGACGGGTGGCGGGCGATGACCTCCACAAGGCCGGAGCGCATCTCCGCCGGTTGCAGGTACGCGACGCGGAGTCGTACCCCCGGAGTCGCCTCTCCCAAACGAGGGAGAAGGCTCTCCAAGAGTCGGAGATCCCCCAGGTCCTTCCCGTAGGACGTCGAGTTCTCACTCACCAAGTTGATCTCGCGGACCCCCTGCGATGCCAACCAGGTGGCCTCGTGAACGATCTCGTCGGGGGTGCGCGAGACGAAAGCGCCGCGGAAGCGCGGGATGGCACAGAACGAACATCTGCGGTCACAGCCCGACGCCAACTTGAGTGGGGCAACCGGACTATTCACGAGACGGTGTCGCAGCATCGGAGGATTCCACCCGCGTGCCCGCTCGACCGGCGCGATCGGGAGCAGGGTTCGACGATCCACCGGCTCATGCGCCTTCACAGGTGACCCGGCTCGCACCTCGTCGAGTACGCGATCGATGTGTGCGTACGAATCGAATCCGATGATGGCAGCCGCTTCGGGGAGGGCCTCCGCCAACTCGCTCCCGTAACGCTCCGCCATGCACCCTGCGGCCACGACGGTCTGGCCTGAGTCCGCGAGGGCGAGCAGGGTGTCGATGGATTCCTTCTTGGCGGCCTCGATGAACCCGCAGGTGTTGACCACCACCACGTCGGAGTCCTCGGGTGACTCGGCTAGCGACCATCCCGAACTCTGGAGGCGGGCGGCGAGTTCCTCACTATCGACCTCGTTGCGCGCGCATCCGAGCGTGACGAGTGCGACCCGTCGAGACTCCTTCTCCACCGGGCCAGCGTACGGAGTGGCTAAACGCCACCCGAGGACGCGTCGAAGAGGTTCAGTAACTCCTCTGGGTCAAGCTCCAGGGCCGACGCGATGCTCTTCAGGTGGCCGCGTGCGTAGACATCTCCCCCGCAGGCCGTGAAGTCATCGCCCTCCATCGCGACGAGGATGGAGGGCCGAATCTTGGTGCGGGAGGCGAGGTCATCGACGGTCAGCCCGGCCGCGGATCGGGCCGCGGCTATACGCCCTCCGACCATGGGATCCTCCTCGTTCCCGTCGAACGTTACGGAGCCCGGGAAGATCGGGCAAGCCCTAGGTCCCGCGGATGGAGGACAGGGTCGCGGCCAGGTCCTCGGGGGTCACCAGGACCTCGCGGGCCTTGGATCCCTCACTGGGCCCTACCACGCCGCGAGACTCCATCAGATCCATGAGACGCCCTGCCTTGGCGAAACCCACGCGGAGCTTGCGTTGCAGCATCGACGTCGATCCGAACTGCGTCGACACCACCAACTCCACGGCCTGCAGGAGTACATCGAGGTCGTCGCCGATCTCCTCGTCGACCTCCCGGGATGGTGCACTCGAGGAGGTCACATCCTCGATGTACTCCGCGTGGCCTTGGTTCTTGCAGTACTCGACGACCGCCCGGATCTCCCGCTCACCGACGAAAGCGCCCTGGATGCGGGTGGGCTTGTTGGCCCCCATCGGAAGGAAGAGTCCATCCCCCTGTCCTACGAGCTTCTCGGCGCCAGGTTGATCCAGGATCACTCGACTGTCCGCGAGACTCGATGTTGCGAAAGCCAAACGGCTGGGCACGTTGGCTTTGATCAGTCCGGTCACCACATCCACGCTGGGCCGCTGGGTGGCAAGAACCAGATGGATGCCCGCTGCACGCGCCAATTGGGTGATCCGCACGATCGCGTCCTCGACGTCCCGAGGCGCGACCATCATCAGATCGGCAAGCTCATCGACGATCACCAGCAGGTAGGGATACGGCTCGATGTGGCGCTGACTCCCCGGCAGAGGTGTGACAGAGCCCTCGCGCACGGCCTTGTTGAAGTCATCAATGTGGCGGAACCCGAATTGCGCGAGATCGTCGTACCGACGATCCATCTCCTTCACGACCCATTGCAGTGCGTCGGCCGCCTTCTTGGGATTCGTGATGATCGGCGTGATCAGATGCGGCACACCCTCGTAGATGCTCAACTCGACCCGCTTCGGATCGACCAAGATCATCCGCACATCCGCGGGCGTCGCACGCATCAGGATCGAGGTGATCAGCGCATTGATGCAACTGGACTTGCCCGCGCCGGTCGCACCGGCCACGAGTATGTGCGGCATGGTCGCGAGGTTGGCCGTGACAAATCCACCCTCGACGTCCTTGCCCAGACCGACAGTGAGTGGATGGCGGTCGGATTTCGCCGCCTTGCTGCGCAGGACATCGCCGAGGGACACGAGTTCACGATCCGAGTTAGGAATCTCGATGCCGATCGCCTTCTTGCCGGGGATCGGACTCAGAATCCGGACATCGGCACTGGCCACGGCGTACGCGATGTTCTTGCTCAAGGCTGTCACACGCTCGACCTTGACACTGGGGCCGAGTTCAATCTCGTAGCGGGTCACGGTCGGGCCCCGCATGAATCCTGACACCTCCGCGTCGATCCCGAACTGCTCGAGCACCTCGGTGAGGGCGCTCACAACGGAATCATTGGCCACGGTGGCGGACTTGTGACCCGGCCCGGCGGTGAGCATGTCCGGTTTCGGCAGTCGGTAGACGCTCCGGGGCCGTGAGGGCCCGGGCACGGGGGCGGCAACAACAACGGCGATCGGTGCGGTTGGCGCATCGGCGGCCATCACGGGGATCGCCTGCGTGTCCGCCCAGGGATCCACCGTGTCGACGTCGAACGTCTCCACGGGCAACGGCAAGTCTTCGACATGGAATTCGGGATCGAGTTCGGAATCGAGTTCCTCGTCTGGCTCGAACTCACGGACGTCGTCCTCTGCCAGATCACTGATCTCCGGCTCCGGACGGTGGGTGGGACGTGCGGACCGCACGGTACGTATGCGAGCCATCCCCCAGGCAGACGCCGCCATGCACCACATACGAACCTGGCGAACCGAGGTGCCCGTCACCACCATGGTTCCGAAAGCGAGCAGCAGCACGAGCAGGAGGAAGGTCACGATCGGGCCGACAGCTGAGGTGAGGGGTGCGGTGATCAGCCAGCCGAGCACGCCGCCGCCGGAGTCCATGCGCACAGCACCATCACTCGGCGTCGGGGTGCCCGTCGCCACATGCCACATCCCGACGAGCGCACACACCAAGGCCACGGACCCGATAGCTACGCGTCCCGTCGTCGAGCCCTCATCCGGGTGTCGCAGGAATCGCCATGCGAGGTACAGCAGGA
>JBEIHR010000157.1:0-3511 GCA_040381195.1 Rubricoccaceae bacterium
GCACCTGGGACACCTCACGTCCAGTGGAACGATCGCCAACCTCGAGGCACTGTGGGTGGGTCGCAGGGACCGGCCGGGAACCGCGATCGCGGTGAGTGCGGACGCCCATTACACGCACACCCGCATGGCCGAGGTGCTCGGGATCGACGCCGTGGTCATCCCGACCGATGCCCACGGGCGCATGTCCATCAGCGCGCTCGATGATGTCCTGCGCACGGGGCATATCGGTACCGTCGTCGCGACCCTGGGGACCACGGGCCTGGGTGCGGTCGACCCGCTCGACCAGATCATCCCCCGTGCGCGAGCACAGGGTGCGCGGGTGCACGTCGATGCGGCCTACGGCGGCTTCTTCCGAGTCCTCGCCGAGGATCTGGGCGATGCTGGCCGAGCGTTCATGGCGATCGCGGAGGCTGACTCCATCGTGATCGATCCGCATAAGCACGGTCTGCAACCGTATGGATGCGGTGCGGTCCTGTTCTCCGATCCAACTGTGGGTCGGCACTACCGACACGATTCGCCCTACACCTACTTCACGTCCGATGAACTTCACCTGGGAGAGATTTCCCTGGAGTGCAGTCGCGCCGGTGCGAGCGCCGCGGCACTCTGGCTGACCACACGGGCCTTCCCGTTCACCCGCGAAGGCCTGGGGACATTCCTCGCCCCGTGCGTATCTGCCGCCCGTACCTTTCACGACCTGCTCGAGTCGGACCCCAATCTGCAACCCGCGCAGTCACCCGATCTCGACATCGTCTGTTACCTCACCCGACAGGAATCGATGAGTGCCATCGATCGAGACACGTCGCGCATATTCCAGGAGCTCACGGACGCACCCGCGCCTGATCAGGTGCACGTCGCCACCTATGGCTTGCAGGCCGCATCACTTGCCGACAGAGGGATCACTGTGATGCAGGATCAAGGGTCCGCCCGGATTCTGCGGAGTGTGTTCATGAAGCCGGAGCAGGACGCTGCGATCACAGAGATTCATTCACGAATTTCGGAGACGGCGGCCCGTATCATGTCAACGTGACCGCACGCGCCGACATCGTTGACACGAAGCAGCCGTACGTGCGGGCAGCGCGCATCACCATCAACGCCCCTGCGCAGGTGATCTTCGACGTGATCGCCAACCCCCGCCGACATGCGGATTTCGATGGTTCCGGGACCGTCAAGGGCACGGTCTCCGGGCCGCAGCGCTTGAGTCTCGGCGCCACGTTCGGAATGTCGATGAACATGGGCTTTCCCTATACGACCCGGAACACGGTTGTGGAGTTCGACGAGGGTCGACGTATCGGATGGCGACACATCGGCCGCCACACCTGGCGTTATGAACTCGAACCCGTGGACGCGAACACGACAGTCGTCACCGAAACGTTCGATGGGTCAACAGCCTGGTTCCCGCCGGCGTTGAAGCTCATCAAGGCCTACGACAACAACCAGAAGGCCGTGGCCAAGTCCGTGGCCAACCTGAAGGCGCTCATCGAGCAAGAGAACATCGGGGAGGGAAGTTCGGCATGAACATCGTCCTATGGATCGTGCAGATCTTGCTGGCCCTGGCATTCGGTGCGGCGGGTCTCATGAAGGCCACCAAGCCAGTGGACACGATGGTGGCGCGGAGGGCCTGGGCCGCGGCCTACTCACCCCGGACGATCAAGGTGCTCGGTGTCGTGGAGATCCTGGGTGCGCTCGGCCTGATCCTCCCGCAGCTCAGCGGAATCGCCACAATCCTCACACCTCTCGCGGCCATCGGTCTCGCCATCATCATGGTCTTGGCCATCGGCGTCCACCTGCGACGCCGCGAGTATCCGGTGATTCTTTTCAACGCGATCCTGCTGGCGCTG
Organism: Rubricoccaceae bacterium; assembly: GCA_040381195.1. Lineage (GTDB taxonomy): Bacteria > Actinomycetota > Actinomycetes > S36-B12 > S36-B12 > VGCC01. Next base: position 1,839 of record JBEIHR010000157.1, read on the forward strand.
TCCGTCTTCGTGGCATGGGGACGACTGACCGGTCAGTGAGGTTCAGTCGAACAGTTCGTGCAGGAAACTCTTCTTGCGCTTGTAGTAGACCGGCTGGGGTGAGCCATAGCTCGGTGCGGGAGCGTTGTAGGACGGTGGCGGCGATGAGGGCGCGGGTGGCGCTGACTGCCACCGAGCTTCGGCGGCGGCCAGGTGCTCAAGTTCGCCCTTATCCAGGAAGATCCCGCGGCAGTCGCCGCACTGTTCGATGTGGACGCCCTTGCGCTCATACGTGCGCATGGCGCCGTGGCACTTGGGACAGGTCATCTCGGTCATATTTTGATCGTGGTGCACCCGTGAAGGTCACGCAACCTGGGAAGGGCGAACTCGGGCGCCTACCATCGCGATGTGACTGAGCAGCAGCGGTATCGCGTCGTGGAGACGCGGGGCGACGTGGAACTTCGCGAGTATGACCCGTGCGTGGTCGCTGATGTCACCGTGGACGGGGACGTCGAGCAGGCGGGCAACGCGGCGTTCCGGCCTCTGGTTTCCTACATCTCCGGTGCGAACCAGTCGAAGGCTTCGTTTGCGATGACCGCCCCTGTGATGCAGCAGCCGGCGGGGGAGCGTCTGGCGATGACTGCCCCCGTCCTACAGGAGGCCTCTGGCCCGCGCACGTGGATCGTGTCCTTCGTGCTCCCCGGTGATCGAGCACTCGCGGACTATCCGGTTCCCACGAATCCTCAGGTCACGCTGCGCTCACTTCCGGCGGAACGTGCCGCGGCCCTGCGGTGGTCGGGACGATGGAGTGCCAGCAACCTCACGCAACGCACGCAGCAACTACGGGATGCGATCGTCGCGGCCGGATGGGCAGAAGCAGGGGAACCTCGGTGGGCCCGGTTCGATCCACCATGGACGCCACCGTTCCTGCGCCGCAACGAGATAGTCATACCGGTGAGTCCAGGCTGACTCACCCTGCCGCGTTGGCTCCCCGGTAGGGGGCGATCACGGACTGAAGAATCTCCGGCCACGGTGTCGGTTCGATGTGGAATGCGGCGCGAGCCGCAGAGTCGTCGATGACGAAAGCGCGATCCCGCTGGTAGGCGGTTTCCTCGAGTTCGCGGATCGCAGGGTTGAACACACTCAGAAGCCGCGTGAGGAGAGGCGAGAGTTGCGTGACTCGGACGTGCGGGACTCCCGCGGTGTCGGCCAGATCGTCGATCACTTCTCGCTGCGTCCGTGGCGGATTGCTGGGAACGTGCCAGGCGTGACCCCATGCCCGCTCATTCGCGGCCACCGCAATCAGGAGTCGGGCCGCATCCGGGGGGAAGGTCCACGAGTGCGGTGCATCGACCGAACCCAGAAGGCTTACGGACTTGCCCGCGAGGATCCGGGGCACCACCCGAGACGAACCGATGAGGGACTGCTGACCGGGCCAGATGTAGTCCGAGCCGCGCACCTCGGTCGCGCGAATGCGACCCGAATCGTTCGCGGCCTTCGCATCCAGCCACATCTGTGCGCGAATTCGGCCCTTCGTCCCTGTGGATGCAAGCGGCAGTGACTCGGTCATCTGCCCATCGACGGGCCCGTACCCGTAGAGATTCGAGCAGGTGGCGAGAACTGCTCCGGTGCGCTCGGCGTAGGCGAGGAACGCGGATGCCAGGGGAGGCCAGTCTTGCGACCAGCGGTGGTAC
>JBEIHR010000158.1:0-3476 GCA_040381195.1 Rubricoccaceae bacterium
AGTCGAGCCAGCCCGCCTGGAGGGCCTGGCCGAGGAACTCACCGATCCCCGCGAGGAGGAACCAGACGATGATCGTGCCGGCGATCGGTCCCAGGATCCGCGCGGCTCCACCGAGCAGCAGGATCGTGTACACGAAGAAGGTGAAGTCCGGGACGAAGGTGTCGGGCTGCACAGATTGCTTGGCAACTGCCCAGAGGATGCCGCCGAAGGCCATGATGATGCCGCCGACCACCAGGGACTGCATCTTGTACGCGAAGGTGTTCTTGCCCAGCGAGATGACCGCGTCTTCGTCCTCACGGATGCCCTTGACCACGCGGCCCCACGGGCTACGCACGAGGAGCAGCATCAGGATGGAGAACACGGCAATGAGGCCCCATCCGACGATCACAACCCAGAGGTCCTGACGGGTCCAGGTCAGCACGGGGAGCGACTCGAAGTCGGCCGGGAGCGGGTTGAGGTCGTGGAACTGCTGACCGATCTTGCCGTTGAGGCCCTGGGTGCCACCGAGGTAGTCCGGGAGGACGGTGCGCACTGTCAGGCGCAGCAGTTCGCTCGCGGCGATAGTGACGATAGCCAGGTAGTCGGCACGCAATCGGAGCGTCGGAATGCCCAAGAGCAAGGAGAGCACGACGGACACACCCATCGCCACGGGGATGGCAAGCCACAGGCTGAGCTCGAAGGTCAGGACGATGACTCCGATGGCGTACGCGCCCGAAGCAACGAACGCCACGACACCGAAGTTCAACAATCCGGTGTAGCCGAATTGCAGGTTCAAGCCCACGGCGGCCAGGCAGTAGATGATCGCGGTGATTCCCAGAGCCTGCGTCAGGGTCTGGGAGAAGACGAACGCCCAATCCATAGGTCAGCCCACCCGTTCTCGTCGACCGAGGAGGCCCTGGGGGCGGACGAGCAGGATCAGGATCATCAGGAACAGTGCGCCGACGGTCTTCATCTCCGGCGGGATCACCAGCGTGGTCAGTTGGATGAAGACCCCCACCACGAGGGCTCCCACCAAGGCGCCGTACACGGTGCCCAGGCCACCCAGGATCACCGCGGCGAACAGCACCAGGAGGATGCGCTGGCCCATGTTCCAGATGGAGTTCTGGGTCATGCCGAGATAGATGCCGGCGTAGGCGGCGAGGCCGGCGGCGACCGTCCACACCACGGCGATGACCCGCTCCACGTCGATGCCGGTGGCAGATGCGAGTGCCGGATTGTCCGAGACGGCCCTGGTCGCCTTTCCGATGCGGGAGCGCTGCACCCAGATGACCGTGGCGACCAGGATGACGATGGCGATGGCTGCGAGCACGAGCTGCTTCGGGGTGGTCGAGAACGGACCGATGTTGATGCCCTCCTGGCCCGCGTACTGCTCATAGGTCTGGGGACCGCTCCCGAAGAACAGCGAGACCGTGTACCGAAGGACGATCGCCAGGCCGATCGACACGATCATGGCGGCGATGAGTCCTGTCTTGCGCTTGCGTAGGGGTTTCCACAGCACCTTGTTCTGTCCCCAGCCGAACACGACAGCACACACGATGACCGATAGGGGGGCGGCGATGATGATGTGGAGCCCGGCCGTATTGAAGAGCAGGGCCACAAAGGCCCCCAGGGTGATCAATTCGCCGTGTGCGAAGTTGGTCAAGCCGGTGGTCCCGAAGACCAGGTTGAGCCCGAGCGCCCCGAGGGCGATGAGGATGCCCAGCATGATGCCGTCGGCGAGCAGTTGCACCACCTGCTGGCCCGTCACCCCCGACCCGGTGCCGGCGCCGGATGCTTCCCCGCCGCCATCACCGGCCACGAGTGGCACCAGCAACTTCTTCTCCCCGCCCAAGATCAGGAGTTCGCGGGAGGCATCCTCCGGTTTGGCGAGGGAGATTCCGGCCGGCAGGGTGGTCACGTCGATGTCGATCGCGTAGGTGCCCCCCTCGGGGATCTCGATCCGGAAGTTGCCCTGTGCGTCCGAGGTGGCGCTCCCGCTGAAGCCCGCCTCGCTGGACACGGTGATCGCGACTCCGGCTACCGGGGAGCCGTCGGGTCCGGTCAGGGTGCCGATGACGGCGTCGCCTGCCGCGGAGGCGGGGGCTGCGGCCGCGAGGCCGACCAGGGCGACCAGCGCGACGAGCAGCATCCCGACACGGGATGCGATCCGACGCTGCACACTGCCTCCGACTGGCTGGGGTTGAAGCACCCTACCCAGACTTCGGCCCCACCTGTATCCGATTGCCCCTAAATCGGGCATCTCTACTCCGGATCGCCGGGGCTCTCCGTGGGTCCCGGGCGGGAGCGCAGCAGGCAGGTGAGTCGGGCCGTGCACACGGGGCGTCCCTCATCATCGACGATGCGGATGTCGTAGGAGGCGACGGTGCGGCCCTCATGGAGCGGGGTCGCCGTGCCATGAACATGCCCGTCCCGGACGGCGCGGTGGTGGGTGCAGTTGAGGTCGACCCCGACGACCAGGGTGCCCCAGCCGGCGTGGATCCCCGCGGCGATTGACCCGAGGGATTCGGCGAGGACGGCGCTGGCCCCGCCATGGAGGAGGCCGAAGGGCTGCGTGTTCCCGGACACGGGAATGCTGCCCCGCACACAGCCGGGTCGGGCCTCCGTGATCGTCATTCCCATGCGCTGCCCCAGGTCGCCGAGGCCGAATGCCTGCACCACTGCGAGGAGATCGTCGTTCGTGTCGTCCATGCCCCGCACCCTAGGACTGGGTCTCCGTGCGCGCATACGATGCCGTGGTGTCCGAGCGGCGATTGCTCCTCATCGATGGACACTCGATGGCATACCGCGCCTTCTTCGCCCTCCCCGTGGAGAACTTCTCGACGACAACGGGCCAACCGACGAATGCGGTCTTCGGATTCACCTCAATGCTCATCAATATGCTCAAGGACGTGGCGCCCACGCATGTCGCCGTGGCGTTCGATGTCAGCAGGAAATCATTTCGCACCGATCGATTTCCCGACTACAAGGGAACGCGCAGCGCAACACCACCGGAATTCAAGGGACAGGTCGAGCTGATCGATCAAGTCCTTGACGCCCTGGGTATCGCCACGTATCGGGCTGAGGGGTTCGAGGCCGACGACATCATCGCGACGTTGACCTCCCAGGCGATCGACGATGGGTTCACGGTCGAGATCATCACGGGTGACCGCGATTCCTTCCAGCTCGTGAGCGATCGCGTCACTGTCCTGTACCCACGGAAGGGTGTCTCCGACCTTGCGCGCATGACTCCCGAGTCGGTCCAGGAGAAGTACGGGCTTCTACCTCCGCAGTACCCGGACTTCGCAGCGCTACGCGGTGATCCCAGCGACAACCTCCCCGGCATCGCTGGCGTGGGGGAGAAGACCGCCGTCAAGTGGTTGACCACGTATGGGAGTCTCGCCGCACTCATCGACCACGCTGATGAAATCAGCGGAAAAGTAGGCGAGGCACTCCGTAGCTCCATCGGCCAGGTACTGCTCAATCGGGAGCTGACCGAG
>JBEIHR010000159.1:0-3382 GCA_040381195.1 Rubricoccaceae bacterium
GATGGCCAACAGCACGAGAACACCAGCGTGGGCGTGACCGGCTCGGAAGTAGTCCCGCTGAACCGCGGTGATGTTCTCCGTCCCCGCTTGGCGCTTGAGGATCGACAGAAGGAAGTACCCGCCGAAGGCGATAGTCGGCAAGGAAATGAACGCGAATGCCACCAGCCATCTCGTCGCATCACTCATGTGGAGACCCTCTTCGTCTTGTGCGCGGTGGACGGTTCGGGAGACAGAACGCCATCGATGAGCACCAGTCGAGCCAACGAGTCGATGAATCCCTCAAAACCCTCGGGGAGAACAGCACCTTCGACGAGGAGCGTCGCCATCCCGTGCGTGGCCGCCCAGACCATCACATCGAGTCCCTCCCGGATACCGGGCTTGAGCAGGTCCCACCCGTCGAGATCGTCCAGGGCGGACACGAGTTTTCGGTAGGGCCCGGCTTCTTCAGGCGGCACATGCTTCGACGCGCAGATCGGCCCGAAGGTCAGCTGGAACAGGTGGGTCTCGTCAACCGCGAAGGACAGGTACGCGCACCCCAACCCGATAAACCTGGCACGCGCTGCTTCAGGGGTCTGGGCAGGGTGCGCTGCGAGGACCCGTGCCATGCGCTCGTCCAGGGCGGCCAAGCCGCAGGCTCCGACCGCGCGCAGGAGATCGTCCTTCTGTGCAAAGTGGTTGTACGCGGCGGAGGGTGAGACGTCGAGGGCGTGGGCGATCCCCCGCAGGGACACCTGGTCGGCCCCGCGCAGCCGGACCTCGGTGAGGGCCTGGTCGACCATCGCCTCGGCGAGCGCGCCGTGGTGGTACGTGCGTGCCACGCGGCCTCCAATCTTGACACTGTTCATATGTCCTGACAGAGTGCACATATGAACAGTGTTCAGACTACCGCAGATGGTGACTCTCACGCATCAGCCAAGGCAATGGCCGTAGGAGCTGGGTGGGTCAGCATCCTCCAAGGACTGCTCATCTTCGTCCCGATGGTGGTCCTCGGCGCCGCCATCAATTGGCCGGAGAGCCTGAGTGACCCCGCAGACATCGCGCTGCCACGTCTCTTGGAGAACGAGGGCGCGGTCCGATTCGGGTACGTCGCCTACCTCATCTATTCCATCCTGTTCGCCGTCACCATGGCCCTGCTCGTCCGCTACGTCAAAGGCGCGACTCTCGGGGTGCTGGCGGCCATCATCATCGGTTTCGCCATGGTCTCGGCGCTCGCCCGATCCATCGGCATCGTGCGGTGGTTAGTCCCAGCCCCCGCCCTGGCCGATGCTTACGCGGCGGCCCCCGGGGATACTGAGCGCGTGGTGATCGGCGTGGTCTTCGACTCGCTCAACTCCTATGGCGGAACCATCGGCGAGGTACTCGGTGTGAGCATCTTCGCCGCGGCGGCCATCGCACTGCTATCGATCTCCGCGATACGAACCCGGGCCCTCCCGGTGTGGCTCGGCGTGTTCGGCCTGATCGCCGCGCTCGCCGTCCTCTCGACGACCGTCGAACTCTTCGGCGCCGACGCGAGCTCGCTCATCTTCTTCGGCACCACGCTCGTGCAGCTGTGGTTCCTCGCGGTCGGCATCTGGCTACTGGTCCGCGGTCGCACGCGCACAACGAACTGACCCTCGACTACTTGCTGGAGGAGATTCATGAGCACTGGCTCGCTGACCCACGCTGAGGCAAAGCCGGGGATCTTCCACCGATTCGGTGGATGGGTCGCCCGGCACCGCTGGCCGGTACTCATCGCCTACCTGGTCGCCATGGTGGTGTTTGGGGTGTTCGGGGTCCAGGTGTTCGGGGCGATGCAGTCTCAGGGCTTCAACTACGACAGCAGCGACTCGAGTCGGGCCGCCGCCATCCTCGAGGCTGAGTTCGGGATCACCAATCCCGCAGCCATCCTCGCCATTGAGACCTCGAACGGTGTCGATGCGGATGCCGATGCGGCCACCGCACTTCTCGACGATGTCGCAGCGCTCGATGGTGTCGAGTCCGTCATTTCCTATTGGTCGACCGGCGGGGCGCCTAGCTTCCTCGGGAATGACGGCACGACTGCGCAGGCCATCGTGATAGCCGAGAATGGTGTCGATCGCGAGGAGCTCGCCACCGCGATCGTCGATGACTTCACCGGTCAGCAAGGCGACCTCACGGTCTATGCATTCGGCGGGGAGATCATCGGCAACGCCTTCAACTCCACCATCACCGGTGATCTCGCCCGCGCCGAGTCGATCGCCATCCCGGTCACGGCGATCATCCTTTTGTTCGTCTTCGGTTCTGTCGTCGCCGCGGGTCTTCCCTTCCTCGTCGCCGGCGGGACGATCCTCGGCTCCTTCCTCGTGCTGTTTCTCGTTTCACTCTTCACGGATGTGTCGGTCTTCGCGCTCAACCTGGTCACCGGCCTCGGTCTGGCACTGGGCATTGACTACGCGCTACTGATCATCAACAGATTCCGGGAAGAACTCGGATCCGGTCGATCGGTTCCCGATGCCGTGGCTGCCACCGTGGCGTCGGCGGGCCGGACGGTGTTCGTCTCCGGAATCACCGTCGCGGTCGCCCTGGCTTCCTTGTTGGTATTCCCGCAGTACTTCCTTCGCTCTTTCGCCTATGCCGGGATCGCGGTCAGCCTCCTCGCTGTGATCGGCGCCCTGACCGCGATTCCGGCGCTCCTTGCCATCCTCGGGCGCAACGTCAACCGGCTCAAGGTCCGCCGCGGAGACCTCGCTCCGAAGGACGATGGAGCCTGGGCCAACATTGCGCGATTCGTGATGCGCCGGCCGTGGCCCGTCCTCATCGGCACAGTGGCATTGCTGCTCGTTCTCGCCGCGCCCGCGCTCAATGCCGTCTTCGGCCAGGTGGATGAGCGTGCGTTGCCACCGGACAACCCGACCGCTCTTGCTGGCGAGGTCCTCCGCGAGCGATTCCCCGGCAACGAAGGGTCTCCGCACGAGATCGTCCTCACGCAGCCAGGTTCGGCAGCCGACATCCAGGCCTATGCCGAGGAGATCTCGCTGATTCCCGAGATCGATCGCGTGACCACGGCGAACAGCATCATCGTCGATGGAGCCGTCGTGGCACCGAACCCCGATCCGGGGAATTGGTCGACAGACGGGTTCACTCGTATCGAGGCAGTGGCCAACGTCCGGCCCATTGACCCCGATGGCGAGGCGCTCGTCGCTGAGATCCGTGCACTGGATGCGCCGGCCGAAGAGACATTGGTGGGGGGACTTGCCGCTGAGTGGGCCGATGCCACCAACGCGGTGCTCGACCGTATCTGGATCGTGGCCCTCTGGTTGGCGATCACCACGATGGTGATCCTCTTCCTGTTCACCGGGAGCGTGTTGATCCCGATCAAGGCGCTCCTCCTCAACCTCCTGAGCCTTGCAGCGACTCTGGGTGC
>JBEIHR010000160.1:0-3378 GCA_040381195.1 Rubricoccaceae bacterium
ATCGCGGAAGGATGACATGGCCGACTTCGGTGTGAACTCGATGGTGGGTGACCTCGCCTGGGTGGCGGTACGCCCGCCATCGGCGCGGGGTGACTTCGCCGCGGCCCACTGGTCGACGCCCGTGGACTTCGACCGACTCGCCGCCCAACACAACGCGTTCACCGAATTGTTGATTCAGCGTGGGTGCGAAGTGCTGGTTCTGGATCCGGTCGACGATATGCCAGATGCGATCTTCACCTACGACCCGGCGTTCGTGGTTCCTGCAGGTGTCATCGAGTTACGCGGGGCGAAGCAGGTGCGCTCTGGTGAACCGCCGTTGCTGTCCAGGGAGTTGCAGCGGGCCGGGATCCCGCTCGTCTGTGCACTCCGTGCTCCCGCTACGGCCGATGGCGGTGACATGTTCTGGCTCGATCGCACCACACTCGCGGTCGGACGCAGCTATCGGACGAATCAGGAGGCCGTGGATCAGATCGCGGCGCTGCTCGCCGGGATCACCGTGGAAACCTTCGATCTCCCGCACGACCAGGGCCCCGAGTTCTGCCTGCACCTGATGAGCGTGGTGTCTCCGGTGCGCGAGGACCTTGCCGTGGTCTACGAGCGTCTCGCCCCCGTGCCACTGCTGCAGGCTCTTCGCGCCCGAGGAATCGAGACGGTGTCTGTTCCCGAGGAGGATTATGCGTCGCTGGGCTGCAACATCCTGACGATCCGTCCCGGTGAGGTGGTGCTCGCAGAGGGCAACGACGCCACCGCGGAGTTGCTGCGCAACCACGGTGTCACCGTGCACACCTACCAGGCGAGTGAGATCAACAAAGGCGAGGGTGGGCCGACCTGTCTAACCCGCCCGCTGCTCCGACGCTAGTTTGTTGACGCGTCGCACCTCCTCGCGACGCTAGATCGTTGATGCGTCGATCACGAACCGGTACCGCACATCGCTGTTCACGACCCGCTCCCAGGCCTCGTTGATCTGGTCGGCGCGGATCACCTCGACGTCGGATCCGTAGCCGTTCGCTGCACAGAAATCGAGCATCTCCTGGGTCTGGCCCATGCCGCCGATATTCGAGCCAGCCAGGCGCAGGCGCTGGTTCACCAGGGTGAAGGTGCTCACCGACAGGGGCTTGTCGGGCAGTCCCACACATACCAACGTTCCATCCGTGGCGAGCAGGCTCATGATCCGATCGATGTCGAGTGACGCGGAGACCGTGTTGACGATCAGGTCGAAGGTGCCGCGCGCGGCCTTCATGGCGTCCTTGTCCGTCATGAGGAGGAAGTGATCTGCGCCCAGACGCAGGGCGTCATCCCGTTTGCCCGGGGAGTGACTGATGAGCGTGACGTCGGCACCCATGGCATGGGCGTGCTTGACGCCCATGTGACCGAGGCCGCCCAAACCGACGATCGCGACCTTCTTCCCGGGACCGGCTCCCCACTCGCGCAGCGGTGAATACGTGGTGATGCCCGCGCAGAGCAGCGGCGCCGCCTCTTCGAGGCTCAGGCCGTCGGGAATGCGCAGGACGTAGCCCTGATTCACGACGATCTGCTTCGAGTAACCGCCGTAGGCGGGGGTGCCGTCGTAGTGGCGACCGTTGTAGGTGGGGACGAATCCCTTCAGGCAGTAGTTGCCGAGATCCTTGGCGCAGTTCGCACACTCTCCGCAGGAGTCGACGAACACTCCGACGCCCACGCGGTCACCGACGGAGAAGCGCGTCACGTTCGATCCCACCGCGGACACCGTCCCGGCGATCTCGTGTCCGGGAACCATCGGGAAGATCGAGGTGAACCACTCCTCCCTGGCCTGGTGGATATCGGAGTGGCAGATCCCGGAGAAGGCGATGTCGATCAGGACATCATCGGGTCCCACCTCGGAACGGTCGATCGTGGTCGGCTGGAGGGGTGCTCCGGCGGACTCGGCGGCGTAGGCGGAAACCTTCATGGACTCTCCTGCTGAAGTGGGGAACGTCAGATTATTGCGCGATACCGAAGATGGCGCTCAGTTCGCGATGCATCACGGCCTTATCGAGGTCCGCGCCGGTCCAGAGCTTCCCGTTGATCGCTGCCTGATTCACGAGCATGCCCAGACCAGTGAGGATCGTGCAGCCACGTGCATCGGCAGCAGTGAGCCAGATGGTCATGGGGGGATTGGCCATTACATCGGCGACGACCATGTGCGGCTGCAGTGAGTCGGTATCGACGTCGAGGGTCTCGGTCGATCCGGCACCGAAACCGATCGAGGTGGCATTGATCACGACGTCGGCCTCTGCGGGAACCTCGAAGCGAGACGTCCACGGGCGGTACTCACAGGCGGCGGGGGTGCGCGAGTCGACCAGAGCGGCGAGTTCCTGTCCGCGCTCGGGGGAGCGGTTGACGATCGTTATCTCCCGGGCACCCGCGAGTGCACACTCCACGGCGATGGCCCGCGCCGCTCCGCCCGCACCGAAGACAACGATCGATGCACCCTGCGGATCCTTCACTTCACGCAAAGATGCGAGGAATCCCTGACCGTCGGTGTTCTCACCCGTGAGTCGCCCTCCGTCGTTCACCACGGTGTTGACAGCTCCGATAATCGACGCCGATTCCGCAAGCCCATCGATCAGGTCGATCACCGCGACCTTGTGCGGCAGCGAGCAATTGAAGCCGCGCCATCCCATCGCTACTGCACCCGCGACCGCGGCTGCGAGTCCCTCAGGCTTCACATCGCAATTGATATAGCGGAAGTCCAGGCCGCCGGCGGCGTACGCCGCTTCCATGATCTGCACCGTGGGGTTGTCTGCAGCAGGGGTGCTGAACGAGCCGGTGAGGTGTGGGAGAAATGAGGTCACGGGGGCATTGTCCTCGTGACGGCCCAACGGCGCACGTTCCTTGGCAGGATGGGCCCGTGGACCTGCGCGTTGGTGTCATTGGAACAGGAAACATCGGAACCTCACACGCCCTCTCCCTGCACGGCGAAGTCAGCGGCGCCAGCGTGGTGGGTGTCTATGACGTCGATGCGGACCGCGCCGACGCTGTGGCCCAGGAGGTCCAGGCCGATGTCTACCCGAGTCCGGAAGCGCTGATCAACTCCGCTGAAGTGGATGCCGTCGTGATCGCGAGCCCCGATGACCTCCATGCGGAGCAGGCCCTCACCGCACTTGCGGTGGGGAAGCCGATGCTGCTCGAGAAGCCCCTCGCCCCGACGGTCGCAGACGCCCGTCGCGTCCTGGATGCCGAGGTCGCCGTGGGACGCAGGCTCATCACTCTGGGGTTCATGCGCCGCTTCGATCCGGGCTACGTGCAACTCAAGGAGCAGATCACCACGGGGGAGGTGGGCGAAGTTCTCATCGTGCACAACGTGCACCGCAACGCTTCAGCGCCCTACGGCCTGCTCAGTGATCGCACGATGTACAA
>JBEIHR010000161.1:0-3360 GCA_040381195.1 Rubricoccaceae bacterium
CGGCGCCGAGGAGAAGTTCGCCTTCGAGGGGCTGACCTTCGACGACGTCCTGCTGCTCCCCGGCGAGTCCGACATCGTCCCCAGCACCGCCGACACCTCCTCACGTGTGACGCGCACCATCAGCGTTCGCATGCCACTGGTCTCCAGTGCCATGGACACGGTCACCGAGGCGCGGATGGCCATCGCCATGGCGCGCCAGGGTGGCGTCGGGGTGCTGCACCGCAACCTCTCCGTTGAGGAGCAGGCGGTGCAGGTCGACCTGGTCAAGCGCTCCGAGGCCGGCATGGTCAGCAACCCGATCACCTGCGGCCCACGCGATTCCCTCGCCGATGTGGACGCGCTGTGTGGTCGCTATCGCATCTCCGGGGTCCCCGTCGTCGACGACGGTGGACGCCTGCTGGGCATCGTCACCAACCGCGACATGCGTTTCGAGGACGACATGTCCCGCCCGGTGTCCGAGGTCATGACGAAGGTGCCGTTGGTGACCGCGCCCATCGGCATCGCACCGGAGGACGCCCTGGCGCTGCTCGCGCGACACAAGGTTGAGAAGTTGCCGCTGGTCGATGACGCGGGTGTGTTGCGCGGCCTGTTCACCGTCAAGGACTTCGTGAAGTCCGATAGGTATCCGCACGCCACGAAGGACTCGGCGGGACGCCTGGTCGTGGGCGCGGCCGTCGGAGTCGGGGACGACGCCGAGAAGCGAGCGCGTGCGCTCATCGAGGCTGGAGTCGACTTCCTGGTCGTCGATACCGCGCACGGCCATTCGCGCGCGGTCGTCGAGATGGTGGCTCTGCTCAAGCGCACGTCGAGTGTTGATGTCGTGGGCGGAAATGTCGCCACGCGCGAGGGTGCGCAAGCCTTGGTCGACGCGGGTGCCGATGGAGTCAAGGTCGGTGTCGGTCCCGGATCGATCTGCACCACCCGCGTCGTGGCCGGAGTCGGCGTTCCGCGGATCTCGGCGATCTTCCAGGCGGCGCAGGCGTGCGCTCCCGCGGGAGTGCCAGTGATCGGTGACGGCGGCATCCAGTACTCCGGCGATATCGCCAAGGCGTTGGTGGCCGGTGCGAGCACCGTGATGCTGGGCTCCCTGCTCGCCGGCTGCGAGGAAGCGCCGGGGGATGTGGTCTTCGTCAACGGGAAGCAGTTCAAGGCGTACCGGGGAATGGGCTCGCTCGGCGCGATGCAGTCTCGCGGCCTGGCCCGCTCGTACAGCAAGGACCGCTACTTCCAGGACGATGTGCTCAGCGATGACAAACTCGTCCCCGAGGGGATCGAGGGCATGGTCGCCTACCGCGGACCCCTGGGAGCGGTCGCGCACCAGTTGATCGGCGGATTGCGCGCCTCCATGGGGTACGCGGGTGCGGCCACGGTCCCGGAGCTGCACAGCAAGGGCCGGTTCGTGCGCATCACGGCGGCGGGGCTCCGTGAGAGTCATCCGCACGACGTCCAGATGATCCTCGAAGCACCCAACTACTCGGGGCGCTGACATGACGCTCATCGGCGGGTCCAAGGAGGCCCGACGCGGCTACTCCTTCGACCAGGTGGCGATCGCACCGAGCAGGCGCACCCGCGACACCGATCTCGTCTCCACCCAGTGGACGATCGACGCCTACTCCTTCGCGACACCGCTCATGGCGGCGCCCATGGACTCGGTGGTGTCGCCTGCATCCGCCATCGCGTTGGGCGGGTGCGGAGTCCTCGCAACCCTGAATCTCGAAGGGTTGTGGACTCGGTACAACGATCCTTCGCACCACCTCGTGTCGATCGCCGAATCCACGACGCCCACGCGGTTGCTCCAAGATCTCTACGCGGCACCGGTCGATCCGGGCCTGATCCGCGATCGGATCGCCGAGATCAAGGCCGGGGGCGTCACCGTCTCCGTCGCGGTGTCCCCGCAGCGCACCGCGGAGCTCGCGCCACTGGCCGCAGCAGCAGGCGCGGACATCGTGGTCATCCGCGGCACGACCGTCTCCGCAGAGCACGTCAGCGCGTCGGGGGAATCGCTCAACCTCAAGGAGTTCATCCACAAACTCGATGTGCCGGTCATCGTCGGCGGCTGCGCAACGCGCCAGGCCGCCCTGCACCTGATGCGCACGGGGGCCGCTGGCGTCCTCGTGGGATTCGGAGGAGGCGCGTCACACACCACCGCCGACGTGATCGGTGTGCGGGTGCCGATGGCGAGTGCGGTCGCGGATGTCGCCGCTGCACGTCGCGATTACCTCGACGAGTCCGGCGGCCGATACGTCCACGTCATTGCCGACGGTTCGATGGGACGGAGCGGCGATGTCGTGAAGGCCTTCGCATGTGGTGCGGATGCCGCGATGATTGGTTCCATGTTCGCCCGCGCAAGCGACGCTCCTGGACACGGATCGCACTGGGGTGCGGAGGCGTGGCATGCCCACCTGCCCCGGGGGGAGCGCCAGGCGATGGACCAGGTGGGAACCCTCGAGGAGATCGTGCGGGGCCCGTCGCGGCGGGCCGACGGAACCATGAACATCGTCGGCGCTCTGCGCAAGGCGATGGCAACCACGGGTTACAGCGATCTCAAGGAGTTCCAGCGCGTGGAGATGGTGGTCACGTCGTGACCGCGGGTGCTGCGACGCTGGTCGGTTCGCTCGCGGCCGCCCCCGATGCATCGCGCCGCCCGGTGATCGCACCCTTCACCGGTGAGGTGATTTACGACCTTCCCCTCTCGACCGAACGCGACGTCGAACTCGCTGCGGAACGTGCCCGTGCCGCCCAGGTGGAGTGGGCTGCGCTGCCGATCTCTCGGCGCAGCGCGATCCTGCTTCGCTTCCACGACATCGTCCTTGCGCGTCGCGACGAGATCCTCGATCTTGTCCAGTTGGAAACGGGTAGGGCGCGTCGCGACGCCAACGAAGAAGTCCTCGATGTGTGCATCAACGCCCGGCACTACGCACGCGACATCGCACGCCTGATGCGTCCCCGACGCGTGCGTGGGGCCTTTCCCGTGCTCGTCGGTACGGAGGTGGTGCGGCACCCGGTCGGCCTGGTCGGCGTGATCTCGCCGTGGAACTACCCCCTCACCCTGGCCGCAGGTGACTCCATCCCGGCATTGCTCGCCGGTAACGCCGTCATCGTCAAGCCGGATGTGCAGACCACCCTCACCGCCCTCTGGGTGCGTGAGCGGCTCCTCGACGCAGGTGTCCCCCCGGACGTGTTCGCGGTGGTGAGCGGCGAGGGACCGGTCATCGGGCCGGCCGTGATCGATGTGGTCGACCATGTCAACTTCACCGGATCGACCCCGACCGGCCGGGTCGTCGCAGAGCGTTGCGCACGTCGCCTGATCCCGTGCACGCTCGAACTCGGGGGCAAGAACGCGATGATCATCCGCGCCGA
>JBEIHR010000162.1:0-3244 GCA_040381195.1 Rubricoccaceae bacterium
GTGTGGGACTCGGTGGGATGGCGTCGAAGGTCCAGGCAGCAGGGCTTGCGGCCTCCGCCGGGATCCCGACTCTTGTCGCCGCCACATCGGATGCGGCCGAGGCACTGGGCGGGGCGTCCGTGGGCACCGTCTTCCACCCGACGGGAGCCCGCACCTCGACACGCCTGCTGTGGCTCGCACATGCCACGACACCCACGGGTTCACTCGTTTTGGACGCCGGCGCGGTCGAGGCGGTGGTGGAACGCCGGTTGTCCCTGTTGCCCGCGGGTATCACTGGGGTCAACGGGACGTTCCTCGCGGGTGACCCGGTCGACCTGGTCGACGAAAACGGAGACACCGTCGCCCGTGGTCTGGTCAACTTTGACGCGAGTGAGTTGCCATCCCTGGTGGGGCGATCCACTCGCGACCTGGCCCGTGAACGCGGACCGGAGTACGAGCGGGAGGTTGTCCACCGAGACGATCTGGTGGTGATCCGCGGATTGGGGTGAGCGTGACTCAGGAGACCAGCCCCCTTCGCGTCATCAGCCCAGCCCGGGAGCCCGAGCACATGTGGCACATCACGCTCACCGTCTCCGGTGAGGTCCAGGACCTCGGCTCGGTCCGTTCGGCGCTGCAACGCTTCAGCGAGCGCCACCCGTTCCTTATGGACGCGCGGTATTCGGGGGACCGGGCCGAGATCCGCTACTGGGAGGAAGCCGCGAACCTCGGCACCGCGGTGGACCTCGCATCCCGGGTGTGGCGAATGAACGCGGACGCCGCGGGACTTCCCGGCTGGCACGTGGTCGGGGTGGAGGTCGTCGACCGAGCGACGATGCGCCACCGTGGTGAGCGGGATGCCGGACTGCGCCTGGCCGGCGGGAGGATCACTCCACTCTGACGCCGTACGCTGGGCGCATGGACGATCGCGAAGACGTACTCGCCTGTGCTCGGCGGGCACGGGTGGCCGCACGCGTTCTCCGGACGTTGAATCGCAACGCCAAGGACGCCGCCCTCCATGCGATGGCCGATGCCCTCGTGACCCAGGCCGACCGCATCGTGGCGGTCAACGCCGACGATGTCGTGCGTGCGCGTGCTAACGGCACGTCGGAGGCGATCATCGACCGGCTCACCCTGACCCCGGATCGCGTGCGGGCTATTGCTGACGCTCTTCGTGACGTTGCCGCCCTTCCCGATCCCGTCGGGGAGGTGGTGCGCGGGTACAGCGTTCCGAACGGGTTGCAGATCCGACAGGTGCGCGTCCCCCTCGGGGTTGTGGGGATGATCTACGAGGCCCGTCCCAACGTGACGGTTGACGCTGCCGGGCTGTGTCTCAAGAGCGGGAACGCGGCACTTCTGCGCGGTTCGTCCTCAGCCGCCGCGAGTAATGCAGTCCTCACCGACGTCATGCGCGAGGCGCTCGTGTCCTGCGGGCTTCCTGCGGACGCGGTCCAGCTCGTGCCCGGGGATTCCCATGAATCGGTGAAGCACTTGATGACAGCGCGTGGCCTCGTCGACGTGGTGATCCCGCGTGGAGGTGAGTCCCTCATCAGGAGTGTCGTGGAGAACTCGACGGTACCGGTCATCGAAACGGGAGTCGGCAACTGCCACGTCTACGTGGATCGCGATGCGGATCTCGACAAGGCCGTGGCCATCGTGCTGAACAGCAAGGCGCAACGGGTGAGTGTCTGTAATACGGCGGAGACCCTCCTGGTCCACGCGGATATCGCCGATGCCTTCCTTCCGCGACTCCTGACCGCGCTCCGTGAGGCCGGGGTCACCATCCACGGGGATGAGCGGTTCGCGGTGCACGCCACGTCAGCGGGCATCGAATTCGCCGAGGTGACCGATTCGGACTGGGCTGCGGAGTACTACTCCCTCGATCTCGCCGCGGGCATCGTCGACGATATCGATGCGGCGATCGCCCACATCCAGCGTTGGTCCTCGGGTCACACGGAGGCCATCGTCTCGGACAGTCAGTCGGCGGCCCAGTACTTCATCGCCAATGTCGACTCTGCGGCCATCATGGTCAACGCATCCACGCGCTTCACCGACGGTGGCGAGTTCGGGTTCGGCGCGGAGATCGGGATCAGCACCCAGAAGTTGCACGCCCGGGGTCCCATGGGATTGACTGAATTGACCACGACGACATTCATCGTGACGGGAGACGGCCACATCCGTACATGAGGATAGGCTGCGAGCGAGGAGGCATCATGAATTGGATCGACGCTGCGGTTGCGGCGAGTGGGGCGGGGGAGCACGGTGGCGAGGTGTCGCCCTACATCTTCGGGCTCTTCACGTTCCTGGTCCTGGGTGCCCTGCTGGTCATCACGATGATGATCAACGTCGATCGCTGACCGCCTTCCATGCACCATCGCATCGGGGTGATGGGGGGAACGTTCAACCCCATCCACCACGGGCACCTCGTTGCGGCATCCGAGGTTGCGCATCGTTTCGAACTGCAGCGGGTCATCTTCACCCCGACCGGTGTGCCCTGGCATAAGGCCCCGCTCGGCCTGGCGAGCGCCGAGGACCGGTACCTGATGGCTGTCATCGCCACCGCGTCGGACCCACGCTTCGAGGTCTCGCGGGTGGATATAGATCGCGAGGGACCCACGTACACCGTCGATACCCTCCGCGATCTTCAGCGACAGTTTGCCGAGGACTCTCCCGTAGATTCCGCGGACTGGTTCTTCATCACGGGTGCCGATGCACTCGCGGACATCGTGGGGTGGCGGGATCCGGATGGGATCCTCGCGCGCGCCCACCTCGTAGGTGTCACACGCCCCGGGCACCCGTTGAGCAACCCGGGACTGCCGAGTGATGCCGCCACCCTGGTGGAGGTGCCCGCGCTCGCGATCTCCAGCACGGATATTCGTGCACGGATCCACGCGGGCGCACCGATCGACTACCTGGTACCGGGGGGCGTCGCTCTGTGGATCGACAAGCATGATCTCTACCGATGAAGGGAACCGATGGCAGCGTCCGATGAGGCGATAGCACTAGCCACCGCGGCGGCGGAGGCGGCGGCGGACAAGCTCGCCACCGACATCGTTCTCCTCGATGTCAGTGAGCAACTGGTGATCACCGATGTCTTCGTGTTGTGTTCGGCCGCCAACGAACGTCAGGTGAAAGCGATCGTCGACGCCGTGGAAGAGCGGCTGCATGGGATGGGAGCCAGGGCACTGCGCCGTGAAGGCGAACAGGAGAGCCGGTGGGTGCTCCTCGATTACGGCGACATCGTTGTCCACGTGCAGTTGGCGGAGGA
>JBEIHR010000163.1:0-3239 GCA_040381195.1 Rubricoccaceae bacterium
GCGGGCGGTATGCGGCGAGCATGGACGTCGCCACACTCGTCCGAGAATTCGAGATCGACACTGTCGGTGTCGAGTTACCTGCGCGATACAACATTGCTCCCACAACCGAGAACTACATCGTCACCGGGGATGGGCGCACTCGGTCATTGGAGTGTGCGCGCTGGGGATTGGTTCCCTCGTGGGCCAAGGACGTGAGCATCGGCAACCGGATGATCAACGCCCGGGCGGAGACTGTCGCTGTGAAGCCCTCCTTCCGACGCGCCTTCGCCCACTCGCGGTGCCTCGTGCCCGCAGATGGCTACTACGAGTGGTACCGCCCAGTGCAGGGACCCACGCAGCCATTCTTCATCCACGCCACGGGGACCTGGGCGATGGCGGGACTGCATGAGATGTGGCGCTCACCCGAGGGGCAAACCGTGCATTCCTTCACGATCCTGACGATGTCTGCGGGTCCGAATCTCGCGTCGATTCACGATCGCATGCCCGTCACGCTCGGTCCCGACCTCTTCGATGTCTGGCTCGATCCGGAAAGCCCGACGGACGAGGTGGAGATATGTCTGCGCCCGGAGCATCAGGTTGCGATGCAGGCGTATCCGGTCAGCACGGCCGTGAACAGTGTGCGTAACCAAGGGTCACACCTGATGGATCCGCTTCCCGCGGGCTAGGCTTCCTCGACGACCAGGAGGGCTGTGGACTACTCGATTCGCGCGGAGATGGTGGCCTCCGTGCATTCCGTTGTCGTGGATGCGGGTGCTGCGGTTGCGGTGGGTGACACGCTCATGATCCTCGAATCCATGAAGATGGAGATTCCGGTTCTGACGGAATACGCGGGAACTGTTCGAGAGATCAGCGTTGCTCCCGGAGACGTCGTCCAGGAGGGTGACGTCCTCGCGATCGTGGCCGAGGCCTAGAACGCACTACCCTGACGGGTATGAGGGATCTCGCCGCTCTCGTCGATGAACACGCGGACCTCACCCCCGACGTCGTCTCGGATCTCGCCGATCTGATTGCGGCCTGGGATCTCGTCTCGGATCTCGCCTTCAGCGACATGGTGTTGTGGGTACCGACCTGGAACGATGCCGGGTACATCGCGGTGGCGCAGGTCCGCCCTTCCACGGCATCCACGGCAGTCCCCGACGACCTCGTGGGCACGTTCCTGCCGCGCGGCCGGCAGGCCGTGTTCGATCAGGCGCTCGCGCACGGTCAACCGGTGGTGTCCCGCGATCCGAACCGGCCGTGGGCGCCGACATCTCTCGAAGCTGTACCTCTCCTGCGCGCACATCGCGTCGTCGCGCTCCTTGCCCGCTACCCGAGTCCCATCGCGCGCGGCGGCAGCGCGCTCGAGGACATCTACCTGAAGGCAGCGGACGAATTGGTGTCGATGGCCGCTGCCGGGGACTTCCCGGTGCGCGACCGGGTCGAGGAGGCCGTGGAATCACCACGTGTCGGGGACGGGTTGCTACGCCTCGACTCCACGGGACGTGTTGATTACGCGTCGCCGAATGCGGTGAGCGCCTTTCGGCGATTGGGACTGGCCACGAACCTCGGGGGCGCGAACCTCGCGGAGCTGGTTGCCCGGCTGAGCCATCGCCCTGTGGGAAGTGGAGTGACCGCGGTCGTCGGGGGCCGTGCGCCGGGCCGGGTCGAGGTGGAAGCACCCAGCGGGACCGTTGTCGTTCGATCGATCCCCCTGGCCGAGGGCTCCCTGGTCTTGATCCGCGACGTCTCGGAAGTGCGGCGTGGACAGCGCACGGTGCTCTCGCGCGAGGCGACCATTCGCGAGATTCATCATCGAGTGACGAACAACCTGCAGACCGTGGGGGCACTCCTCCGATTGCAGTCGCGGAGGACTGAACTCGCGGAGACGCGCACCGCCTTGGCCGAGGCTCAGGCACGTATCGGAGCGATCGCCGTGGTCCATGAAGCGCTCTCCACCGATGCCGATTCCGAAGCGGATCTCTCAGTCGTGCTCGACGCCCTCGTCCAACTCATGCGCGAACTGGCGCCAGCGTTCGGCTCCGTGCCGGAGTTCCGCGTTGAGTGCCCCACGCTTCGGTTGCCGGGGGAGCGGCTCACTCCGCTGGCCATGTGCATCACCGAGGTCCTCACCAATGCCGTGGAACACGCACAGGCGGATCGCATCGAAGTCCGCGTTGTGCGCTCCGGCCGCGGACTGGAGATCCGAATCTCCGATGACGGAGTAGGAATTGCCTCACCGATGCCCGAGGGACTGGGGATGTCGATCGTCTCGACGCTCGTCGAGACGGAACTCGGGGGAGAGGTGTCGGTGGATTCCGCACCCGGGCGCGGCACGGTCGTGAGTATCAGCGCGGACTGAATCGCAACCTGCACTTGTTTTCGGTGATCTGCCAGGTGTAGCCTGCGCGCAACAACTGAATACCTCATCACGAGGGGCAGAGGGATACGGCCCTATGAAGCCCCGGCAACCTATCCGGTCTCATTCACGTGAGGCCCCCGGAATTCGGTGCCAACTCCGACCTGACCACCAGGACAGATGAGCAGAAAGGCCTCACATGTCTGTCACGATCGAAGCGCCCTCCGTTGGCGCAGCACGTTCCCTCAAATGTCGCGAGTGCGCGACGCGTTACCCACTGGATGCGAGCTTCGCATGCGCTGAGTGTTTCGGCCCACTGGAGGTCGATTACGACCTCACCGTCGTCGCGCGCGAGCAGATCGAGGCCGGTCCGCCCTCGATGTGGCGTTACGAGTCGCTGCTTCCCGTCACCCCCGGGGCCGCAGGTCGGCCGGGTCTGAACCCGGGCCTCACTCGGCTCGTGCCCGCCCACAACCTCTCGCGCGCGCTCGGGGTGCGGGCGGTGTGGGTGAAGGATGACTCGGGGAACCCCACACATTCCTTCAAGGATCGAGTAGTCGCGGTTGCTCTGGAGAACGCCCGGCGGCTCGGCTTCGAGGTGCTCTCGTGCGCCTCGACAGGCAACCTTGCCAATGCCGTAGCGGCGGCGGCCGCGCGCGCGGACATGGACTCTGTCGTCTTCGCGCCCTCGAATCTCGAGGCGGGCAAGTTGGTCACTACGGCCGTCTACGGCGGCACCCTCGTTGCGGTCCACGGCAACTACGACGACGTCAATCGCCTCTGCACTGAAGTCGCCGCGCAACATCCGTGGGGATTCGTCAATGTGAACCTGCGTCCGTACTATGCGGAAGGCAGTAAGACCGTCGGGTTTGAGATCGCCGAGCAACTGGGGTGGCGGCTCCCC
>JBEIHR010000164.1:0-3134 GCA_040381195.1 Rubricoccaceae bacterium
ATGAGGTTGTCCAGCTTCACGCCCTGCTCGATCACGGTGTCTTCCAGGGCACCGCGGTCCACGCAGGTGTTCGCGCCAATCTCCACATCATCGCCAACGCGCACGGCGCCCAGCTGCTCGATCTTCTCCCATTGACCCTGATGGGCGGCGAAACCGAATCCATCAGCACCGATCACGACTCCGGCATGCAGGATGCACCGCTCACCGACGGTGCAGCCCCGACCGAGCACAACGCGCGGCCCCAGGCGGCTGTGCGCCCCCAGCACTGCCTCATCCTCGATCACAGCATGGGGCCCCACCCACGCACCAGGGCCCACCCGGGCGCCGCGTCCGATCACGGCAAGGGCTTCAACGCGTGCGGTCGGATCCACGTCGGCGGAATCGTCCACCACAGCCGACGGATGCCGCCCGGCCGCTGGCTGCTTGGGCGCATGCTCGCGTGCCCACCACTGAGTCAGGCGGGCATAAGCCAGATAGGGATCCGCACAGACGATGGCACTGCGCAGATGCGACACCTTGGACCGGTGCGCCGGGCTGACGATCACACAGCCTGCACGAGTGGACACCAGCTGCGCCGCATAACGGGGATTGGCAAGGAAGGACACCGTGCTGTCGTCGGCACCCTGAAGGGGCCCGATGCGCTCGACGACCAGGTCGGGCGCGCCGATCGCCTCCCCGCCGAGCAGTGCGCTCAGGTCCGCAACCCGAACCTTCGGCACGTCCAGCAGGCCGTTACTTGGCCGGTGCGTTCAGGGCGCGGATCACCTTGTCGGTGATGTCGACACGCGGCCCTGCGAACACCACCTCCTGCAAGATGGCGTCGTACTTCTCCGTCTCAAAGATCTGACGGATCACCCGGTTGGCACGCTCGACCACCGCAGCCAGTTCCTCGTTCTTGCGCTGGTTGAGATCTTCCTGGAACTCGCGCTGCTTGCGCTGCAGATCGCGCTCCTGATCCACCAGTTCGCGCTGACGACGTGTCTTCTCCGATTCGGGCAACGTCGGCGCGTCCTTCTCGAACTTGTCCGCGGCAGCCTTCAGCCGGTTGCGGATGTCGTTCAACTCACGCTCACGCCGTCCGAATTCAGCTTCCAGCTTCGCTTGCGCCGCCTTGGCCGGCGCGGAGTCGCGCAGCACCCGCTCGCTGTTCACATAGCCGAGCTTGAGTTCCTGCGCCAGGGCGGGTGTGACCGCACAAAGCACTGCAGCGGCCAGCAGGCCTGTGATCTTGCCGAAGACTTTCATCAGAAGGCTGTCCCGATTTGGAATTGGAAACGTTGGATTCTATCTTTCGAGGTTGCCTGAAGCGGCACGCCCCAACTGAGCTTCAGAGGACCCACTGGCGAGATCCAACTCAGCCCCAAGCCCGTGGAAGCCCTCAAGCTGGCAGTGGTGATCGGTTCTCCTTCCCGCCAGACGTTTCCGGCGTCTGCGAAGGCAAAGATCCGTAGTGATTTGTCATTTCCTGTCCCGGGCACCGGGAAATAGAGTTCACCGTTGACGTTCAGGCGCTTGGCCCCGCCAATGAAGGCCCCCGTGGGGTCCACCACGCCAAGAGACCCCTGCTCGAACACGCGCACCGAACCAAGCCCACCCCCGTAGAAGTTCTTGAAGATCGGGAATGGTTTGCCTCCGAGCCCCTGACCCCACCCCAGTTCCGCATTGACTCCCAAAGTCAACTTGGCCGGCAAGGCCCAGTACTGTTGGTACTGCAGGTTGGTTCGCAGGTAACGCACGTCCCCCGCCACGCTCCACTCGAGATTGACTCGCTGATAGCGCCCGGAGGTGGGGGTGAGCACGCTGTCGCGCTGATCACGCTGCCACCCCAACGTCAAAGGTAGCGCATGGCTGACCGAGCCGAACTGCTCTCGGAAAAGGTAGTAGCTGTTGGGTATGGAAGTCGTCGCCTTGATCTCGGTACGCTCTACGCCCACACCAAAGAAGACCGTGTCGAAATCCGAAAAGGGAACCCCAAATCGAATGGTGGCTCCAGGAGTGGCCAACTGGTACTCGTCACCCAAGCTGTTCAGGGGTCGACTCGTTCTGTAAAAGAGATCGATACCGCGGGAGATACCGTCTATCGTGAAGTACGGATCCACCGTACTGAACACCAGATTGCGGTTGGATTGACTGGTGTTGACCTCGACGGCCAGGTAATGACCGGAACCGAAAACGTTGTCCTGCTTGAGGGAAGCCGACAGGGTCAGCTTCTCTGCGCTGGAGTACCCTGCACCCAACATCAGGTTACCCGTGGGACGCTCCTCCACTGTCACCAGCAGGTCCACCTGGTCCGGTGCGCCCGCCACTTCATTGGTCTCGACGTTGACTTCCTTGAAGTAGCCCAGCCGCTCCACGCGATCTCGTGAGAGCTTGATCCTCTGTCCGTCGTACCAGGCCGACTCCAACTGTCGAAACTCACGCCGGATGACCTCGTCACGGGTACGCGTGTTGCCAGCCACATCGATTCGACGCACATACACCCGCCGTTGCGGGTCGGCGACCACCACCACCACCACCTGACCCGTGGCCCGGTCGATCTCAGGACGGGCATCCACGCGGGCAAAGGCGTACCCAAACCGTCCAAAGAGGTCCGCGAAAGCGCGAGTGGTGTTGACCACGTCCTCGCCGCGATAGGACTGGCCGGGACGTATCCGCACCAAGGACCGGAACTCATCTTCCTTGCCCAGCCACTGACCTTCCAGACGTACACCCGTGACCGTGTAGGGCTGCCCCTCGCGTATCGCAATGGCAATGGAGATTTGCTGCTTGTCAGGCGAAATTGTGACCTGCGTCGAATCGATGGTGAACTCAAGGTAACCGCGATTGACGTAGTAGGCGCGCAGCGTCTCAAGATCAGCGTTCAACTTCGACCGCGAATAGCGGTCGGACTTGGTGTACCAAGTCAGCCAACCACTGGCGGTGAGGTCCATCAGAGACACCAGTTGCGACTCCGAGAACACTGTAGCTCCCGTGATCCGCACCTCCTTGATCTTGGCCGCATCTCCTTCCGTCATCGTGAAGGTCACGTTCACCCTGTTGCGTTCCAACGGCGTGACGGTGGTGACGACCTCGGCACCGTAGAGGCTGCGCGACAGATATTGGCGCTTGATCTCCTGCTCGGCGCGGTCCACCAC
>JBEIHR010000165.1:0-3113 GCA_040381195.1 Rubricoccaceae bacterium
CTGGAGTGTGATCGACGCGGGTGCATCGGCGATGACGGCGCCGTCCGCGGGAGTCGTGCCTACGAGGTCACTGTGCGCATTCGCGGTGGGCGCGAGAAGAACGGCGAACGTGAACAGTGACACGAGGTACTTGGCCATACTCGTGAGGGTACGACGCAGGTGGCGTCCGTGACCGCAGGGGTCAGAAGGCCTCTTCCGGCAACTCCATGATCTCGCCGGTCGTGGCCTCCGCGATGGCGCGCTCCGCCGAGAGCAGCGGCAGGCGATTGCGCGCGAACCACCGTGCCGTCTCGACCTTGCCCTGGTAGAACGCCTTATCCCGCGGCGACGGCCCAGCTGCCAGTGCCGCGAGGGCGACCTCTGCCTGACGCACGAGCAGCCACCCGATCACCAAATCGCCGGTTGCCATGAGCAGCCGCGTGCTGTTCAGTCCGACCTTGTAGACCTCTTCGGGATTCTGTTGGGCTGCCATCGCCCACTGGCCCATGACACCGACGATTCCCTGCACATCCTCGAGGGCCTTGCCGAGCAACTCCCGCTCGGTGGCGAGTTGACCGTTGCCCTCGTCACCCTTCACGGTCTCGGTGATCTGGCTGGCGAGGTAGGTGATCGCCCGGAACTGGTCACGGATCATCTTGCGGAAGAAGAAGTCCAGACCCTGGATCGCAGTGGTGCCCTCGTAGAGGGTGTCGATCTTCGCGTCGCGGATGTACTGCTCGATCGGATAGTCCTGGAGGTAGCCGGAGCCGCCGTACGTCTGCAGCGCGACCGCGAGCATCTCGTAGCTGCGCTCCGATCCCACGCCCTTAACGAGTGGGAGCAGGAGATCGTTCATGCGCTCGGCCATGTCGAGGTCGATGTCCGGGACGCCCGCCTGCGCCATCTGAACCAGGTCCTGCCAGTACGCGGTGTACGCGACGAGCGCGCGCAGTCCCTCCGCATAGGACTTCTGCAACATGAGGCTGCGGCGCACGTCCGGATGGTGCGTGATCGTGACGCGCGGTGAGTTCTTGTCCATCATCTGCGTCAGGTCCGGACCCTGCACGCGCGTCTTCGCGTAATCGAGCGCGTTCAGGTATCCCGTGGACAGTGCCGCGATGGCCTTCGTGCCCACCATCATGCGCGCGTACTCGATCACCTTGAACATCTGGGCGATGCCGTCGTGGACCTCACCGAGCAGCCAGCCGATGGCGGGTTCCTTCTCACCGAAGGTCATCTCGCAGGTGGTGGAGGCCTTCAGGCCCATCTTCTTCTCGACATTCGTGGCGTACACGCCATTACGCGCACCGAGCTCACCGGTCTCGAGATCCACGTGGTACTTCGGAACGATGAACAGCGAGAGACCCTTGGTGCCGGGCCCGGCACCTTCCGGGCGCGCAAGGACGAGATGAACGATGTTGTCGGCCATGTCGTGCTCGGCGGATGTGATGAAGCGCTTCACGCCTTCGATGCGCCAAGTGCCATCGCCGTTGTCGAATGCCTTGGCACGACCGGCGCCGACATCGGATCCGGCGTCGGGCTCGGTGAGCACCATGGTGGCGCCCCAGCCCTTGTCGATCATGAGCGCGGCGAACTTCTTCTGCTCGTCGGTTCCAAGACCATCGATCACGGCGGCGAAGTTCGGGCCGGACATGAACAGGAACGCGGCCGGGTTCGCACCGAGCATGAGCTCACTCGCGGCCCAGCGCAGGGATGGCGGCGCACCTGCGCCACCGATGTGCTGCGGGAGGTCCAGCCGCCACCACTCGGAATCCATGAGCGCGCGGAAACTCTTCTTGAGGCCCTCGGGCATCGTCACGGACTTCGACGCCGGATCGTAGACCGGGGGATTGCGATCGGCGTCCTCGAAAGACTCCGCGAGCGGTCCGACGGCGAGTCGGTTGACCTCTTCGAGGATGCCGCGCGCGGTCTCCTCGTCCATGTCGGCGAACGGACCGGTGCCCATGCGTTCGCCGGCACCGAAGACCTCGAACACGTTGAACTCGAGATCGCGGACGTTGCTCTTGTAGTGGCTCATGGCATCCTCATCGGGCTAAGTTACTGGCCAGTAACTTATGATGCCCTCCTTCCGGGCGCAATGCAAGGGGACAGGGAACAATGCCCGTATGTCGCGGGTGGGGTGGGCCCAATCCGTCACCCCGATACCCCCGCCGACAGGCGCCCATCCGACCTTCCGCACCCTCGCCTACGCCGGCCTGGTCACGGGAGCCTGGTCGGCCCTGCTGAGCCTCGCGGTCTACGGACTGGCCCGGGGCATCGGCGTCCCCATGCAGGTGGTGCTCGGTGGAATCCCCGAGGTCGTGCCCTGGATCCTCGTGGTCGCGATCCCACTCGGGTCCGCGATCGCCGGTGCCCTGCTCTCCGGTTTCCTGCGCGGAGTGCGATTCGCGGGACGGATCGTGTTCTGGGTCGGAACCCTCATCGCCGCACTGTCCTGCATCAGCCCGCTCTCACAACCGGTCGAGTGGTCGACGCGGATCTGGCTGACCATCCCGCACATCATCACGTGGTTCTTGGTCGTGCCGCAGATCGCGCGCATCATCGCCGACACCGAACCCGGTCGGCACGAGGAGCGCCCATGAGCGCCTGGCTCAGTGCACTTCGCCCACGCCAGTGGGCCAAGAACGTGCTCGTGTTCGCCGTACCACTGGGTGCAGGTCGGCTCTTCGAGCCCGAGATCCTCTTACCGTCTATCGGTGCGTTCGTCGCGTTCTGTCTGATCTCCTCGGCCACGTATCTGATCAACGATGTGCGAGACGTCGAGGCCGATCGTGGACACCCGACGAAGCAATACCGTTCCATCGCATCGGGCCGACTTTCGGTCTCCGCAGCCATCACCACATCGATCGCGTTCGCGGTGGCCGCCATCGTTCTCTCCTGGTGGATTCAGCCAGCGTTGGCCGGCGTTGTTGCGATCTATGCCGCGGTCACCCTCACCTACTCATTGCTGCTGAAGCACGAACCTGTCATTGAGCTCGCCCTTTTGGCGATGGGATTTCTCCTCCGTGCGATCGCCGGCGGAGCAGCCTCCGATCTCCCCATCTCCCAGTGGTTCCTGATCGTTGCCGGGTTCGGGTCACTCTTCATGGCAGCGGGCAAGCGATTCAGTGAAC
>JBEIHR010000166.1:0-3100 GCA_040381195.1 Rubricoccaceae bacterium
GCAAACTGGCTGCAGCGCACTTTCCACTCGGACGTGACCATAAGGCGGACGTGCGATTGGAAGCAGCGGCCCGAGGTCTGGTCACCGCGGCCAAGCCCGATAGTCATGACATCTGCTTTATTCCCGACGGCGACACGGCTGGGTACGTGGTGTCCGCTCTGGGAGCACGACCAGGTCCGATCATCGACGCTGCGTCATCACATCCCATCGGAGAGCACCAGGGAACGTTCACGGTGACCATCGGTCAGCGACGCGGGCTCGGCCTCACCATTCCTGCCGAGGATGGCGAGCCGAGGTACGTCATTGATGTAGACCCCCAGCACGCGGTCGTGACAGTCGGACCCCGTGAGCACCTGCTGGTGCATCGCATTGACGCGGGTGCGCCACTGTGGCTCTCATCCCCGTGGTCAGGGTCGCGTTCGGGTGTGCAGGTACAGGTGCGAGCTCATGGTGAACCCGTGGGTGCGACGGTGACCGTGAGCGGGGAGAGTGTCGTCGCCGAACTGGAGTCTCCGATCCAGGGCATCGCCCCCGGGCAGGCCCTTGTCGTCTACGACGGGGATCATGTCCTCGCCTCCGCCACGATCGATGCCACGGATCGAGTGCGCAGGCCTCGGACCCACGCGTGATCCCATGGTCGCCGGCCGCCGCGACATCGGTGGGTTCCTTCCCCGGCACCGATGTCCGCGAAGTCGTGCGCGTCATCCGTGGGGAACTACCCGACTTCCTGCACCTTCCTGAACTCCCGGCACGTGGCCCCGGGGCGGACCTAGTCGGTCGGACGCTCGCCGCACTCTCCGGAGTCGATCATGGATTCTCCGCGACAACGACCCCGACGGGATGGCGGATCGATGGCGCGGACACGTCTGTCATGCGCCGTGGTCGATCGTGGCTCGGGGAGGACCTGGACGCACTCGAGGAGGTGGCGCAGGGCTATGCGGGTCCGCTGAAGATTCAGCTCTGCGGTCCCTGGACCGTGGCCGCGTCCGTCGAGGGGGTGGGGGGTGAACGGCTTGTCCGGGACCCGGGGGCGGTCCGCGAGATCGCCGAGGGCCTTGCGGAGACTGCGCGGGTGCACGTCTCGGATCTCCGACGCAGGATTCCCGAGTCCCAGCCCGTCCTGCAGTGGGATGAGCCGCTGCTGCCGACTGTGATCGCGGGCCGGGTCCGGACCGCGAGCGGCCTGGCGACGTATCGGTCCGTGGACCTTCCGGTCGTCTCACGTGCGCTGACCACGGTGCTGGCTGCAGTTGACGACGCCATGGGTGGAGTGCACTGCTGCGCACAGGACGCTCCCCTCGCGCTTCTGGTCGAGAGTGGCGCGCAGTTCCTCTCCGTCGACATCGTTGACGCCCGTCCCCTCGATGCGGAGGTGGCGGCCGCATGGGAGGCGGGGGTGGGCATCCTCCTCGGGTGCGTTCCATCGGGAGCGGGCAAAGGGCGTACGAGTGATGAGGCCGTGTCACGCCCCGCCCGGCGCTACCTGGCCGACCTCGGATTCGACGACGAGCGCTACCTGCGGGAGCTGGCGATCACGCCCGCCTGCGGTCTTGCTAGCGCTGACCCGGCGTGGGTCCGCGGGGCGCTGGCCGCCTGCCGCACGATTGGGGGCGTGCTGCGCAATGACCGGGTGAGGGAGGAGGAATGAGCATCCCTGCCTCAGCGCGTTCACGTTGGGAGGAACTCGTTGCTCAGGTGAATGAGGCACGGGCCCGGTACTACCAGAGTGATCGTCCAACTCTGGCCGACGAGGAATACGACGCCCTGTACCGCGAACTCGTGGAGTTGGAGAACAGTCACCCGGAACTCGCATCCGGTGAGTCACCCACCCAGACCGTGGGTGGGGAGCGGTCGGAGATGTTCGAACCGGTGGAACACCTGGAGCGCATGTACTCCCTCGACAACGTGTTCGACGATGGTGAGCTCACCTCGTGGTTCGAGCGCGTGGTCAAGGGAATCGGATCCCTTCCGCCGATGCTGTGCGAACTCAAGATCGATGGCCTCGCCGTGGACGCGGTGTACACGAACGGGCTCCTCACGTCGCTGGCGACCCGCGGCGACGGCCGCGTAGGCGAGGACGTCACAGCCAACGCCGCCCACATTCCCGCGATCCCGCAGGCGCTCACGGGGCGCTCCGTCCCGGAACTCATCGAGGTCCGCGGCGAGATCTTCTTCACCGTGAATGACTTCACGACCATCAACGCCGAGCAACTCGAGTCCGGACTTCCAACCTTCGCGAATCCCCGCAATGCCGCCGCGGGAACCCTCCGGCAACGCGTCGACAAGCGCCTCACAGATCTGCGAGAGGCGGAGAACCTGGGTGCGCGACGCGCCGAAACCCTGCGCACGGACGTAGAACGAGCACTGCGTCGACTGAGTCTGTTGCGGCTCACGGTCCACGGAATCGGTGCCACCCGGGGGCTGACTATCACCCGGCAGAGCGATGGGTACTCGATGTTGGCCTCCCTGGGTCTCCCGGTGAGCGATCGCATGGATGTCCGAGACTCGATCGACGGTGTCCGCGACTACATCACCCTCTACGGGGAGCATCGGCACGATGTGGAACACGAGATCGACGGAGTCGTCGTCACAACAATCAACAATCGGGTTTGGGTACCAACGGACCTCCGACAGCGAATTGTCAAGTGGTACCACAACAATTTACAGCACGCGGGGGTCACACACATGATCAACACGATATAAACAAAATAACCTACCCTAAAATTCAAACAAAGAGTCTAATAACAAACGTATTGTATGGAATGTACTGGTGGTTGTCGAGGATGTAGTAGAGGTAGAAATAGAGTAATATCGAACCATCATCTGAGATTGACTCAATGCACATAGATACTCTTTGGACACTGTCTCTTCCACTGCTGATGATGATGATGATGTATCTGTAAGATGATGCTTGATTACCAATGCTTTCATCACATCTCGTTGACATACAAAGATACACTCCAATAGTCTCCAATCAATCTCATTCTCTCTATCTTTTTCTCTCTGTATCTCAGTAAGTTTCGAAAGACAATGATGTATGGCAATCCTCTCCAACAAAGAGAGAATCGAAGTACTCACTGGGATCATGACTTCCTCTCGA
>JBEIHR010000167.1:0-3094 GCA_040381195.1 Rubricoccaceae bacterium
AGGCTCGGGGTCCAGTAGTGCGTGAAGACACCGCCGAACGAGTAGCCCTTCGTGTTGCTGAAGGACGTGACGCCGGCGACGGTGCCGGTTGCGATCATGTTCGACTGCGTGATCTGCACGCCGCCGGTTGTGATCTGATCACGATCACGCAGTATCTCCGCCCCACGAAGCGTCATCATCCGGTTGAGCGCTGGGTGCATCCGGATGAGTTCGTGCGCTGGTCCGCCCGCGCCGAGGAAATCGGTTTCCTCGGGGTGATGAGCGGACCACTCGTGCGCTCCAGCTATCGCGCGGGTCGGCTCTACGCGCAGGCGGTGGCGGCACGGACATGACGAGCCCCAGCGTCGTCGCCGTGCACGTCTGGCCCGCCGACTCCCCCACACCGATTCCCGTCGACCACCTCGAATTGACGTTCGCCGGTGTGGTCGGCGATCGCCATTTCGGCGAGACGATGGCATCGGACACTCGTCAGTCGAAGGTGTACGCCCGCGGGACGACCATCCGCAATCACCGCCAAGCATCGATCGTCGACACCGGTGAGCTCGAGACGATCGCCTCCCGGATGGGGATCCCGCGACTGGAGGCGGGCGTGATAGCCGACAACATCTGCACGTCGGGGATTCCAAACCTCACGCGCCTTCCCCGCATGACGCGGATGGAGTTCAGCAGCGGTGCCGTCGTAATCCTGGGCGGGGAGAACTTCCCGTGCGTGATCGCCGGTGGACTCGTGCACGATGCGTACGGAACTCGCGCGGAGTCGTTCCCGAAGGCGGCCATGGGTCTCCGCGGGGTCACCGGCTGGGTCGATCACCCAGGTGTCGTCCGCCCCGGGGACAGCATCACGCTCCACCCGCCGCTGTAGTTAGGCTTCCCTGCATGGCCAAGGGACGTATTCGCACGAGCCTGTCCGCGATCGGACAGAACTGGAAGATGACGTCGGCGGCCTATCCGACACTCCCCCTCGAGGTCATCGGCCTGCTCCTCGGCGTGGGGGCGGCCGTGGCGGTTCCGGTCGGCCTGCTCGTCAACTGGCTCACCGGCATCCTGCTCGGTATCCCCACCGGGCTCTTGGCCGCGACCTTCTGGTTCAGTCGCCGGGCCGTCCGCGCGGCGTACAAGCGGATCGAGGGTCAGCCCGGTGCCGCCGCCGCGGTGCTGGAGAGCATGCGTGGCTGGGCCGTGACGCCTGCTGTCGCCGTGAGTAAGAACCAGGACATGATCAGCCGAGTCGTCGGCAAGCCCGGTGTGATCCTCGTCGGCGAGGGCCCCGCATCACGGATCACGCACATGCTGGCCAACGAGCGCAAGCGAACCGCGCGCTGGGTACCCGAGATCCCCATCTACGAGATCCAGGTCGGTGACGACGAGGGACAGGTCACACTGCTGAAGCTCCAGCGATCAATCCAGAAGTTGCCCCGCAGCCTCCGCGGAGGCGAGATCACCGAGGTCCGCCGCCGACTCGAGGCACTCGGCAACGCCCGAAACTCGATGCCGGTCCCGAAGGGCCCGATTCCCACGTCCCCGCGCCAGGTGCGCAAGCCCCGCTAGCGCACCCGCACACACACGGAGCCCACGGCCCGATCGTGCAGCCCCCGGCCGTCCTCGTCGTAGACCACCGCCGGGATCACCAGGCATACCAGTGCGGTTCGTAACGCCGCCCGCCAGAGGGATAACCGCGCTCCGGTGACCGACACCACGCGCAGGCCCAGCACCAGCTGGCCGAAGGACCCCTGGATCAACCATGTGAGCAGGGTCACTTCCACGAAGAAGATCGCCAGGGTGGCGAAGGAGGACTCCATCGAGCCGTAGGCGAACTGACCGAATGCCAGGCGGGCCACGAGGAGCGAGGCCAGCCAATCGATCGCGAGAGCCGCCGCACGGCGCCCCAGCCGGGCAGCCGGCAGACCCGCGTAGTCCTGGCGCATCCCGGAACGCTAGCGGTTAACACGGGTGAAACAGACGGGATACGGCCACGTCACGGCCCTTGCCTAGCGTTGGTATCGGTGAAGGTCACCGCGCGAGGCGAGTACGGAAGTTCCATGTTCAAGAACGCCGATGATGTACTCAAGTACATCAAGCACGAGAACGTCGAATTCGTCGACGTTCGTTTCATTGATCTACCCGGCGTGATGCAGCACTTCAACGTGCCGGCATCCTCCTTCGGTATCGAGGCATTCGAGGACGGCTTGATGTTCGACGGATCATCGATCCGCGGATTCCAGGCGATCCATGAGTCGGACATGAAGCTGGTACCGGATCCGGCCACCGCGTTCATCGATCCGTTCCGGTCAGCGAAGACGCTGGTCATGAATTTCTCCATCCTGGATCCGTTCACCAACGAGCCCTACAGCCGCGATCCACGCAACGTCGCGGCCAAGGCCGAGGCCTACCTGCGCTCCACCGGCATCGCTGACACGGTCTACTTCGGCCCCGAGGCGGAGTTCTACGTCTTCGACGACGTCCGCTTCGAGACCAACCAGCACTCCGGCTACTACTTCATCGACTCCATCGAGGGCGCCTGGAACACGGGTCGCGTCGAGGAGGGTGGCAACCGCGGATACAAGACCCGCTACAAGGGTGGCTACTTCCCGGTGCCGCCGGTCGACCACTTCGCCGACATCCGCGACGACATGGTCACGACCCTCCTCAAGGTCGGTCTCGAGGTCGAGCGTTCCCACCACGAGGTGGGCACCGCAGGACAAGGCGAGATCAACTACAAGTTCAACACGCTGCAACATGCGGCGGATCAGGTCATGCTGTTCAAGTACGTGATCAAGAACGTGGCGTGGGCGCATGGCAAGACCGCGACGTTCATGCCGAAGCCGCTCTTCGGCGATAACGGCTCGGGTATGCACTGCCACCAGTCGCTCTGGAAGGACGGCAAGCCGCTGTTCTACGACGAGATGGGCTACGGCGGTCTCTCCGATATGGCGCGCTGGTACATCGGTGGACTCCTCCACCACGCGCCCTCACTGCTGGCGTTCACCAATCCGACGGTGAACTCCTACCACCGACTGGTGCCGGGCTTCGAGGCCCCGGTGAACCTGGTCTACTCCGCGCGTAACCGTTCGGCATGTATCCGCATCCCGGTCAC
>JBEIHR010000168.1:0-3080 GCA_040381195.1 Rubricoccaceae bacterium
ATGGATGGTGGATGCACTGTAGAACCGGGGAAATGTTCAGGACAATGAGGGTGCGGAAGTGAGTCCGTGGATCGGGATGCGCAGGGGTGTGCGCTGCCGGCCGTCGGCGTCGAAGTTCGCCGGATCGAGCCAGGCCTCGAAGGCGTCCTTGGCCGTTGGCCACTCCGAGTCCAACAAGGAGAACCAGGAGGTGTCCCGGTTCCTGCCCTTGACCACCGTGGCCTGCCGGAAGGTCCCCTCGTATGTCATGCCCAGACGCTTCGCCGCGCGGATCGACGCTTCGTTGAGCACGTTGCACTTCCACTCGAAACGGCGATATCCGAGGTCGAAGGCCTGGCGCATCATCAGGTAGATCGCCTCCGTGGCACCCGCGGAGCGCTGCAGTTTCGGGGAATACGTGATCCAGCCGACCTCGATGCTGCGGGCATTCGGATCAATACGCATATACGAGGCAATCCCCACCGGTCGATTCGTGGTTTGATCGATGATCGCGAAGAACATCGGGTCGGGCCCGTGCTGCTTCGACTCGATCCAGGTGCGCAGATCCTGGGGTGAGGCGAATGGCCCATGGGGCATGTAGGTCCACAGGTGATCGTGCCCTTCGTATTCCTGGAAAAGACCCTCGGTGTGCGAGTCCGCGTCCAGTGGCTCGAGTCTGACCAGGCGGCCGACGATGTCTGTTGCCGGCGGCGGTACGACCTCGCGCGATTCGACGGGCATGCCGATCGGGTTGCCACGTTCATCACGCTCGAAAACGATCACACGCTGCCTCAACAAACCAGATCAGTGAAGCGGATTGATCCACTTCACTTGCGGAATTCGGCTGAAGTCCTGATCGGCAGAGTAGACCGTTCCGCCGTGTTCCCAGGCAAGGGCGGCCAGATGAACGTCATTCACAAGGTCCCCATCAGAGCCCTGTGGCGTCAGAGCCCGTAACGCATGCGGGTGCTTCGCCCCCGGATGAATGATGTGAACATTCGACGCGGACAGCCACGTCTCAATGTCTGCAACTGCCGCATCCGTACTCAACGGACGCGAGTAGATCCCAGTCTTCGTTGAGATTCTGAGGTAGGTAAGTAGCGAGGCCCAGGCGAGTCCAACGAACTCGTGGCCCGCGAGGGCGTCGGACCACCACCGTCGGGCTGGGGCATGAAACGGCGATGCTGTGTGCGTGGCGTAAATCAGAAGGTTCGCGTCGGGCACGATCACGACGTGCCTGCCTCCTGGGCCTCTGTCACTCGCAGGAAGCGGACGATCTCTGGGTCCATGCCGGCAGCATCGGCTTCTTGGGCGGTTGCCAGCAACTCGCCTAGGTCATGGGTGGGAGGGTTCACATGCGGCCTCGGTGACGTTGGGCCCAACCCCTGACGCACCACCTCGTTGACCACGTCCTTGAAGCTCCGGCCCGTGAGGCGCACCCGCTCGTGCAATGCCATGGCCAGATCATCGTCCAGGGTCAGCGTGGTGCGCATGACCCGATCCTAGCCTGTGGACATCAAGGCATCAACCCGATCGAAGCCTTCAGGCGATGAGGTCCCGGACCGAGATCGTCGCGTTGCGGTCCTGACCGACTCCCACAGCGCTGATCAGTGCCCCCGAGATCTCCTGCAGGAACTCCACTTATGCGCGCGCGTTCGCGGGGAGATCGGCGAGTGACTTCGCGGTGGAGATGTCCTCGGTCCATCCCGGCAGGTACTCGTAGATCGGAGTGGCGTGGTGGAAGTCCGTCTGCGTCATCGGGATCTCATCGACCCGTGTGCCATCAACGTCGTATGCAACACACACCGGGATCTTCTCGAAGCCGGTGAGCACATCAAGTTTGGTCAAGAAGATGTCGGTGAGACCGTTGACGCGAACCGCGAAGCGCGCGATCGGTGCGTCGAACCAGCCACAGCGGCGCGGACGACCCGTCGTAACACCCACCTCACCACCGATAGATCGAAGTCTCTCGCCGTCGGCATCGAAGAGCTCGGTTGGGAACGGTCCCGACCCGACGCGGGTCGTATAGGCCTTCAGGATCCCGATAACGCGCGTGATGCGCGTGGGTCCGATACCGCTGCCCGTGCATGCACCACCCGCCGTCGGGTTGCTCGATGTGACGAACGGGTAGGTCCCGTGGTCGACGTCGAGCAGGGTGCCCTGGCCACCCTCGAGCAAGACCACCTTGCCCTCATCGAGGGCAAGGTTGAGCACGAGGGAGGTGTCCGCGACATAGGGGGCCAGTGGCGCGGCAAAGGCGAGCAGGTCCTCGGTGATGGCATCGACGCTCAGTGCACGGCGGTTGAACACCTTCACCAGAGTCTGGTTCTTGTTGGTGAGCGCCCCTTCTACCTTCTGGCGCAGGATGCTCTCGTCGAACAGGTCCTGCACGCGGATGCCGATGCGTGCGATCTTGTCCCCATACGCCGGCCCGATACCGCGACCGGTGGTCCCGATCTTCGCCTTGCCGAGGAATCGCTCGGTGACCTTGTCCAGGGTGACGTGGTAACTCGTGATCAGGTGCGCGTTCGCACTGATGAGCAGTTTCGACGTGTCGACTCCGCGTTCCTGGAGGCCCTTCATTTCGTCGAGGAGAACTTGCGGGTCGATGACCACACCGTTGCCGATCACCGGGATGACTGCCGGGGTCAGGATCCCGCTGGGAAGGAGGTGCAGGGCGAACTTCTTGTCGCCGATGACGACCGTGTGACCGGCGTTGTTGCCGCCTTGATAGCGAACGACGTAGTCGACGCGCTCACCGAGGAGATCGGTGGCTTTTCCTTTGCCCTCGTCCCCCCACTGAGCTCCGAGGAGCACGATCGCAGGCACGAGGGATGAGGCTATCGGATCAGTGCATGCCCCAATGCGGTTCCAGACACCCAGGCCGACTCCACCCGCGGCTTGCCCGCCCATGCATCACCGGCGTATCCCAGGGGCGCGTCCGGATGCGCCCAACAC
The DNA here is from genome assembly GCA_040381195.1 of Rubricoccaceae bacterium. Classification (GTDB taxonomy): domain Bacteria; phylum Actinomycetota; class Actinomycetes; order S36-B12; family S36-B12; genus VGCC01. The sequence continues at coordinate 2,938 of JBEIHR010000168.1, forward strand.
GACTCACCCCTGGCTTCTATGGGGCGCGCGATCGACCACCGATGCGCCCACACCCATTCCGGGAGTTCGTCGATATCGAGCACCTGTCGCACGGTCGCCACCGCGAACGGACTCACCCCACTGGGATCGTCGAGGTGTGCTGC
>JBEIHR010000169.1:0-3076 GCA_040381195.1 Rubricoccaceae bacterium
CGGGCCTGGGAGGCCGCCTCCGAACCCGCCGCATCAGCAGGCATCCGCGTCACGCACGCGCGCACCGGACTCGTCGTCGCGAAGGAGGGCGGTGCCTGGTCGCGCATGTTCCCGCTGTTCCGCCTCGGCCTCGGCGGTCGAATGGGTTCGGGTCGTCAGTACTGGTCGTGGATCTCACTGCGCGACGAGGTCCGCGCCCTGCAGTTCCTGGCCGAGCGGGAGGACCTCTCCGGTGCCGTGAACCTCGTCGCACCGCAACCGTCCACCAACGCGGAGATCACCGCGGCGATGGGGCGCGTCCTCGGTCGCCCCACCCTCTTCCCCGTTCCCGCCCTAGCGCTGAAGACCGTGCTCGGTGAGTTCTCCTCCGAGGTACTCGGCAGCATCCGAGTGCTTCCCACCGTGCTCGAGCAGAACGGATTCACCTGGCTCGATCCCACCATCAGCAGCGCGATCCGCGCAGCTCTCGATTAGGACTATGGCCCGCTGCGATATCGCCGTCGTCGGGGCCGGCCTTGCCGGCCTCGCCGCGGCTCGGCAGGTCGCGATCCACGGTGTGGATGTCCGGGTCATCGAAGCCGCGGACGATGTCGGTGGTCGGGTGCGCACCGATGTCGTCGACGGATTCCTGCTCGACCGTGGATTCCAGCTCTACAACCCCGCGTATCCCGAGGCGGCCCGCGTCCTCGACCACGATGCCCTTGCCTTGACCCCGCTCACGCCCGGCGTGATGGTCGCCGTGGGTGGATCCCATGCCCGGCTCGGCGACCCACGCCGCCTCCCCGGGTGGACCGCGGACGCGGCATCACCGCGTACCGGGTCACTGACGAGCAAGGCCCGGTTCGCTCGCTACGCGTGGTCGTGCTCGCGCGAGTCGATCGACGACGTTCTGGCCCGCGAGGACAAGCCGTCGAGCGTCGCCCTCCGTGCCACTGGTATCGACGCGCGCCTTTATGACCGCGTGCTGCGCCCCGTCCTGACCGGCGTCTTCCTCGAGTCTGAGCTGCGCACGTCACGGCACTTCCTCGACCTCACCCTGCGCTCATTCGTTCGAGGCCGACCCTCGCTGCCGGCGCGCGGAATGCGCGCGATTCCGTACCAGTTGCGCGATGCACTCCCCGAGGGCACCGTGACCCTCGATCACCGGGTGCAGCGGGTTGGCACGGGTGTCGTCGAATACGACGGGGGCACCCTGGAGGCCCGTGCCGTGATCGTCGCCACCGATGGCACGACCGCATCGACACTGGTCCCCGCGCTCGCAACGCCACGGTGGAACTCCGTCACGACCTGGTACTTCGTGGCACCCGCAGGCACGGCGATCACCGATGGCCTCGGGGTCCTTGTCCTCGATGGGGACGCATCAGGTCCGGTGATCAACGCGGTGGCGCTGAGCAATGCTCTGGCGAGCTACTCCCCCGACACGCGCGTGCTCGTCTCCGCATCCGTCTTGGGGGCGGAAACGGGTGGAGATCACGAGGCACGCGTGCGCGCACACCTGCAACGCATGCTCGGTGTGTCGACGACGACCTGGGAGATGATCGGCGTGTACCCGATCGGGCACGCGTTGCCCGCGATGCTGCCCCCCTTCGCGGTGCGGCGACCGGTGTCCGTGGGCGACGGCCTCTTCGTCGCTGGTGACCACCGGGACACCTCATCCATTCAGGGCGCGATGGTCAGCGGGCGTCGCGCAGCCGACGCCGCGCTCCGTTCGCTCGGGGTTAGGGTCATCGAGTGACATCCGAGGCCCTGGCACTCGACGTGCGCATCGTCGGTTTCGGTGATGATGCGGTGGAGTACGAGTCCGCATGGGATCTACAACGACGCGTGCACGCGGACGTCATCGCCGGTGCGCCCGATTCCGTCCTCCTACTCGAACATCCGCCCGTCTACACCGCGGGACGTCGGACCGAACCGCTCGAGCGGCCCCTTGACGGTACCCCGGTGATCGACGTCGATCGTGGCGGGAAGATCACCTGGCACGGGCCGGGCCAACTGGTCGGCTATCCGATCCTGCGCCTGCCCGATCCGATCGACGTCGTGGCGCATGTGCGCCGGATCGAAGCGATGATCATCGCGGTGTGCGCGGACCTGGGCGTAGCTGCCGATCGGGTCGAGGGGCGTAGCGGGGTCTGGGTCTCCCATGATGACCTGGGCCCGGACCGGAAGATCGCGGCTATCGGGATCCGCGTCGCCGAGGGTGTGACCATGCACGGCTTCGCCCTGAACTGCGACTGCGACCTCACCTGGTTCGACCGCATCGTGCCGTGCGGAATCCGCGATGCGTCCGTGACGTCACTCAGCAGGGAACTGGGCCGCGATGTGAGCGTCGCCGAGGTCACCGAGATCCTGCTACCCCGGCTGTCACTCCTCTATGCCTAGGCTGACCACGTGAGTGTGGGCGTCGATCCCGAGGGTCGCAGATTGCTGCGTATCGAGGCGCGCAACGCCGCTGTCCCGATCGAGCGGAAACCCACGTGGATCCGCACCTCGATGAAGACGGGACCGGAGTACACCCAGATTCGCGACCTTGTGTCGCGCGAGGGCCTGCACACGGTATGCCAGGAGGCTGGCTGCCCCAACATCTACGAGTGCTGGGAGGACCGGGAGGCGACGTTCCTCATCGGCGGTGAGCAATGCACGCGCCGCTGCGACTTCTGCCAGATCGATACCGGCAAGCCCTCGCCCCTCGATCGCGACGAACCTCGGCGGGTGGCGGAGTCCGTGCTCTCGATGGGTTTGCGCTACGCCACCGTCACGGGTGTCGCGCGCGACGACCTCCCCGATGAGGGAGCGTGGCTCTACGCGGAGACGGTGCGTCAGATCCGCGACCTCAACCCGGGTATCGGAGTCGAGGTGCTGATCCCCGACTTCTCGGGTAATCCCGAGCTCCTGGGCCAGGTGTTCGATGCGCAGCCGAGTGTGCTCGCCCACAATCTCGAGACGGTCCCCCGCATCTTCTCGCGGATCCGTCCGGCGTTCCGGTACGAGCGAAGCCTCGACGTGGTGACGCAGGCCCGCACCGCCGGTCTGGTGACCAAGAGCAATCTCATCCTGGGCCTCGGCGAGACTGACGACG
>JBEIHR010000170.1:0-2994 GCA_040381195.1 Rubricoccaceae bacterium
CCGCAAGATGATCCGTGACCAGTTCCGGGCGATCGCCTACCTCGCCAGCCCGATCACCGAGACTGTGAAGGGTGACGAGGGCAACGGTCAACTCGCCACCGAAAGGGAGATGCTCGGCAAGGCCCTCGAGGACGTGCAGGGAATCGTCGGTGTCATGGGCCAGTGGGCGATGGCAGCCCAACAGAATCCCGAAGAGGTCTACAAGGTCGGGCTGAACAGCACGCGGCTGCTCATGGCGACCGGCGATTTGGTGATCGGGTGGCTGCTCGTGCGTCAGGCCGAGGTCGCCCTCGCAGCATTGGCAGCTGGGCCGTCGCCGCGGGATAAGGCTTTCTACCAGGGCAAGGTGGAAACCGCGCGGTGGTTCGCGCGCAATCGCCTGCCGCTGCTCTCGGCAGAGCGCGCCATCGCGGAGGCCACGACCGGCGAGATCATGGAATTGCCGGAAGAGGCCTTCTGACCCCTGCGGTCACGGACGCCACCTGCGTCGTACCCTCACGAGTATGACCAAGTACCTCGTGTCACTGTTCACGTTCGCCGTACTTCTCGCGCCCACCGCGAATGCGCACAGTGACCTCGTAGGCACGACTCCCGCGGACGGCGCCGTCATCGCCGATGCACCCGCGTCGATCACACTCCAGTTCAACGAGGAGCCGCTCGACTCCATGGTGGACGTGGTCATCACGGATGCCGCGGGTGCTGTCGTGGCGATGGATGCAGCCGAGGCGGCTGGCACAGAGGTTCTCGTGCCCTGGCCCGGTTCCCTCGGCGCGGGTGACTACACGGTTGCCTACCGCGTGGTCTCGGCCGATGGTCACCCGGTGACCGGGACCTTCACCTTCACGTACACGGGTGATGCGTCTGCGGCCACAGCCCCCGCCATCGATGAAGCGGCGGCCGCAGATGTCCTGGCGGACGTCGAGCAACCACGCTCGAATCTGCCCCTCATCCTCGGGGTTGCCGCGCTGATCATCGCGGTGCTCGCGGTCATCGGCCTGCGGAAACGCGCGCGGCGATGAAGACCACGGTGCACTCGGGAACGACCCGCGCGATGCGCGGCCCGATCACCCTTGTTTCTGCTGCCCTGATCGCACTCGCTGTGTCCTCCGCTGGAGTGGGCCTCGTGCTCGCCGGCGGGGCGTACACGGAACCACCGGCGGGGCTCCCCGACGCCGGTCCGTTCGTGGTCTGGGGCGCGTCGATTCTGCGGGTGCTGACCGACGCGGCCGCGGTGACGACTATCGGTTTCCTTCTCTCCGCCGCGTTCTTGACGCCCTCGGGAAAGAACGGAGTCATCTCGCGGGAGGGCCGCAGGGATGTGGTGCGCGCGAGCTGGGCCGCGTTCATCTGGGCCATTCTTGCAATCACGCAACTGTTCCTCGTCCTGGCAGAGGTGCTGGGACTACCACTCGCTGAGGCTGTGGATCCGGCGGTTGTGTCGACCTACGTGAACGAACTTCCGATCACTCGCGCGCTCTTGGTGATGGCGATCCTCGCTGTGATCGTCGGAGTCGCCGGGCTCACCACATCGACATCGGGTGCGGCGGCATCGTGGCTCGTGGTTGCGGTTCTCGCGGCGGTTCTCCCGGCGCTGGCCGGGCACGCTGCCGGACTCGGTGACCATGAGTTGGCGGTGACGGCGGGAGTGGCACATGTGATTGCCGCCGTGCTCTGGATCGGGGGTCTGGTCGCGCTCACCGCACATGCTCTCCGCCGCGACATTCCGCTGCGTCGTGCAGTGCAACGCTTCTCACCCATCGCGCTGACCGCGATCATCCTGCTCGCCGTGAGCGGTCTCGCGAACGCCTACACCCGTCTCGATGGACCAGCACAACTGCTGACCACCGGATACGGACAGGTCACCCTGATGAAGGTGGGGCTCCTCGTGGGTCTCGGCGTGATCGGGTACGTGATGCGCGCCCGGGTGATGCCCTCCCTCGACACCTCGAGCCGTCTCTCCGCATTCGCCCGCGTCGCCGGGATCGAGCTCACCATCATGGCGATGGCGGTCGGGATGGGCGTGGCGCTGGCAACAAGCCCGTATCCGCGCGAGGAACTGTCTCTTCCTACCTACGGTGAAAACCTGCTCGGCTTCGCGTATCCACCACCTCCGACGATCGAGGCGGTCGCCTTCGGAGGCCGGATCGATCCGCTGTTCCTCACGCTCAGTCTGGTCGCGGCTGCGCTCTACGTGATCGGCTATGTGCGCGTCCGGCGGCGCGGCGACTCGTGGCCCGTCATGCGCCTCGTCTGCTGGATGGGTGGCATCTCGATCGTCATCTGGTGCACGAATGCCGGTATCTCCACCTATGCGATGGTCTCGGTGGGTCTGCACATGGTGCAGCACATGACTCTGACCATGCTCGCGCCGATCCTGCTGGTACTCGGCGCACCCGCCACCCTGGCGCTGCGGGCATTGAAGCCATCGACAGGAAATGAGCGAGGCCCGCGCGAGTGGTTGGTGTGGTTCCTGCACAGTCCCATCACGCTCGTTCTCACGAACCCCTTCTACGTGTTCATCGTCTACGTCATCGGTCTCTACGGTCTGTACTTCACTCCCGCATTCGGGTGGCTGATGGGGTCGCATGTCGGCCACGTGATCATGCAGACGCACTTCCTCATCAGCGGATACCTGTTCTATTGGGTTCTCATCGGGATCGACCCGCGTCCCAAACCGTTGCCGTACTGGGGTCGCATGATGCTGCTCCTGCTCGCCCTCGGGATCCACGGTTTCTTCGCCGTCATCATGATGATGGGCAGCACGCCGATGGCGGTCGAGTGGTTCGGCCTGGTCCGCCCTGACTGGGTCACCGATCCCCTCCAGGACACCCTCCTCGGTGGTCAGGTGGCATGGGGTCTCTCGGAGATACCCACACTGATCGTGTTGATCGTGATCGCCGTCCAGTGGGCCCGCAGCGATGAGCGCGACGCCACACGTGGTGACCGCCAAGCCGATCGCGATGACGATGCCGAACTACGGGCCTACAACGAGCG
>JBEIHR010000171.1:0-2987 GCA_040381195.1 Rubricoccaceae bacterium
CCGTCACCCGACGAACGCCACGGAAGGGTGGCGAAGACGATGTCGCCGGGGCGCAGGCTCTGCATACTCACTGCCAACTCGGCGACGTTCTCGCTGTTGGCTAGCTGGGGGTCTGTCGTCAGGGACTTGGTCGCAGCGTTCAAGACGTTGATCAACGACGCCGGGTTCAGGAGAACTTCGCTGCTGAGCACCTTGCGCGCCATCGAGGACAGGAAGGCCTGCTGGCGACGAATACGTGAGGTGTCGGAGCCGTCACCGAGTCCATGCCGGGCGCGCACGAATGCGAGAGCCTCCTCACCGGACACGATGTGCTTGCCTGCAGGGAGATTGAGTTTGCTCTGTCGGTCATTGACCGCCTCGGTGAGGCAGATCTCGACTCCGCCGATCGCTTCGGTGATCCGCTTGAACGCACCGAAGTCCACGACCATGAAGTTGTCGATGGTGAGCCCGCTCATGTCCTCGACTGCGGTAATGACGCAGCCGGGACCCCCGATGACCATTGCCTCGTTGAATCGTCCCTGGTAGCCACCCACCGTCGTGCCGTCCGTGGTGCACCGGGGCAGGGTGATCCAGGTGTCTCGGGGAATGCTGACGCCGATGGCTCGGGTCCGGTCGGCATTGACGTGCAGCAGGATCGTGGTGTCCGAGCGTTCGACGTTCCCGTACTTCTTCGCGCTGCCGTAGCCGCGGTTGTCTTTGCCGACGCGGGAGTCACTGCCCATGACCAGCACGGTGAACGGCTCCTGGACGCCGGTCTCCTCGTCAACAACGAGGGACTCGGTCTCATCGACCACGGTGCCTGTCTGCTCGGAGACGTCGAGGGGGGTGATGTTGTCGCTGAGCTGACCCATCAGGGTGGTCACGCCCGCGCCGATCACGGTGACCACAAGGACGAGACCCGCAAGCACCCCCGCGATCACCCGCGGCAGACGCCGTGCGCTCACTCTGCTCCCTAGGACCGTTCCCCATGCTGAGGAAGTGCCATGGTAAGTGCCCCGTGAGGGGGGCCCCGGTAGGACGCACCCCCGTGGAGGCAGGTTCCTGCGAGGAACACCACAGTTTCCGGTGGGGCGGGAGGGCCGTGTGTGGCTTGGTTTTACCCCTCGGCCGTGGCACCGTGGTCGGCGGTGACGAGGGTGGTGAGGGCGCGTGCGTCGGTTGGTGGTGGCCGCGATGGTCACCCTGGTGGGTGTCACGCCCACCGCGGTGGCCTCCGAGGTGGTCCCCATTGCCCCCGCCTCGTTCACCCTCCAGGGCTCAGGTTTCGGACACGGTGTCGGCCTGTCCCAGTACGGGGCCCTGGCGATGGCCAAAGCAGGCTTCGACGCGGCCTCGATCGCCACCTTCTACTACCCGGGTACCACGGTCTCGCCCGTCCAGGACGACATGGACATCCGGGTCAACATCGACTACCGCAAACCCGAGATCAGCGTCCGTAGCGAACCACTCGACCCCACGGGTGGACCGATCGAGGTGAACGTCGGCGGCACGATCACGGTGGGTAACCCTGCGGACGTGTTCCGTTTCGCGAACGAGGGCGGAAATGTCCGTGTCCTGCGGGTGACGGGGGAGGTGGTCGCAGACCTCGGCGTCGCCCCCAACGTCACCATCAAATGGGCGGGGACCCGCGATCCGGGTCAGGCCGTCGGGGGGCCGACGGTGCTCAACGTGGTCGGGCCCGCGCGCAACTTCGCCTCACCCGGTCACCGGTACCGCTACGGATTCGTCGAGATCACACCCACGACCGGGGGGCTCAACGCCGTGAACGTGGTGCGCATGCGCGATGAGTACCTCTACGGGATTGCGGAGGTGTCGAACTCCTGGCCCGACGCTGCACTCCAGGTGCAGGTCCTCGCAGCACGGACCTATGCACTGGCGAAATTCATCGCGGGCGTGCGCAAGGCCTGCAACTGCCATGTCGATGACGGCTCGGGGCCCTATACCGATCAGATGTTCGCGGGGTTCGCCAAGGAATCGAGTACGGCGGGGGACCGCTGGGTCGCCGCCGTCAATGCGACCCACGTGCCTCCGAATGCGGGTAATGCGATCCTGTTCAACGGCCAACCGATCACCGCGTTCTACTCGTCCTCGAGTGGCGGCTTCACGCACGCCAGCCGGGATGCCTGGGGCGGTGATCGTCCCTACGCCCAGGTGGTAGCGGATCCGTGGTCGCTCACGGAGGACAACCCCAATAGAACGTGGTCCGTGACAGTGCCCCAACAGCGGATCGCCGCCGCTTTTGGCGTCGGTGAGGTGCGGTCGCTCACGATCGCCGAGCGCTATCCCTCGGGTGTCCCGAAGGCGGTCATCGCCACCATGCCCGACGGATCCCAGGCCAGGCGCAGTGGTGGCGCACTTCAACGCGCTCTCCGATTGCGATCGCCGTACATCCAGTCGATCGATGGTCAGATGGGGGCGCCGTTCTCCAGCCCCGGTGCACCCGCGCCGCCGAGTGCAGCTCCGGTGCCGGAAGCACCACCGGCCCCGGTGTACGAGACGACGGTCGAGCTGGCCACGGGTGTCACCGTCAACGCGCCCGCACTGGAGAACGTCGAGATCACAGCGCGCGTCCTGCCGGGGGAGAAGGGCCGCATGGTGTGGCGGCAGCAGCAGGTGGGTGAGGAGTGGGTCACCATCGACAAGGCCCGCACCGACCGCAAGGGTCGCGTCACCTTCACCACCAAGAAGCCCTGGCCGCCCGGCCAGGTCACCGCTGAGCGGCTGCTTGTCGTTCGCAAGGGGCAGCCGATCGGACTCAGCGATCAGATGTCGGTGACGGTGGTCCCGAGCGTCGCACCGCGCACCGTCGTCCTGAAAAGCCCGACCGCGATCGAGGTGCGCGCGGGTACACCCGTCACCCTCACCGCGCGGATCCGCCCGCGCACCGAGGGGATGGTCGTGGTCCGACAGGTGCTGCGTGGTGACCAATGGGTCACCGTGGATCGGGCGCGCACGGATGCGAAGGGTCGGGTCACCTTCACGATCCC
>JBEIHR010000172.1:0-2958 GCA_040381195.1 Rubricoccaceae bacterium
CTTGGTACTCGACACCACTCGTCCCGACCCAGGCGCGCTACCTGCGATTACGGTCGGCCTCTGGCATCGCGGTTCGCAGGAGCGGGCGAATGCGGCCCTGCAGGAGTTCATCGCCGAGGTTGGGGTTGCGCCGCTGAGTCGGACACAACTGAGGCAGAACTTCTTCGAAGCGGAGTTTGACGAGAACTGCCAGGGATTGACGTGGCAGGAGTGCGCCCCGAACACCAGACCTCCTGGTCAAGTTCCCCGCTATGGGGTCACCACGTTCTCCGAAATCAGTCGGCGACCCTGGCCGCGCCCCGCCATCACCGTGCTGCTCGAGGAGATGGAGCGGTGGCAGCGCGACCCGTTCTTACAACCTGAGGGCGTGAGCACAGCCTTGCAGGGAGGGAAGGTCGGCATCGAGCCACTCAGTGGCGCGGTGCATCGCATTCCGAGCACCGCGACCGCATTCCCACACCGCGACGGTTGGTTGATCTACCAGTTCCAGGCACGGGTGCGACCAGGCGCACCGGCCGACCTCATCGACGCTGGGAAGGCGTGGATCGACAATCTCTCGGCGCGCTTGAAGCCGTGGCGGACTGGGGCGCAGTACTCGAACTACGGGAGTCGTGATCTTTCTGGTTGGGCTGAGGCGTACTACGGACAGAATCTGAGGCGCCTGCGGGAGGTCAAGACCATGGTTGACCCCGGTGCTCTGTTCCGCTTCGAGCAGTCGGTGCGGCCCATCTGAGTGTTGGTTGAGGGCTACTCACCCTCGAACTTCCGCATTGTGAAATACCAGGTGTAGTAGGCGGCGAGGGCCGGGCCACCGATGATGATCGCGTAGGGGATGAAGCCTCCGACGCCCTGGCCGATGTAGTCCAATCCCTGGCGTACCAGGACGACCGCCACGATGATCAGAACGATGCTGAGGACGTAGTTCTGCGGCTTCTTCGCCGACCACGGCCGTGGGTCCCGGTTCTCCGACATTGCGCTTCCTCTCATTCCACGATGCGGCGTGCGCCGGATCGTTCCACCAGATCGTCCACGATCATCCTGCATGTGTCGCCCAGTTCGGCGAATCGCTCGGGGCCGAGCAGGTCGACGAGGTGATCGCGGACCGCGGTGACGTGATCCGGCGCGGCGGCCACGATGGTTTCCCACCCCGTGTCGGTGAGGACGGCGAAGGAGCCGCGTCGATCGTCCGAACACGCTTCGCGGGTCACGAGACCGGCATCGACCATTCGATCGATCTGATGGGAAAGGCGGCTCCGGGAACTGAGAGTTCGTTCCGCCAATTCGCTCATCCGGATCCGGCGCTCCGGGTGCTCGGAGAGTTGCACCAGGATCTCGTAATCGGCCATGGTCAGCCCGTGCTTCTCCACGAGGTCGCGGCTGAGGCGGTCGTGGAGGAGGAGCGAGGCGTTCACCCAGGAGCGCCAGGCGCGCTGCTCGTCGTCACTGAGCCAGCGGGTCATGGTCAAGGAGCCTAATCGGCGAAGTCCCAGGCGCGGACTCCTCCGATGATGCCCGCGGAGTTCGAGACAATCGTGCCCTTGGGTCCCACGTCGGAGGGATCCAAGTGCTTGGCGTTTCCGCCGCCCACGTAGACGTGGTCGAAGTACAACATGGCATCGAAGATCTCGATGGCGGCACGAACTCGGGCACGCCAGTGGTCACGTTCGAGGCGCTTGCGTTCCACGTTGCCCAGCGCAATGTCGATGCTCACGTCCTTCTTTAACGGTCCGTGGGACAACTCCAGGTGGGGGAGCAGGCGCCCTTCGAGGAACAGGGCCGTGCCCACGCCAGTCCCGAGTGTCAGGACGAATTCCATGCCCCGTCCGGCGATGACCGCACAGCCTTGGACATCGGCGTCGTTCAGGAGTTTCGTCGGGATCCCGAAGGCCTTCTGCAGGGCGGCCTCGAGGGGGAAGGAGTCCCAGGCTCGCTGGAGATCTGCGTCGGTGGCGCCGTCGTAGGCGCCCCGGGCCAACGAGGGGACGTGCAGCACACGCCCGTCGCGCACCAGTCCGGGGAAACCGACCGTGGCCCGATCGGCGAGACCGAGTGGGGCCACGAGGTCGGTCAAGGTGGACACCAGGCGTTCGGGTGGGCAGGGATAGGGGGTCTCCACTCGAAGGCGCTCGGTTGTGAGGTCCCCGTGCAGATCCACCATCGCGGCCTTCAGGCCACTTCCACCGATGTCCACGCAGAGGGTTGTGATCATGCTGCCGCCGTGGGGAGGGTAAGGATCTCCGCGCCGTCGTCGGTCACCACGATCGTGTGCTCGAACTGGGCAGTCCATTTGCGATCACGGGTGACCACCGTCCAGCCATCGGACCAGATTTCGTAGTCGATCGTTCCCAGGGTGAGCATCGGTTCGATCGTGAATGTCATCCCGGGTTGAAGCTCGGTGTCAAGGTCCGGATCCTCGAAATGGGGAACGATCAGCCCGGAATGGAAGGACGTGCTGATCCCGTGCCCGGTGAAGTCACGGACCACCCCGTAGTCGAAGCGTTTCGCGTAGCTCTCGATCACGGTCCCGATCACGTTCAGGGGTCGCCCGGGCTTCACCGCGCGGATGGCGCGCATAGTTGCCTCGCGGGTGCGATCGACAAGATCCACGACGTCCGGGGCCACATCCCCGGCAAGGAATGTCGCGTTGGTGTCGCCGTGGACCCCCCCGATATATGCGGTGATGTCGATGTTGCAGATATCCCCGTCCCGGATCACGGTGGAATCCGGGATCCCATGGCAGATCACTTCATTGAGCGAGGTGCAGAGGGACTTCGGGAAACTCCGGTAGCCGAGGGTCGACGGGTAGGCACCGTGGTCGCACAGGTACTCGTGCCCGATGCGGTCCAACTCGTCCGTTGTCACACCGGGGGCGACATGGCGCCCAACCTCCTGGAGAGCATCGGCCGCCAGGCGTCCGGCAATGCGCATGGCGTCCAGGATCTCCGGGGACTGCACGTC
>JBEIHR010000173.1:0-2956 GCA_040381195.1 Rubricoccaceae bacterium
ACGTCGATCGTGGTCAGATCGGCAAATGCGCGCGCCAATTGGGTTGTGATCATGTCGATTTCGCCATCACTGCTCAGCGCTCGTAGTGCCGTGTAGACGCGGACGTACTCCTTGGTAAGCCGTTCGACGACAAAACCGCGTTGCCGGACCTCTTTCAGGACAGCTGTCATTCTTCGTCGCAGCCCCGGATCCGGTTGGCCGATGGCCTCCAACCAAGCATTCTGCGTCTCTGTGCTTGATCCCGCGATGTAGTCCCGGCCGAATGGCGCTACCAATGGCGTGCGCAGGCCGGGGCTGATTCTGGGCCCGGTCAGGCACTCACCCACGGTCTCCACAATGACCATGGTTCGACCCTCCCGGCGAGTCAGGGATACCTGCGTTCCGGTATCGGTGGCCAGGGCCTGGAGTTCGGCGCGATACACCAGGGAATTGGCGGGCTTGGTCAAACTCGCCATCGCCGGACCCCACGCGTACTCCGCATTGGCCGGATCGCGGGTCACCCAGTCGTGGGCAGTGAGCGTGGTCAGGATCGCATGCCCGGTGGCCCGACTGATGTTCAGGCTGCGGCAGATCTCTGCCAGTGTGAACTGCCGGGCCGGCTCGCTGCCCAGTAGTTCGATTACCGCGATGACCCGCTCAGTAGGCGGTGACGGCGCTTGACTCTGCGGCCGCTCCAGGCTTACCTTCGATGTCACAAGATCGAACGGTATGTCGAACTATCGACATATGCAAGAGGGTGGAGATGCGGCTATGGGCTCAACAGCCGAGACGATCGATCTCGACGACCTCACCTCGCCCCGGCTGAACGAGGTCCAGCGACAGGTTCTTGAATACACCGAATCGCGGCCGGTCACGCTCGATATCGACCAGATGATCGACGAGGCCGTTGCAGGTGCGGGGTCCGACGATCTCGGCGACACGACAGACTTCACGGCGCGCCTCGATGCCTACGTGGGGGCGGTCGAAGCCGATACGGGTCTGACTCAGCTGGGTCGCGGCACACAGCGGTCACGCATTGTCCGGCTGCTGCGGAACCGGATCTCACTGGCCGACCTGATCAAGCGCTACCCGGAGATCGAGTCGATCGAGATCGAGAAGCCGATCATCGTGGTGGGCATGCCGCGATCGGGTACCACGCATCTGGTGAATCTGCTGGCGGCCGACCGGCGCCGACGGGCCCTGCCGTACTGGGAGAGTCAGGAACCCATTCCGGCCCGCGGCCGCGGACCCGATGTGTTCGGGGTCGATCCGCGTTACGGGCGCGCACGCGCCGAACACGACGCCATGCTGGCCAACATGCCGCTAGTGGCGGCGATGCACGATCAGTTCCCTGAGGCGATCGAGGAAGAAGTCGAGCTTCTCGATCTCGACTTTGCCAGCTACATCGTGGAATGGCTTGCTCGCGTTCCGAGTTGGCGCGACACCTACCTGGCACTCGACCAGAGGAAGCACTACGCCTATATGAAGAAGGTGCTGCAGGCGCTGACCTTCTTCCGAGGTCCGCAAACCTGGGTGTTGAAGTCCCCGCAGCATTCCGAGCAATTGCCTGCCTTGATGGAAACGTTCCCCGACGCAACGGTCGCGTTCACCCACCGCGATCCGGTGGCCGTCATCCAGTCGACGGTGACGATGATGGCCTATGCGGATCGCCTGCGTCGCAGGAGCATCGACCCAGAATGGCTCATCGACTATTGGACCGATCGGATACACCGGCTGCTGAGTGCGGGCGTGCGTGACCGCGATCTAGTGCCCGCCGAGCGCAGTATCGACATCAGCTTCCACCAACTCAACGGCAACGAGATGACTGTCCTGGAGTCGCTATACGACCGAGCCGGCGTCGAGTTGACTCCCGGGGTGCGCAAGAGCTTCGAACGGTATATCGACAGCAATCCACGAGGTAAGCACGGCGCTATTCGGTATGACCTGCAACGCCATTTCGGGGTGACACCCGAGGACGTGCGGTCCCGATTCGACTTCTACTTCGATCGTTTCGATGTTCGGCCCGAAGTCGGCGTCCGGTCTAGCGATCACTGACAGGAGAACACCCATGACGGAATTCGAGCCCGTATACCTGACCCGTCCCGGCGCCGAGGCGATGGTGCCCGCGGTGCCGGACGTCATTGACGAAGTCAGTCCGGGCATCTGGTGCTCGCCCGGACTGACGAATGTCTTCATGATCCCGACCTCTGAGGGCCGAGTGATCATCAACTCCGGCATGGGATTCGAAGGCCCGGTCCACCGTGCGAATCTGGATTCCGTTGACTCATCACCGGTTCGCTACATCTTCCTGACGCAGGGTCACTACGACCACGTCGGCGGATAGGATAGCGTGCGCGAACCTGATACGAAACTCGTGGCCCAGGCCAACTGGGAGCAGTGGCGCGATGACAATGAGCGTCTGGCGCGGTACCGCGCCTCGCGCAGCGCATTCGCCTTCTCCCACACGCTGGCCACCGGCATTGCCAAGATCCAGGAACGGTTCGGCAAGAAACTGCCCGGCCAGAGCACCCCACACGCGGACATCGTCGTCGAGGACGCCTTCACACTCACTGTCGGCGAACGAAACTTCGAATTTGTCGCCACGCCCGGCGGCGAGACCAACGATTCGATAGTCGTCTGGTTGCCCGACGAGAAAATCTGTCTGTGCGGCAATGTTTTCGGAGCTCTGTTCGGACATATGCCGAACCTGGTCACCATGCGCGGCGACCGCTACCGTGATGCGCTCACCGTGATCGACTCGATCGAGCGGGTTCGTGCGCTGGAGCCCGAAGTTCTTCTCAGCGGTCACTTCTGGCCGATCACCGGCAAGGATCGAATCCAGTTCGAGCTCACCCGGCTGCGTGACGCGGTCCAGTACGTCCACGACGCTACGGTCGAAGGCATGAATGCTGGCAAGGATGTCCGCACCCTGATGCGTGAGATCACCCTGCCGGAGCACCTTGTGGTGGGCCAGGGC
>JBEIHR010000174.1:0-2839 GCA_040381195.1 Rubricoccaceae bacterium
GCTGATGTGCTCGAAGCGATCGCGCTGCTGCGCTGGATTCTTCACGGGAATCTCACCCTGCTCGGATACCGCCAGTACGACCTCGTCGACGTGGGTGGAGAAGACGCCTTGCGTGCGGTCCCGGGAACGGGACTGGGCATCCTGCGTCGCGATGAAAACGACGCGGTGGAATCTCCGAGTTTCGCGATGCTCCCAGCCCTCGTTCGCGCCAAGGCGCGCGAGCCGGAGTTGCTCGTGCTGACTAAGGCCAACGCGCGCTCAACTGTTCACCGCGCGACTCATCTCGACTACATCGGCATCAAGCGTTTCGATGAGCAGGGAAGCGTTGTCGGCGAATATCGCATCCTCGGAGTTTTCGCGGCTCCCGCCTATACGTCAAGCATCCTCGAGATCCCCATTCTCCGACGCAAATTCGAGCAGGCGATGACGTCCCTGGAGTTTCTTCCAAATTCCCACAGCGCACATGATCTTCAGCAGTTTCTTGAGACGTATCCCCGTGATGAGCTCTTTCAGATCGAGCAGCAGGCGCTCAATGACACGGCGTCAGCGGTGTTGCACATGCAGCAGCGGCGGCAGACCCGCCTATTCCTTCGCGTGGACGCCTATGGCAGATCGGTGTCAGCTCTCGTGTACCTGCCTCGGGATCGCTACAACACGGCGGTGCGCACTGCCATCGGCGACCTCCTGCAGGAGAGTTTCGGGGGCGCAAGTGTCGATTTCACGGTACTGGTTTCTGAGTCTGTCCTGGCACGGTTGCTCTTCGTGGTGCGGGCTCCCGCAGGCGGCCAACTGCGAGACGTCGATCCCATCTCCCTGGAGGCGCGTGTCGCAGCGGCGACCCGAAGTTGGATGGATGACTTTGGTGATGTGGCGGTCACCACTTTCGGTGAGGCCCACGGACGAGATGTCGTGCGGGTATTCACCGACGCCTTCCCTGAGGCCTACAAAGAGGATTTCAGTCCGCAGGACGCGGTCGGGGCTGTTCGCGTCATCGAGAGCCTTGCCCCCGGAGAGCTTGCGGTTCACATGGACCACGCGGGAAGCGCCGGAGCTGTGCGCTTCACCATCACACGCCAGGGTGGCCCCTTGCCGCTCTCCCGGGTGCTTCCCATCCTGCAGAGCCTGGGATTCGACGTGCTGGCTGAGCATCCGTACGAGATCACGGCAGCCGGGATGCCTCCAGTATCGATTCTGAGTTTCGGAATGACTGCTCCGCCCGGGAGCGGACCCGCCTCGAGCGAGGACATGCGGCGTACCGAAGACGCGTTCCTGGCATCGTGGAATGGCTCGTGTGAGATCGACGCCTTTTCGGGCTTGGTGATTCTGGCAGGCCTCACGTGGCGTGAATGTGCCGTGATGCGTGGCTATGCCCGATATCTGCGTCAGATCGGGTCGACTTTCAGCCAGGGATACATCGAACAGTCTTTCCTGACCAATCCGGCTGTCGCGCGATCCCTGATGGATCTCTTCCATGCACGTTTCGACCCGGATCAGCGGGAGGACCGTGAGGCACGGATGAACTCCGTGGCCGATCGGATCGAGCGGCAGCTTGTCGACGTTGTCAGTCTGGATCAGGATCGCATTCTCCGGTCCTTCCATGTCCTCATCCAGGCCACCGTGCGCACCACGTACTTTCAGATGCCCGTCTCCGCGACACTGGCGTACAAGCTGGAACCGAGGCGGATTCCCGACATGCCGCTGCCGCGGCCGGTCCATGAGATCTGGGTGTATTCCCCACGAGTCGAGGGAGTTCACCTGCGCTTCGGGGACGTCGCGCGAGGGGGATTGCGCTGGAGTGACAGGCGGGAGGACTTTCGCACTGAAATCCTCGGACTCGTCAAGGCCCAGGATGTGAAGAATGCTGTGATCGTGCCCGTGGGCGCCAAGGGTGGGTTCTACCCGAAGCAATTGCCCGATCCGAGCATTGACCGTGATGCCTGGCTCACCGCGGGCACGGCGGCCTACGTGGAGTTCGTCGCAGCCCTGCTCGCTTTGACCGACAACCTGGTGGACGGCACGGTTGTGCCACCCTCCCGCGTTGTACGTCACGACCCCGATGACCCGTACCTCGTCGTAGCGGCAGACAAGGGGACGGCGACGTTCTCCGACCTCGCCAACTCGATTTCCGCCGACTTCCGTTTCTGGCTCGGGGATGCCTTCGCCTCGGGTGGCTCAGATGGGTACGACCACAAGGCGATGGGAATCACGGCGCGCGGCGCATGGATCTCCGTGCAGCGGCACTTCAGGGAGCTCGATCTCGACACGCAGCGTCAGGACTTCACGGTGGCGGGCATCGGCGACATGAGCGGCGACGTCTTCGGCAACGGCATGCTGATGAGCCCGCATATCCGGCTCGTGGCGGCCTTCGACCACCGCCACGTCTTCATCGATCCGCAGCCGGATGCGTCGTCGTCCTTTACCGAACGACGACGACTGTTCGACCTGCCGCAGTCATCGTGGGACGACTACGACCGCAGCCGGATCTCAACCGGTGGTGGCGTCTTCTCCCGGGCCGCGAAGTCCATCGACCTCACGCCGGAGATCAAGACCGCCCTCGGCATCGTCGCGGACGTCTCCCACCTCACACCGGCGGAGCTGATCTCCGCGATCCTGCGGGCCCCGGTGGACCTGCTCTGGAACGGCGGCATCGGCACCTACGTGCGAGCGCGGACCGAGACGAATCTGGATGTCGGGGACAAGGCCAACGACGCGATCCGGATCACGGGGGAGGACCTGCGCTGCCGGGTCGTGGGCGAGGGCGGCAACCTCGGGTTCACCCAGCTCGGCCGCATCGAGGCTGCACGGCATGGTGTGCGTCTGAACACCGATGCGATCGACA
>JBEIHR010000175.1:0-2805 GCA_040381195.1 Rubricoccaceae bacterium
CACACGCTCCGTCACCGGCGCTCGGTCCTCCCCTGATAACCCGCCGCCCCCTCCGTGCCCCACCTGGCGCCCACTTGGTATTTCGATGCGGGGGGTCTGGCGGCCCCCTTGGGGCCCGCCAAGACCGACAACCTCTGCCTGCTCGACCTCGAGGGACACGCCCTCGAGGATGCGGCGACCGCCAAGATCAAGGGTGATCTCGGAGCAGGTCAGGAGCGCCATTCAGTTCTCCTACCGGATGACTACTACATCCACGGTGCCGGGGTGAATGGCGCCTCGGCATCGTCGGCAGGCTCGATGACCGTGTGGCGACCATCCTGAACCTGGTAGAAGTAGTGAGTAACGCCCTCAGCTGCGCTGGCGACGTCGTTCGGGTAGCTCGGGGCCACACCATTTGCGAAATTGATGTAGCCCGTCACACCCTGAGTCGGGTTCGCCGCGATGAACTCGTTCACCGCTGCGAAGTCCGTCGGGTCGACGTTCTTCCAGGCGTTCGCCAGGACGTTGACCATGTCGAAGCACCACGCCGGGTACACCATGCCCATCGTCACGTCATCCGTGCCGGTGGCTGCGTGGTACGCCTCGCGGAAGGCCTTGTCCTCCGCGCTGGTGTTACCGGTGCCGATCACGGTGCCCCAGACGAAGCCCTCCGCGGAATCACCCGCGATGTCGAGGTACTCCGGCTGCGACGGCCCGTACTGCAGATACACCAGCGAGCCATCGACCGGCGCCGCGGCGAACTGCTGCGAGAACGACGCGAGCTCGGCACCGATCCAGTGATCGACCATGATCACGCCGGGATCGTTGGCGGCGAGCTTCTGCAGCACCGGCGACCAGTCCTTGGTGCCGGCGGTGATGTCGATGATCTCGCCGAGCTGCCACTTGCCACCCGATGCCTCGATCGCCTCGACAGTCGCTGCTGCGATGTTCTGGTTGTACGCCGTGTCGCCACGGATGATGTCCACCGTGTTGTTCTTCGGCGTCCAGGCACCCGAGTCGGCGAGGTTGGTCAGGAACGTGACGAAGCCGGAGCCGTAGTAGGTCTCCGGGGGATCGACGAAGTAGTTCCCATACTTGGCCGGGTCCGAAGCGCGGATCTTCTGCGCGTCGATGTTCGTGTCACCGCTCATGTACGGGGCTCCGTACGCGGCAGCGGCATCCAGCGCGGGCGGCGGGATGATCACGAACGGGCTCACCAGAGCGGAGACACCCTCGCCGGTCAGCTTCTGGAAGCCGGCGGTGATGCCCTCGGGGGTGAGGATGTCGATGTCCGTGACGCTGAACTCGATCGGACGACCGTTGACACCACCGGCGGCGTTGATCTGATCCTTCGCCAGGGTGGCACCGTTCAGGCAGTCGGCGTGGTCCGCGATACCTGCCGGACCGGACTGGGCGATCGGCAAGCCGATCACGATGGGTTCGCCACTGGCTTCGGCCGGGGCGGCCTCCTCAGCAGCGGTCTCCTCGGCAGCGGTCTCCGCTGCCGTCTCGCCTGCGTCTCCGGAATCGGAGGAGCTGCAGGCGCTCAGGACCAAGGACAGCGCCGCTACGGAGCCGGCGGCAGCCATCAGTCGAGTTCTCTTCATGTGGCCTCCATGACACAACGGGGCGCGGTCCGCCCAGTACCCCGAACCCCATCAGTCCCTGGGGCCTGCGCCTATCGGTAGATCTGCCGATATTTGATCTCTGATTGATAAAGAACTGACTCATTCGGCCCCTAAAGGACCCCGGAACGTGACAGTCTCCGTGTGTGGCGACCAACCTGGCTTCAGCCATGCGTGCGGCCGGGTCCCTTGCTGCCATCGCTTCGGACCACACCTCCGCCCAGGCCGGGGCCGCCGCGATCCTGACCGAGCTCGAGTCCATCATCCCGATCGCTGCCGGGGAGATCATCGCCCTGGACCCGGTCACCCGGGCCCCCATGATGCTGGCGACCCACGGCTATTCGACCCAAGTCCTCACCGACCTCCATAGCGACGAGTTCTTCCAACTCATGGAGTTCCTCGACCTGCCTGACACCGGCCGGCCGACCCGGATGAAGGACCTGCCCGGGGACCCTCTGGACAACTGGGCGGTCTCCGACGTTCTGCTTCCAGCGGGCTTTCGCGAGGGCCTCACCATGTGCCTTCGGACATCGGATGGCCGATTCGTGGGGGTCATCAACGTCTCCACGACGGACACCCAGCACCCCAGCGATGTTGCCAAGGACGTCCTCACCCAGCTCTGCACCGCCCTGGGGAACATGGCCGACCCACTGCGCTCTCGCGGTTGGGTCACCTCCTTATTGGGGACATCCGCGATGGCGGTGGGCCTGGACATCCACGGTCACCCGATCGCCCTTCCGGGTGTGCCCAAGCACGACCTGCTCCAGGAGGACACCGAACTGCTCTCGGTGGCGCGCAAGTCTGCGCGCATGAAGTCCTGGTCCTCCTTCGTCTGGCCGACGGACAGCGAGTTCTTCCGCGTCCGGGTCCTCCCCTGCACCGCCGAAGAATCGATCACCACCTTGGTCAGCCTGGACACCATCGACCTCGGCCCACTCACTCACCGGGAACTCGAGGTGCTCACTTTGGCCGCCGAGGGATTGTCGAACAACGAAATCGGTGAGGCACTCGTGGTGACGCCTCGCACGGTCGCCACGCATGTCGAGCACATCCTTGACAAGATCCAGGCACCTAACCGCGCCGCGGCTGCCTCGTACGCCCTGCGCGAGGGGCTCATCCTCGGCAAGGTCGACCGGCACGACCAGTCGCGCTAGTCCTCGCGACCCTCGATCGCCCGGGACTCCCGCAGGTCCAGCGGCAA
>JBEIHR010000176.1:0-2650 GCA_040381195.1 Rubricoccaceae bacterium
CGGGGCGGCAATCTCACGCTTGCCGCCCCGGGCACATATCTCTCCGATATCGTGCTTGACACCTGTGAATCAAGGAGGCGTCCGGTGTCCCAGGCCCCCACGGTGGACCTCGCTGAGGAGTTCATGGAGCGACGCACCCCGCTCCAGCGCGTGCAGAGCACCCTGCACCGCTACCCCTACCTCAGCCCGCTCATCGTCCTCGTCGTCGCGATGGTGGTCTTCACCCTGCTCAACGAGCGTTTCCTTCTCCCTACCAACCTGTCGTTCCTCACCCAGCAGTCGGTGGTGATCGGAACACTCGCCATCGCCCAGACCCTCATCATCCTGACCGCCGGCATCGATCTCAGTATCGGCGCGATCATGGTCTTCGGCCAGATGCTCATGGCGAACCTCGCGGTCTCGGTGACCGCGTCGAACGTGCTCCCCATCGCGGGGCAGAACCCGGCACTGTCGATCGTGCTCGGCATCCTGGCGGCGACCCTGGCCGGCGCGGTCAATGGCTTTCTGATCGTGCGGTTCAACCTGCCACCCTTCATCGTCACCCTGGGCACGCTGAGCGTGTTCACGGCCTTGACGTTGATCCTGTTCAAGGCTCGCACCATCCAGGGCCCGGAGATCCCCGAGCTGCTGAAGTGGCTGGGCACCACGGTCAAGATCGGTGACTTCCAGTTGATGTATGGCGTGGTCCTGATGCTGATCCTCTTCGGGGTATTCGCCTACATCCTGCGCAATACCGCCTGGGGCCGCCACGTGTACGCGGTCGGCGATGACCCGGTTGCCGCGGAACTCTCCGGTATCCGCGTCAAGCGCGTGATCTTCAGTGTCTATGTCGTGGCCGGCCTGATCATGGGCATCGCCTCATGGGTGTATATCGGCCGTGTCGGGTCGGCGTCACCCAACGCAGACCCGCTGATCAACCTCGACACCATCACGGCCGTGGTGATCGGTGGTGTCTCGCTCTTCGGCGGGCGCGGCACGATGATCGGGACACTCATCGGAACATTCATCATCGTGGTGGTGGAGAACGGTCTTGCACTTGCCGGTCTCGATCAGGCGTACCGCGTCCTCGCCGTCGGCATCCTCGTCATTGCCGCGGTTGCTATCGACCAGTGGATCAGGAAGGTGAAGACATGACCGTCCAACCAGTCCTCCAGGGCACCAACCTGGTCAAGACATTCGGACGCGTGGTCGGCCTCGATGGAGCCAACATCGAGCTCTACCCCGGTGAGGTCCTCGCCGTGGTCGGTGACAACGGTGCGGGCAAGTCCACGCTCATCAAGTGCTTCTCCGGCGCGCACTCCCCGGATACGGGCGAGATGCTCGTAATGGGGCAGTCGGTCGCCTTCCGCTCCACCCAGGACGCCCGCGCCGCTGGTATCGAGACGGTGTTCCAGACGCTCGCGGTCGCCCCCGCACTCGACATCGCAGAGAACCTCTACCTCGGCCGCGAGCAGCGCAAGGGCGGATTCGTCGGCAAGGTCTTCCGCACCTTGGACAAGAAGCGGATGCGTAAGGAAGCGGGTGAGCACCTGCGCAACCTCGGCATCGGCACCGTTCAGAACATCACGCAGGCCGTCGAGACGCTCTCCGGTGGTCAGCGCCAGGCGGTTGCGGTCGCGCGTGCAGCGGTGTTCGGATCCAAGGTGATCATCCTCGACGAGCCCACCGCAGCGCTCGGCGTGAATGAGTCAGCGCGCGTGCTGCAGCTCATCAAGGACCTGCGGACTCGCGGGATCCCGGTCATCCTGATCTCGCACAACATGCCGCAGGTCTTCGAGGTGGCAGATCGCATCCACGTGCAGCGTCTGGGTAAGCGGGCCGCAGTCGTGACCCCGCGCAGCCATTCGATGAACGATGTCGTGGCGATCATGACCGGCGCTATGACGGTGCCGGAGAGTGAGCAGGCGCTCACGCCTGTGACCGCCTGACCGAATCAGGAATACAGGGCCGGGCGCACAGGGAGATCGATCGTCTCCCGCGTGCCCGTAGCGATCGACCGTGCGGCTGCCTCTGCCATGGACGTCGCCGCAAAGCCGTCCCATGCGCTTGCGCCCACGGGACCGGTGCGCCCACGGGCGGCGTTGACCCAGGCCTGCAACTCCGCGCGATAGGCCTCTGCGAAACGACCGAGCCAGAGGTCCGGGATCGACTGTCCGCGCACATTGCGCGCGGTTCGCGTGATGAAGGACCCATCGGACATGTCCAGGACACCGAGTGAGCCCACCACCTGGCAGGCGACCTCGTAGCCGTAATGCGCGTTCACGAACGCCTCGATGTCCACGAGCGTCCCGTTGGCCGAGGTCAGCATCACGATCATCGGATCGAACTGCCCCGGTGGTGTCTGCGGACCGGGACGGCCCTTGATGACTTGGACCGCAACGAACTCCTCATCGATGAGCCACCGACTGATGTCGAACTCGTGGATCGCCATGTTGTACATCGTGCGATCACTGAGCAGGCCGTAGGGCGCTGAAGCGTTGCGGTGCACGTTGTGCACGATGAGAACTTCGCCCACCTCCCCCGTGGTGATCTGCTCCTTGAGTTGCACGTATCCCGGATCGAAGCGGCGCATGAACCCCAGAGTGATGAGCCTGCGTCCCACGGCGACCTCGGCATCCAGGACGCGACGGGCGTCTGCGACCGTCGGGGC
>JBEIHR010000177.1:0-2623 GCA_040381195.1 Rubricoccaceae bacterium
CTGCTCGCGACCAGCACCGAGCGCGTGCGGGTCGCCCCCGTGCCCATTTCGGTCCTTTGCGGTCTCGGTGCGGGTGATGCCTTTGGTGGGGCCTTGGCGCATGGGCTCCTGGCCGGATCGAACCTACGGGAGATCGGTGAGTTCGCGAATGCGGCGGGCGCGTACGTTGCGACCAAGCTCACCTGCGCTGACGCAATGCCCACCGCGGACCAGGTTGCCGCGTTACGCACCGAGGGAAGGACGCAGTGATGGACCGGACGGCCTACACCGATCTCATCGAGGCGCGGCTCCGCGACCCCGAGTCACTACGCCGTGCCCTTCGCGAGCGTCAACGCCGCGACCTGCTGGGAGCCGACGGCAACCTGCTGATCGTGGCGGCGGACCACACCGCGCGCGGCATGCTCGCCGTGGGCGGAGACCCACTCGCCGTCGCGGATCGGTTCACGTTGCTGAGCAACCTCGTTGCCGCCCTCTCCCTCCCGGAGGTGGACGGGGTACTCGCCCGC
This sequence comes from Rubricoccaceae bacterium, assembly GCA_040381195.1. Lineage (GTDB taxonomy): Bacteria > Actinomycetota > Actinomycetes > S36-B12 > S36-B12 > VGCC01. The sequence goes on from JBEIHR010000177.1 coordinate 507, forward strand.
GCCGATCTGCTGGAGGAACTCGCACTTCTCGGCGCCCTCGAGGGGAAGCTGGCGATCGGCACGATGAACCGCGGCGGCATCATCGGTGCACGGTGGGAACTCGATGACCGTCTCACTGCCTACGACTCCGACCATGTCGAGGAATTCGGTCTCGACGGTGGGAAGGTTCTGCTGCGGATCGAGCCGACGGATCCGGGTGTGGCCCGCACATTGGAGATGGTCGCCGCGATCACGACGGAGTTATCCGATCGCAGGATCATGTGCCTGGTCGAACCCCTTCCCTACCTCAAGGATGAGGCCGGTCGGGCCCGGCTCGACACCTCGGTCGAGGAACTCGTGCGCGTCGTCGCAATCGCCTCGGGCCTGGGATCATCATCGGCGTACACCTGGTTGAAGATCCCGGCCGTCGATCGCATGGCCGAGGTGGCCGGTGCCACCACCATGCCGATCCTGATGCTCGGCGGAGACCCCGGTGATCGAGCCGATGCGGTCTTCGGCCTGTGGCGGGCCGCGATGGCGCAGCCCAATGTGCGGGGCCTCGTCGCGGGGCGTGCTTTGCGGTACCCCTCCCACGGCGAGGTGGTGCATGCCGTCACCGCAGCCGCCTCCATCGTCCACGGCTGAGGCGGACATGACCTGGTTCCTTCCCGCGGGGAGCGCGTCGACAACGGATTCCCTCGTGGACATCACCCCCGAGCGTGCGGGATGGCCGTACAGCGGGATGCGCATCGTGGAGTTGGCCCGCGGACCCGCCACCGTTTCCCTGGCTCGCGATGAAGCCGTGATCGTGCCGCTGTCCGCGGAGAACGTGACCGTGACGATCGACGGTGTCGAGTACACACTCGCCGGCCGCATCGGGGTCTTCGACGCGGTCAGTGACTGGATCTACGCCCCCGTCGGCAGTGACGTCCAGATCGGCGGGACCCGGGGAGAGGTCGCGATCTGCACCGCCCGCGCGAGTGAGGTTTTCCCGGTCGCGTACGTGCCTGCGGCCGATGTGCCCGTGGAGGTCCGTGGTGCGGGTCGGGCCACCCGTCAGGTCACCAACATCGCCACACCGGCCTCCTTCCATGGCGCGCACAAGATCAACGTGTGCGAGGTGATCACCCCGGGCGGGAACCTCTCATCGTGGCCACCGCACCGGCACGACGGGATCGGTGACTGCACGGCCGAGAACGAGGAGATCTACTACTTCCGCATGGGACGCGGCGACTCTCCGCACGGTGACCCCCTCGGACAGGGGCTCATGCACGTGTACACCGTCGATCGCCGCGTCGACGAGACTCTGACGGTCCGCGACGGCGACGTCTACCTGATCCCCGAGGGGTACCACGGGCCTACCGTGGCGCCGCCGGAGTATCCGATGTACTTCCTCAACGTCCTCGCCGGACCCGCGGAGGATCGGACGATGGCCTTCTGCGATGACCCGGACCACCACTGGATACGTGCATCGTGGGCCGACCAGGAACAGGATCCCCGTCTGCCGATGACGTCGGCGACCTCCCGGACGCGCCCGTGACGGACGTGCGCGTCGGTGTCGTGGGCGCTGGACGCATCGGTTCCCTGCACGCGCGCATCGTCGCCGAGGACACCCCGGGCGCGGTGTTGGCAGCCGTCGCCGACGTGCATGCGCCCAGTGCGGAGGCTGTTGCCGCGCGGTTCCGTGTTCCCGCAACGACCGTCGAGGAACTCGTGTCTGACCCGAATGTGGATGCAGTAGCGATCTGCACCAGCACGGACACCCACGTCGATCTCATCATCCCCGCGGCACGTGCAGGCAAGGCGGTGTTCTGCGAGAAGCCGATCAGCCTGGATCTCGCGGCCGTGGATCGTGCCCTCGCAGCGGTTGCCGATGCCGGAGTCCCTTTCATGGTGGGCTTCAATCGTCGATTCGATCCGGCCCATCGTTCGGTCCGCGATGCAGTGATGGGCGGGGTGGTCGGAGACGTGCACGTGGCGCGTATCTCGAGTCGAGACCCGTCACCGCCCCCGCTCGACTACATCCGGGTGAGCGGCGGAATCTTCGTGGACATGATGATCCACGATTTCGATATGGCCCGATTCGTTGTGGGCTCGCCGGTGGTGGAGGTCTACGCCAAGGGTGCGGTCCTCATCGA
>JBEIHR010000178.1:0-2590 GCA_040381195.1 Rubricoccaceae bacterium
CGCAACCGGGAGCCCTACGGTGAGCCCCTGGCCTCGATCCGGTGGTTCCGCCGGGACCTGCGCCTGCGCGATAACCCGGCCCTCCTGGACTCGGCCGAGTCCGGCCCCGTGGTGCCCCTATTCGTGGTGGACCCGGTCCTGTGGGACAGGGCCGGGGCCGTCCGGAAGAACTACCTGGTGGCCTCCCTGCGCTCCCTCGGGGCCAGCCTGGGGCGCAACCTGCTGCTGATCCACGGCCGGCCCGAGGAGGTCGTGCCACGCATCGCGAAGGCGGCGAAGGCCGACGCGGTCCACATCGCCGCGGACTACTCCCCTTACGGCCAGGCCCGCGATGCCCGGGTCGAAACTGCCCTGAAGAAGACGCCCCTCATCCGCACTGGATCGCCGTATGCGGTGGCACCGGGGCGGGTCACCAAGTCCGACGGCACCGCCTACCGCGTGTACACACCCTTCTATAAAGCGTGGATGCAGCATGGCTGGCGCGCACCGGCCGAGGATCCCGGGGACATCGAGTGGTGGATGCCCGTGGAGTGCGAGGGCTATCCGACTCCCCCGGAACTGGCCATCGAGCTGCCGCCCGCGGGTGAAGACGCCGCATGGCAACGGTGGGAGACGTTCCGCTCCACGGGCCTGGCCGACTACGCGGAGTTGCGCAACCGACCCGACCTTGCAGGGACATCGAGCCTGAGCCAGTACCTGCGTTTCGGTGAGATCCACCCGCGCTCGCTGCTCGCCGACCTCCGCGACACGGACGAGGTGTTCCGCAAGGAGATCTGCTGGCGGGAGTTCTATGCCGACGTCCTGTTCCACAATCCCGCGAGCACCACGCATTCCCTCGATGCCCGCTACGACACGATCATGCGCTGGACCACCGGGAAGCAGGCGGAGGAGTTCCTCGAGGCCTGGACGAATGGCATGACCGGATTCCCGTTCGTCGATGCCGGTATGCGCCAGCTGCGCGACGAGGGGTGGATGCATAACCGCGTGCGCATGGTGGTGGCGAGTTTCCTCGTCAAGGACCTCCACCTGCCCTGGCAGCGCGGCGCTGAACATTTCATGCGCATGCTGCGCGACGGTGATGTGGCCAGCAACAGCCACGGATGGCAGTGGACCGCCGGGTGCGGCACGGATGCCTCACCGTTCTATCGCGTGTTCAACCCGATCGGTCAGGGTGAGAAATTCGACCCGGATGGTGACTACGTCCGCCGCTATATCCCCGAGCTCGCCCATATCCCCGGCGCGGCCGTGCATCAACCGTGGAACTGCATCGACGGCTACGCGCACGGCTATCCGGAGCCGATCGTCGATCACGCGCACGAGCGCCAGGTGGCCCTCGCGGATTTCGCAGCGATCAAGGGTCGCTGAGGTCGTTTACCTCGACGTTCTATTGTTCCGGAGTGCCCACCGTCGCCGTCCTGTCCATGAAGGGTGGGGTGGGCAAGACCACCGTCACCCTGGGCCTGGCAAGTGCGGCGTGGAAGCGCAACTGGCGCACCCTGGTGATCGATCTCGATCCGCAGGCGAATGCCACCATCGGCCTGGGTGTCGACGATCCGGGATTCACGGTAAGTGACGTCCTTGCCGACTCCCGCCCGGGTATCGCCTCCGAGGCGATCACCACCACCACGTGGGGCGATCACGTGACTGTGCTCGCTTCGGAATCGGCCCTGGAGAACCGCACCCAGGCCACCGGTCCGAATTCCGCGCACCGACTACGCATCGCACTTGCGAGCATCCCGCGTCAGCAGGACATCGTGCTCATCGATTGCCCGCCCTCCCTCGGGGAGATGACGCGCAACGCTCTGCACGTGGCGAACACCGCACTCGTCGTCACCGAACCCGGTTTCTTCGCCCTCCGCGGAGCGCAGCAGGCGCTCGAAGCGATCGACGTGATTCGGAATACCACCAATCCGGCACTCACACGATCGGTTCTCGTCGTCAATCGCGCGCGCATGACCGTTGCCGAGCACCGTCAGCGTGTCCAGGAGCTTGAGGAGTTCTACGGCTCGCTCGTCTTACCCACGCGCATCCCCGAGCGCAATGCAATCCCGCAGAGCGAGGCCGCAGGCATGCCGATCCACGCGTGGGAATCCCCCGCCGGCACCGAACTCGCCCATCTCTTCGACGTGCTACTCGACGATCTGGTCCCGGGAGGATCACGTGGCTGAGTTCGATCCCACTCCGCGTCGAGCCCTGCGCAAGGCCGATACGCGACCGGCTGAACCCGCGCCCAACCCGCTCAAAGCACGCAAGGGTTCCTCCAGTGCCGATGCGGTGAAGAAGCAGAAGTCCGTGTCCGTGAAGGTCAAAGTCCCCAAGGATCTACGGAAGCGCCTGAAGAACGAGGCCAAGGACCTGGGCATCAGCGTGGATGAGTTGATCGCACGCCGCCTTACCTGACCGGACTCGGCGTCACTGAGCATCGATAATGACCCTGTTTGACGTCACTGTGCCGTCCGCGTTCGTGACGTACGCGTAGAACTTCTTCCCGGTCTTGCGTTGCCACTCGAACGAGCCGTCGGCATCGATCACCGGCCTAGCGGTGGATTCCGTGTAGGAGGTTTCGCCCGGGAACCGGAAATACGGGACG
>JBEIHR010000179.1:0-2438 GCA_040381195.1 Rubricoccaceae bacterium
GAGGTGTCCAGCAAGTCGACACCCACCGATGTGGTCACTGCAATGGATCGCGCCTCGGAGGATCTGATCGTCAGTCGGATTGTCTCCGCGTACCCCGATGACGGGATCCTCGGGGAAGAGGGGAGCGCACGTTCCGGGACCTCCGGTGCCACGTGGATCATCGATCCGCTCGATGGGACCGTCAACTATCTGTTCGGCATCCCCACCTGGGGTGTGTCGGTGGGGGTGCATGTCGATGGCGTGGGGGAGGTAGGCGTTATCGCCACCCCGGAATTCGACGAGTCGTTCGTGGGAATACGCGGGCATGGAGCGTGGCGGGTTCGCGGAGAGACGGCGGAGCGGATCACGGGGCGCACAAGTGACGGTCTCGGGCAGGCGCTCGTCGCGACTGGGTTCGGGTATTCCCCGGAGCGACGGCTGTCGCAGGTCGCAGTCCTGGACGGCTTGATTGCGCACGTGCGCGATATTCGACGCACGGGATGCGCCACCATCGACTTCACGTGGCTGGCACTGGGCCGGCTCGACGCCTATTACGAGCGCGGGATCCATCCCTGGGATTACGCAGCCGGGCTCGTGATCGTCGAGGAGGCCGGCGCTCGCACCTGGACCACGACCACACCGGGAAGTGGAACCACGGTCGTGTGCGCCATGCCGTCGCTCTTCGAGGAGCTGCTCGAGCGCCTACTCGCCCTCGGTGTGGATCAGGGGCCGTAGGTCAGTCGAGCCGCCTGAGATCGGCTCGGTACCAATGCACGTTCGTCACATACGTCTGGACGTTGTGCGCAAAGTCGTCCTCACCAACCACGTCAGATGTGATCCGCGCGGGAACGCCGAGTGCCCTGGCTCCGCTGGGAACGATCCGGCCTTCTGGAACGAGCGCTGCTGCTCCCACCAGGGCGTGAGGACCGATCTGGGCGCCCGCCAAGACAACTGCACCGCTCCCGATCAAGGAATCGTGATGGACGACGCACCCCTCGAGGTGCGCGTTATGCCCGATGGTGCACCTGTCACCCACGATGGTGTCCGACGTGTCCGTGCAATGAAGCACTGCACCGTCCTGGATGGAAGTGTGCGCTCCAATGACGATCCGACCATGATCGCCGCGCAACACGGCGCCAGGCCACACACTCGACTCAGAGCCGATGACAACGTCCCCGATGATGACCGCGTCCGGGCTGATGAATGCATCGGGCGCAATGCTGGGTTCTAATTCCCCCAGTGCGTAGATGGCCACCGGGTGATCCTGCCAAATCGGACACCCCGCAGGACACCTCGAGGGGCCATGGGGCACAATCTGCCCGCATCCGGAGGCAGGAGGGGAGCGATGGCCACCGACTACGACGCACCACGCAAAACCGACGAGGAACTCGCCGAGGACAGCCTTGAGGAACTCAAGGCACGTCGGGCGGAGAAGTCCTCGGGAGCCGTCGATGTCGATGAAGCCGAGCTCGCTGAGACCCTCGAACTCCCGGGGGCGGACCTGTCAGATGAGAACCTCGCGGTTCGGGTGGTTCCCAAGCAGTCGGACGAGTTCACCTGCATGTCCTGTTTCCTGGTGCACCACCGAAGCCAACTGGATCACGAAGGCAAAAAGGGCCCGATCTGCACTGAGTGCGCGTAGGGGCTAGTCCATCCACCGAGTGGTCGCGCGGTACACCGCGACCTCGGCTACGGCAGCCGCGGCAGCTGTCACCGCAGTCCAGATCAGGGCCGAGGCGAGACGTGTGTTCGGATCACGGGAATCTGGCGCTACGTGCCCCGTGGCGCGCTTGTACCCCTGATTCAGCATCTTGCGAACGATCATCGTCGCTCCGATGGCGATCACGGGCGCGATGACGTGAACCAACGGATTCACATGCGTGGGCTGAACGGGATCCTGGGCCATCACACTTCCCTTCCGGGACCGAGTCTGTCATGGTCGTGGGTCGCGCTGGACCCGAGGATCGCCTCAGTCAGGCGCAGGGGATGTCGACTGCTCAGCAGCCAGTGCGTGTGCGGGTCCGCCGGATCGTCGAGCTCGAGAAGCACACCCTCTCGGCACGCCCATGGGCGGATACCGAGAAATGTGGGTCCGGGTGGTGTGCGCAGTGTGATGCGCATCTGAGCCGAGTCCAAGGCGTGTACACCGCGCACGGAGTCCCGTGGCAGGAATACGCGATCGACACAGATGCCGGTATCGGTCACTGCGATGTTCGACAGAGTCACCGCCACGCCGAGGACGATGAGAAGGGCGCACACGATGAGCGTGGCGAGTCCCCAGGCCAGACCGAGTGCGAACGCCAGGGCCCAGGCGAGCATCCCGGCACACCCGAACATGAGGATCCACACCCAGGCCGCCGGCCAGAGTCGCGGTCGGTACGCCATACACATCCACACTAGAGTCCACGTGCGCCCCCAGCGGGGTGCCGACGGGAGGGGGCCCGTGGACGTGCGCCTGC
>JBEIHR010000180.1:0-2432 GCA_040381195.1 Rubricoccaceae bacterium
GACCCTGGGATCCCCGTACCACCGATCGTAGGCACGCTCACCCTTACCGAAATCCTCGTCTTTCCCTCGAGCCGCGAAGTAGTTGAACCGATCGACGGTCTACCGGAGTAGCTCATGGTTCAGAACAATGAGATGCGCGAGCTATTCCAGTGAGTCCGCCTTGATGAAGTAGCCGGTGTCCAACCATTCCTTCGGTGTGTGGACCGGTAGGTGCGTTCCCCATGAATAGCGGGCTCGGTGCTGGGAGTCCATGATGAACCAGCTCGGGATGCAGTCGACCTCCCTATGGTGTTGGTACATCTCCTGCCCCGTACGGGAGTACGACTGAGCCTCGTTGAAATACCGCTGGGCATGTGCGTCCACGATCACGCAGTGCGGCTTCGCGCGCTCGGAGATCAGGAACTGCGGTCGACCATCCGGCAAAATCGTGGATGGCATCCACCAGGCGTCGTCGAGCGCTTCCGTCAACGCACCAAGCCGCATGGCGATCTGGAGCGCATCTCCGGTGTCGCCTTCAGGAACGGAGGTCCATTCAGTGGATACAGGACCCTGCTGGAAGGTTCGCCGCAGTTCGATGTTCTTCGCGAAGCCCCCCGCAGCGAGGACTATGCCGCAGCGCGCCTTGACGCGGACGGAGCGCCCTTGATGGTGGACGACTAGACCGACAGCCCGACCATCCAGAACGACGATGTCCGTCAATGTCGCTTCCATCCAGACGTCGCCACCGCGCGCGAGGTATGCCTTGAGCAGGGAGATGACCAGAGCCCTTCCGGCGGCCGCCGGCCGCCGGCCCACAAGCCGCCACCCCACACTGCGTGCCACGACGCGGAACCCGGTCACAAGGGACGCCCAGGTGCGTCCGACGCGGGACAGGTTGGGTACGTCCGCAGCCTGGATCGCCAAGCGCATGACGCCACTTTGGCGTGGAAGTCGAGAGCGCCACGGTCCCAGGGACCGCTCATCGACGATTCGCGGTTCCACCGCCCTCCCGAGCGGGACCCCACCCGGCTGGTCATCCTCATAGTCGGAGTACCCGAAACACATTTGGAGTGGCACCCCTTCGCCCGCAACGAAGTCGAGGGTTTCCGGGCCTTGACGAAGGAAGGCTCGAACGCGTGAGTCGCTCGTAGCCAGACCCGAGGTCTTGATCAACGAGCGCATATATGTGTACCCGGACTCCTCATCGTCCGGTACCCCGTGCTCTCGCATGAACCGGTTGTTCGGTACCCAGATGACTCCCCCGGAGACGACGCTGGCCCCGCCCACCGTGGAGTTCTTCTCGATGATCAGCGATGTGCGGCCTTCGGCATTGACCGTAAGTCCCGCACAGAGGCCCCCCGCACCACTTCCGACGACGACGACGTCGGTCTCGAAGTCCCAGGCGTCCGAACCAGCGTCAGTCATTGCGTTTCACTCCTCTGCACCAACCGCGGAGTCCTCCGAATGTCAGCGGCACTATCCCATGCGGCGACGGATCTCGTCGAGGTTGTAGATCGAAGACTCGCGAGCCCTCTCCTCCCAGGCGAAGATGCACACGGTCATGACGCCGTCGAACTTGAGTCGTGTCAAGGTCCCGAAGAAGGAGTCCCAGTCCACCTCTCCTTGTCCGATGTCCAAGTGCTGGTGGATCCGAGGAGGCGTCACACCGACCGGAACCCCGCCTCCTGCACCGATGTTGACGATGTAGCGCAAGCCAGACGAGCCACGGAAGTCGAAACTGTCGGCGACGTGCACATGCGTCAGGAGGTCTCCCGCATACTCCATGATCCCGGCGATGTCCCCGCCCATATAGAAGGTATGCGGGGCGCAGTAACTGAACGACACCAGTGGATGGTTGATTCCGCGAATCATGTCTACGGCAGCAAAGCCGTCTTCGATGAAATCGTTGGGGTGCGGTTCGATCACGAGCCGGATTCCCTCGCGTTCAAAGTCGGGCAGTAGCTCCTCCATGGAGCGCCAGAAAAGGGCCTCGCACTCCGCTGGGGTGGCCGGGCCGCCGTTGAACTCGGAGAGCATCTCCGGAACCTCGAGTTCGGCGGCAATCTGAATCGATCGGCGCCAGTACCGGACCGCCGCCTGGCGGGCCTCCTCTCCTGGCCCGGCCCATCGGAAAAGGGGAAGGATGGTCGCTACCTCGACGTCAGCGGTCGCGAGGGCCGACTTGAATGCTCGAATATCCGCAGAGTTGGCGCGGGGGTGCTTGTAAAAGGGAATGAAATCCTCGCGCGGGGACAGTTCGATCGCGCTGTAGCCGAGGTCGGCAACCAGACCGGGCAACTCGGTGAGGGGCGTGGTGCGGAACATGTACGGGTCCAGTGCGACCTTCATCGTGGCTCCCAGATTGCTGCAAGACCATGAAAACTGCTGACAATCTACACAGGTAAGCGGTTTCTGGCTATAGTCCGCAGGACCTGAAAACCTCAGGGAGGAGC
>JBEIHR010000181.1:0-2399 GCA_040381195.1 Rubricoccaceae bacterium
GCCGTTGTTGGCGTCACGCTGGATCGTGCGCTCGTTGTTGAGTGCCACCGACATGTTGGCCGAAGGTGCCACATTGGTCACGCCCCGCGTGTAGCCGGAGCCCGAGTTCTGCAGGGGCAGGAGCGACATATTCAGGGACTGCTGTTCGATTGGTACGGTGGACCCCGCAAAGGTCACATCAGGAAGAACCCGCGTCACGAAGCCGAAGTTGTGCCCGTCGTCGATGTCGAACTCGGAAGAAAGAATGTAAGAATCAATTGGCACGGCGGTAGTGGTTGCCGCATCGTCGCAGCCGACCTCATGGTAGACAAGCCGTTTGTTGTAGTCCGCAGCGACCGGAATGTTGGAGAACACGCTGGCATCGATCCAGGCGGTCCGCGCCAAGGTGCCGTAATACCAGATCTTTTCTGCGTAGTTATAGACCGCGTAGCGATCAACCGTGGTTGACTCCGCCGAGCAGTAGAACCACCACACTTCACTGAACTGCTCAACGGTGGACGCAAAGACCTGAAGGTTTTGGCCTTGATTGAAGTCGTCAAAGATGAACTTGCGGATGTCGCAGTTGAGCGTGGCCGTCCGTCCATCGAACACGTAGAACTTCTCGTCGCCCATCCAATACACAACGCCTGCGGCCACAGCCCAGGCGCGGTCGCTGACGATGGTGACGTTGTCAGCAAGGATCTGCGAGCCCCAGACGATAGGCGGGCCGAGGTACTGCAGGGAGTACAGCGCCGTGTCCGTCCAGACCAGGATCTCCTGGCGCGTCTGCGCCACAGCAGCGATTGCCGAGCCCCGAGACAGCGTCAGACTTCCCGCCTGCCCCGTAGCGGCGGGGGTCCAGTTGGCGGCGCTTTCCTGATCCGACCAGCGGATCAGCATGGGGTTGAGCGTGGTCGAGCCGTAGTCCGTCGTGCCGAAGGCCAGGACGAAGCGCGAAGCGTCGGAGACGAGCCGGAAGAGCGCCGCAGATGGCGTGTCGCTGGCACCGGGCAGGGTGGAGATGTTCACCCCACGCGTCGTGAAGCCCACCGACGAATCCCAGTAGTAGATGCCGCCGCCCTTGGGGCCGTAGATAAGATCCTCACCGAAGTTGGCGTGGTTCCACAGCCCGATCTGCAGGGGGTTGCCAAAAGTGAACGCACCGCCCCCGCCCCAGCTACCGCTGCCCCAGCCGCCCCCGCCCCAGCCCGTGCTTGTCGTACTGGTAACCTGTTGGAGTTCCGACCCCGCGCTGACTTGGTAGTTAGACACTACCCCTACACCACCTGAAGCACTGGAGGTAGCGTTGGTGGACGCTTGAATGAAATAGGTCGCGGTGTTTTCGACGCCCAGCGAAGTGCCCGCAGGGATGTTGCTCGTGAACGCGCTGCTGAGAGTGTAGGCACCTACGCCACCGGTGCCGGTGATCGTGCGCGTCTCACCGTTGTAATCCAGCGAAGCACCGGAAACAATGATCCCTGGCGAGTTGACTGCACTGACAGTCAACGTAGTGCCGCTGGATGAGCAAGTGATCAGCGTGACGTTCGAGAGAATTTCGTATTCGGAAGTGCCGCCGACACCTGCGGTGTTCAGGTTGATGCCGCCAATAGTCCCGGGAGACGTAAAGGTGACGTAGGAACCCACCGTGAGCAGTCCATTGACGAACGTCCCGACACCGGTCGAGGTGTCAACCACGGCGACATACGGGAAGCCGTTATAGGTGTTGAGAGACGTCAGCGCCCCAGTGACTCGGATCGGCGTGATATCGTAGTACTGCCCGTAGTACACGTAGTACTTCAGGTGTGTGCCCAGGCCCAGGTAGATGTTCCAAGGCCACAGGGCACGGCAGATACCCAGGAAGGTATCGTTGTTGAGTTGTTGCCAGCCGCCGATCTTCTCCGGTTGCCCGGAGCGAAAACGCACCTTGTCGCACTCGTACCATCCGCCTTCTGCGGAGTAGCGGGTGTTTTCTCGGAAGATTCCGGGACGAAGTTGTAGCGTTTTCAGCGGCATGGTCTTACTTCGTTACGCCCTTGGACTTTTCGTAGGTGCGCAAACCGCCGATGCCAAGCATTCCAGACACCACCACCCACAAGAATTCCGTGTCGATGTCCGGGGGGATAGGCCAGCCCTTGATCGTCGCCCACCAAGTCAGCAGGGGCTTGATGATGCCCACGTAGGCAAATGCAGTGCCCCCGACCCAGCCGAAGTACGGCCTCCACCCGGCAACCCAGGTGCTGGGGTGCGTAGCTTCACGGGCGTTGATCTCCAGTTGGGCGATGACTTGCTTCAGTTCACCGTCCATGGCCTGCTTGAGGAACTCGGCTTCCGCTTCGCGCTTCTTCTCCGGGTCGGGAATGAACCGATCCAACAGCGTCTTGCCAATCTCAAGGACCGGCCCGAGGAAGAGGGGGTTCATA
>JBEIHR010000182.1:0-2338 GCA_040381195.1 Rubricoccaceae bacterium
ATCAGGCTCGGCAGGACCAGGGCGCTGATGACGTTCGCGATCGCATACACGGTGGCATGCAGTCCCGAGACGGTTCGCGTTGTCCCCTGCTCATCACGCAGAAGTGCTTGCGACGCGCCGAATCCGTAGAAGAAGAAGGCGAACAAAGAGATCTGGACGAAGCTGATCCAGGTCGGTCGATCCCGGATGGGTCGCTGGGGCGCGACGATGCTCACGCGAGTTGAGTGATCACGTAGTCGATGCTGGCGATGAGCGTGCGCACATCGTCGGGCTCGACCGCCGGGAACACGGCGATGCGCAACTGGTTGCGGCCGAGCTTCCGGTACGGCTCGGTGTCCACGATGCCATTAGCGCGCAACGCCGCGCAGATCTGCGTCGCGTCGATCGCGTCATCGATGTCGATGGTGGCCACGACACCGGAGCGCAGTGCCGGATCGGTCACGAACGGTGTGGCCACGGCACTCGACTCCGCCCACGAGTACAGCAGCCCCGAGGACTCACCCGTGCGTCCTGCGCACCAGGACAGGCCACCCTGGGAGTTGAACCAGTCCACCTGCTCGGCCATCAGGAAGATCGTGGCGAGCGCGGGGGTGTTGTGCGTCTGGTCCTGCACGGAGTTGTCGACCGCGGTCTGCAGGTCGAGGAAGTCGGGGATCCAGCGACCGGATTCCTTGATCTCCGTCACGCGCGCGAGCGCGGCGGGGGACATCAACGCGAACCACAGTCCACCGTCGGAACCGAAACTCTTCTGGGGGGCGAAGTAGTAGACGTCGAACTCCGATGCGTCGACGGCCAGGCCGCCAGCCGCCGAGGTTGCGTCGATCACCGTCAGCGCACCGTCCGCGGGAACACGTCGCGGTGTCACCGCGACTCCGGTGGAGGTCTCGTTGTGCGGGGTGCAGTAGGCGTCGATTCCGGCGGCGGCCTCGAATGCCGGTGCGCTGCCCGGGTCGGCGACGCGGATATCGGGGGCGCCGAGGTGCGGGGCCTTCTTCGCGCAGGAGGCGAACTTGGCGCCGAACTCCCCAAAGGACAGGAACTGCGCCCGGTCGCGGATCAGGCTGAAGGTGGCGATGTCCCAGAACGCCGTGGAGCCGCCGTTGCCGAGGATCACCTCGTACCCCTCGGGGAGAGAAAACAGTTCGCGCAGCCCCTGGCGCAGCCGGCCCACCTGCGACTTCACGGTCTTCTGGCGGTGTGAGGTCCCGAGATACGTCTGCCACACCCCAGCCAGCGCATCGACCTGCGCTTTGCGCACCTTCGAGGGTCCGGATCCGAATCGGCCGTCGGCGGGAAGCAGGTCGGCGGGGATGGTGATGCTCACGCGATTCCTCTCGGGGGTCGGAGGTGCGATGGTATCCGCCTGGGCGTGGCCCGCAGCGCACGCGCGGTCGATCCGTGGTGGGATCAGGTCATGGCCGACGCGAACTCACAACAGATCGCGGACCTGCGGGTGACATACGCGCAGGGGACATTCGAGCCGGCCGACCTCGCGGAGCATCCACTCGCGCAGTTCCGGGCCTGGTTCGACGCCGCGGTCGCCGCGGGCATCGACGAGCCGAACGCGATGGTGCTCGCCACGGCCGATGAGGAAGGTCACCCCAGTTCCCGCACGGTGCTGCTCAAGGGAGTCGACCACCGCGGATTCACGTTCTTTACGAATCTGACCTCGCGCAAGAGTCGGGAGATCATTGCCAACCCGTACGCGGCGATCACCTTCCCCTGGTACGCCCTGCACCGCCAGGTCAGCGCATCCGGTGCGGTGGAGGTGCTGCCGCGCGCGGAGGTGGAGTCCTACTTCCGTTCCCGCCCCCGGGAGTCTCGGCTCGGGGCCTGGGCGAGTGAACAGTCGACCGTGCTCGATGATCGCACCGTGCTCGATGATCGCTGGCGGGAACTTGATTGTCGCTATCCCGATGACGTCCCGGTTCCTGAGCAGTGGGGTGGCTGGTTGATCCGGCCGACGATGATCGAGTTCTGGCAGGGGCGGCCCTCACGTTTGCACGATCGTCTGCGCTACCGCGCGAGCGCCGACTATCCGCCCCTGGACGATGCCGCATCGTGGGTTGTGGAGCGCCTAGCCCCCTAGTCTCCGAGCGTGGCTGGGGTCTCCGTAGATGCCACTCCGCTGCGGGCCAGTGCGCCGTGTCAGCGTCACTGGATCGGCCGAAACTCCGAGATTCCACCGCGCGCCCCTTCCCAGGGCAGCCGTGATCCAGCACACTGACGTCATGACCTGGACCCGGATCCGCGTGTTGCTCCTAGCAGCGTCAATCGCGCTGGGGGCGGGGACGATCGGTGCGGTACCGGCACAGGCTGCAAACGTCGGAACCATAAC
>JBEIHR010000183.1:0-2278 GCA_040381195.1 Rubricoccaceae bacterium
CCGGACCTCGACATCCTCGTCGCCGGTTGCGGCACCAATCAGGCTGCCGTGCTGGCATTCACGAATCCGCACGCCCGTGTCGTCGGTATCGACGTCAGTGATGCATCGCTGAGCCATCACCGACACCTCTGCGACAAGTACCACCTCGACAACCTCGAGCTTCACCTGCTCCCGATCGAGCACGTGGGAACACTCGACCGTGACTTCGACCTGATCGTCAGCACCGGCGTCCTACATCATTTGGCCGATCCTGTAGTCGGGATGCGGGCGTTGGCACAGTGCATGCGGCCGGACGCGGTGCTCGCGGTAATGCTCTACGCCGCCTTCGGCCGTCTAGGGGTGGAGATGATGCAGTCGGTGTTCCGTGACCTCGGGCTAAACAGGATTCACCGTCCGTCACGTTGGTGCGTGAAGCCATCGCAGGTCTGCCTCCTGAACATCCCTTGCAGGGGTATCTTTCGATGGCCCCAGACCTGGGCGATGACGCTGGCATTGTCGACACCTTCCTACATGGTCGCGAGCGTGCCTACACGATCGATGATTGCCGAGAGATCGTTTCCGTCGCTGGTTTGGCTTTCCAGGACTTGTTCCTGCGCGCCCCCTACTACGCACCGGTGCGCACAAGCAACGCATTCCTCACCGCAGTCTCGAGGCTCCCGCGGGAGATGCAGTGGTCGGTGATGGAGCGGGTGAACTCGCGCAATGCCTGCCACTTCTTCATGGCGCGGCGAGGCGACCAGCCCCCGCATGAGTACGCGGTCGACTTCACGTCACCCGTCGGCTTGGACTATGTGCCGTCCTTCCGCTACCGGTGCGGATTCGCAGGGGATCAGGTCGTGCGACCCAATTGGCACATGCCCCTCGAACCTCCGGAAGCAGCCATCGCTGAGCAGATCGATGGAACCCGTTCGATACGCCAGCTCAATGCAGCCTTGGACGGGTCGGTCACTCCGGTGGGGGATCGTGAGCGGCTAGCCCTTGACCTGGTCAGGAACCTGTGGCAGCTCGACTTTCTCGCTATCACTCTCCCAGGCCGACGAGCCTGACAAGTCGGGCGATACGAGCAAGGCCTACGCCGCCCGGTTCACGGTTGCGATCTGCCTCGCCGTGAATGGATCGCGTTACCCCGTGAACACGTGTGTGACTCTCGTTCCGACGTGCGCCCGGAAGGAATCGAACCCTCAACCGACCGGGTAGAAACCGGTTGCTCTATCCGTTGAGCTACGGGCGCCAGGCTTCTATTGTCCTCGCTCAGGTGAGCGGCGCGTGCCGAGGTCACCCGACGGCAGACCGAATATCCGTGTGGGAGAAGTCCTCGCCTTTGAACAGGAGTTCCTCGTCGGTTGCCTTGGCGAGCGCGTAGGCGAAGCAATCGCCGAAATTCAACCTCGCCGGATGACCGGAGCCACGGCCGAAATCCTGGTAGGCCTTCCGGGCAATCGCGGCTTGCTCGGCCGTGACCGGCTCTATCGCGACTTCCGCACTCGCGAGGAACGTGTCCAGGTAGCGCGAGCGCATCGGGTCCCGGCGCGAGTCCACGACGATCCCCGCTTCGAGGTAGCTGGCAGCAGAAATCCGGGGGAACGGGTCGCGGGACATGGCTGCTTCGAAGGTGGGTCGCTCAGGCTCGTCGAGGAGCACGGCGAGGAGTGCAGAGGCGTCGATGATCATCGGGGGAGGCCGCTTTCGTCGAATAGGTCCTCGTTGATCTCCCACAGGGATTTCGCACCCGGGTTCATTCGTTCCCGTTCTGCAAATCGGCTTGAGATGTCCCGCATCTTCTCAAGGCGAGCGGCCGCGGCTTCGTCCCCTCGACGCTTGGCGAGAGCCTCCCGAAGAGAGAGCGTGACCGCTGCAGTGACGGTGGTGTTCTCGAGCGCGGCCAACTCCTTGGCCAGTTCGTGGGCCTCGGGGTTCTTGATGTTCATGGTCACGAACGAATTCTACCTCATGGCCGACATTTTCTACCATTGTGCAGGAGCGGTGATGATGAGGACGGCCACCTTGGCACTAGGAGCTGGGGGATGGGTAGGTGATCCAAAAGGGGTCCACCAACGATTCGTCGTCATAGGTGAGCGGTGAGCCCACCGCCCAGTCCTCGTCGAAGATGCGGTTCATTCGATCGACCTGGGTGTCCTTGCCGAGGAGGATGCCAAGCTCGCGCTCGGAATTCATCGACACGTTGTCCCCGGAATTCTGTGAGCCCACGAACGCCATGGCGTTTCTGGTTCCCGCGTCGCGGATGATCGCTTTGGAGTGGATGAAAACCGGGCCACCG
>JBEIHR010000184.1:0-2256 GCA_040381195.1 Rubricoccaceae bacterium
AATTCCGAGCTGCAAGTGATGTGCAGGTGCGACCCGTGTGTTCGTGCCGCACCCGGATCGCGTCATGACTACAGTCTGGAACGATGGAAGTCCGCTGAGATCCAGCGGTCACCATAAGGAGGAGATCTAAATGCTTCGCTCACGACGCGCGACCGCGTTGGCTGCAGTGCTCACCGCTGCCATGTTCGTCGCCGCCTGCAGCTCGGGTTCGAGTACCGAAACCGCTGCTGAGACACCTGCGGCCGAGACTGCGGCCGAGACCACCACCGCAGAAGAGGCCGCGGTTGATCCGTGCGCGAAGGAGAACCTCGCCACTCTCGCCCCGGGCACCCTCACCATCGGGACCGATTCACCGGCTTACCCGCCGTACTTCGTCGATGACGACCCCACGAATGGCCAGGGCTTCGAGTCTGCGGTGGCCTATGCCGTCGCTGAGGGACTCGGGTTCACCCCGGAGGAGGTCGTCTGGGAGGTCGTTCCGTTCAACTCCTCGTACGCACCGGGAGAGAAGAACTTCGACTTCGACATCAACCAGATCTCGATCACCCCGGAGCGGGCCGAGGCCGTTGACTTCTCTGATGGTTACTACACCGTCAACCAGGCTGTCGTGGCTTTGAACGACTCACCGGTTGCGTCTGCGACGACCCTCGCAGAACTGCAGGCGGCGAAGCTCGGCGCCCAGGTCGGCACCACCAGCCTCGCATTCATCACGGATGTGGTCGGCCCGGAGGCGGAGCCGTTCGTGTACAACGACACCAACGACGCCAAGAGCGCACTCCAGAACGGCCAGGTCGACGCAATCGTCGTGGATCTGCCCACCGCCTACTACATCACCGCGGTCGAGATCGAGAACTCCAAGATCGTCGGCCAGTTCCCGGCTCAGGAGGGTGGCGAGCAGTTCGGCCTCCTCTTCGAGAAGGGCAACCCACTGGTGAGCTGCGTGAACACCGTTCTCGCTGACCTGTCGGCGAGTGGTGAACTGCAGGCTATCCAGGACGAGTGGCTTGCCGGTGCGGCTGCTCCGTACATCAAGGAATAGCCTCATCGCTCGATGAGCCTTGCACCCGCGCCTGGCGCAGACGTGGTCTATCGGGACCCGCTGCGTCAGGCGCAGTTGCGTAAGAAGGCGTGGACGAATGCCCTGATCGGTATCGCGAGCCTGATCGGGTTCGCCGTGGTGATCGTCCTGCTCATCGGACGCAGCTCCGGTTGGGCCGCTGTCCAGGAGACGTTCTTCTCCGGGGAGCAGTTCGCGACATCGTTCCCGGAGGTGATCTCGGCGTTCTGGTTGAACGTGCGGATCTTCCTCATCGCCGAGCCGATCATCCTGATCCTCGGCCTGCTGGTGGCGCTGGGCCGGGGACTGCGCGCACCGATCTTCCTGCCGCTCCGGGTCGTCGCCACGGTCTACGTCGACGTCTTCCGCGGCGTCCCCACGATCCTGGTCATCTTCCTACTCGGTTTCGGCATGCCCGCCTTGCGCCTGCCGGGTGTTCCCTCCGACCCGATCTTCTGGGGCACCGTCGCCCTCGTGCTCTCCTACGGCGCCTATGTGGCCGAGGTCTTCCGCGCCGGGATCAACTCGGTTCATCCCTCGCAGCGGATGGCGGCGAGGTCTCTGGGCTTGAATTCGGCTCAGACCAACCGCTACGTGGTCCTGCCGCAGGCAACCCGCAACGTGCTGCCCCCGCTCCTCAATGACTTCATCTCCTTGCAGAAAGACACTGCACTCGTGGCAGTCCTCGGCCCCATCGAGGCGTTGCGCCAAGCCCAGATCGATGCCTCGTTCAACTTCAACTACACCCCCTACGTCGTGGCGGCCTGCATCTTCATTGCACTCACGATTCCTATGACCCGTTTCGCCGACTGGGTGCAGCGGCGAACCGAGCGCAAGCGCAGGTCGGTGGCCTGATGGCAACGAACCCACTCCTGGATGTATCCGGCGTGTGGAAGGGATTCGACACCCTCCCCGTCCTGCGCGGTATCGACCTCACGGTCGACGCCCATACCGTCACCGCGCTGATCGGCGCATCCGGATCCGGCAAGTCGACACTCCTCCGCTGCGTCAACGGCCGTGAGACCGTTGACGCGGGCACCATCACGCTGGATGGAGAAATCGAGGTCAGTGCCCTGGATGTGGACCTCGACGCGGTGCGCACACGCATCGGGATCGTGTTCCATTCCTACAACCTCTTTCCGCATATGAGCGTGTTGGACAACGTGACACTCGCACCCATCAAGGTTTTACGCAGGGCA
>JBEIHR010000185.1:0-2184 GCA_040381195.1 Rubricoccaceae bacterium
ATTCCCACGAACGACTCGTCGAATTCCGGGGTGGCGATAACGCCCACCTCCCCCACGCCATCGACATGCACCCCCACCGACACACCCCAGGTCGGGATCCCGAAGTGATAGTTGACGGTCCCATCGAGCGGATCGATGATCCACGTCGCACCGGAGGTCCCGGAACGTGCGCTCCCCTCTTCCCCGAGGATCCCGTCGTCGGGGTACGCGGAGACAATCCGACTGACGATCAGATCCTCCGAGGCGCGATCCATTGCAGTGACCACATCGGTGGGTGTCGACTTGCTGGACACCTCCAGGTCGTCGGGTCGCTCGTCTCGGAGAAAGACCCCCGCGTCGTGCGCCACCTCCCACGCCAGGCGTGCCCGTTCATGTCGTCCGAGGAGCACGTCACGGGGCAGCGATTCCACAGGCTCATCCTGCCCGTCGGCTCGGGCTCGCGGTACGGTGCCTCGTGATCGCGACATACCGAGCCGCGCTCCAGGTGCCCGGAACGGCGGCATTCACGGGCGCTGCGTTCATCGCGCGTTTGCCATTGGCCCTGAATGGTCTCGGTGTCCTTCTGTTGGTCAGCATCACAACCGGTTCGTATGCCCTCGCGGGTGCCCTGTCCGCCGTTTACGCCGTCTGCTCCGCTGGCGGCGGAATTCTGAGCAGTCGCTGGGCCGACGTGCACGGCCAACGGGGAATTCTGCTGGCGCTTCCGCTCATCTCGGGCCTTGCGATGATGGCGTTCGTCTTCAGCATTCTGGGACCGCTCCCTCGGTGGACGGCGTGGATCTTCGTGACAATCACGGCGCTGTGCCAGCCAACGATCGGCTCGTTCGTGCGGGCACGTTGGGCGTCCGTGTCCCCGAACCCCGACATCAGGCGGGCAGGATTCGCCTGGGAGAGCATCGTCGACGAGCTGATCTTCTCGATCGGTCCGTTACTCGCAGCCACGACAGCGGTGTCCCTCTGGACCCCTACACCGCTGGTTCTCTCCGCAGGGCTGCTGCTGGTTGGTAGCTGGTGGCTCGCTGGACAGCGCGCAACCCAGCCACCGCTCCACCGCTCCAAGGGCCACGGCTCAGGCCCTTCCGCACTGATGACCCCGGGCATTCCGATCGCAATCATGGTTGCGCTCGGTCTGGGCGTCCTCTTCGGCGCGTTCGACGTATCCACTGTCGCCTTCACGGAGCAGGCTGGTGTGGCCGGTGCCGCCGGTGTGGTGCTCGCACTCTGGGCGGGGGGATCCCTCATCGGTGGCCTCTACTTCGGCTCCCGTCGGTGGAAATCGGGCCTCGAGGTTCAGCTCCGAACCACCGCCGTCATCCTCAGCCTGGTCATGATCCCTGCCCTCGCTGTCTCCTCCGTTCCGTGGCTGATGGTCGTGGCCTTCTTCGCAGGCATGAGCATCGCGCCAACCCTCATCAGCCTTTTCTCCGTCACGGAACGCCTCGTGCCACCGCGGCTACTCACGGAGGGGCTTACCTGGGTGACCGCAGGTTTGTCCGTGGGGTTCGCAATCGGGTCGGCTGCCGGCGGTGCGATCGTCGACGCCCAGGGAACCCGTATGGCGTTTGGATTCGCCTGGGCTGGCGGCGTGTTCTGCGCAGTCCTGGGGCTGGCCTCCTCGCGCTACATCAAACGCCACCTCCGCGACGAGACCCCGGACCTTGCCGTGGCCTGGGTGGAGGATCCAATACCCGGTGGCATGCCCCCGGCGCTGGAATCTCGCGATAGGTTGGCGCCCTAGCCCAAACGAGGAGTCCCACTGCACACGTTGAGTCCACGTGAGATCCAGGCGCGCGTGCGAGCGGGCGCGTCCGTGGACGATGTCGTGGCCGAAACTGGATGGCCCCTCGACAAGGTGGCGCGGTATGCCGAACCCCCGTTGCGGGAGCGTGCCTACATCGTTGAGTTGGCCCAGCGGGCCTACGTGCGTGGGGCAACAGGCACCACGGTCCTGCTCGACCTCGTCGCCGACACCTGGCGGGGAGCCACATGGGATGCCTACCGAGCTGAGGACGGTCGATGGCGGGTTACCGCATCACTGGACCGCGCGCAGGCGACGTGGATTTATGAGCCTGCGGGACGGACGGTCCAGGCCGTGGACACGGGGGCCGCTGGGATCCTCGGAGCTGACGTTGTGCCTGTCGAGCCCGTGTCCGCTCCTCCGCGGCCGCTCCCTGTCGAGGAGCG
>JBEIHR010000186.1:0-2151 GCA_040381195.1 Rubricoccaceae bacterium
CCCTCCCCACGACGGCTTCGCCGAATGGGACCGAAAGGGGCATATGCCGCGCGTTCAGGATGTAGAGCTTTTGGAACTCCGCACGCATCGCACGCCAGAGGCGCTTGAACGTCGCGTTGTAGATCTTCATGCCCTGCTCGAGCATGGCTTGCATGTTTCGGACGGCGGTGTTCTGGCCAGGATTCTCCCCCGCCATCACATCGGTCGAGCCGCTAATCCGTTGCGTATAGTTGATCAAGAGTGAAAGGAGGTTGAACAGCACCGCGGACGGCTCGCGAACAGGGAGGGGAAAGATCCCTTTGCGAAGGTCATCCCCCGTTGACTCAACGTGGTTCCACCCGAAGGGTTGGAACGTCATCGCCCCACCCCGCATCTTCACGCCCTTCGAGAGGAATCCTCCCGCCGCCGTCGCCATGGTGCCCCCATCGATCAACTGGTTCACGATCGTATCGACCGACTCGTTCAGTGGTCCCAAGAGAGCCCCAAACCCGAGGCCGTAGATCCCCCCATCGGGCGACGGGATGAGCTCGTACTTCGTATAGTACTCCGTCGGGCGGATGCGGAGGATTCGCCCACCTCCGATGCGCTCCACATCGTCCGAGCTTTCCCACCGCGCAACGATGCGGACGACTGCCTTGCTCGACCTCTCGATCGTCACGATGTAGGGCTCAGCATAGCCATCCCCATCGAGGTCGAGCCAGGTGTGCTGCTCAAGGAACAACAGGGCCTCCCCATCACCTGAAGGGGGCTGGGTAAAGCCCGTGACGCGATACTTCTCCGACTGGGTCTGCGGTAGCTGCGGCGTGGCGCTCGTGGTGTACCAGGGTTCCTCGAGGATGTCGCGGAAGATGCCCGCAGTGCATCTCTCGTAGATGTCATTCCGGTAGAGCACGACGTGCTGAGTCTTTCGCCATGCCGACTCGACCGACTTGGCGAAGTAGTCAATCACGAGATCCTCCGCCGGAACGAGCTCCGACACGTTGTGACGGTCCGTCGCGGAGTAGCGCGTCTTGACAAAGGCACACCCGACGATGGGGACGTGGATCAGGAGTCGATCATGCTGCTCCTCGAAGGACTCGTCGAGATCCATCGCCTGGTGGGACATGTAGCGCCCCACCAGGGTGGCCTGCGTCTCGAGCGCTCCCGTCGGGTCCATCCCGGGGACGCGATACTTCACGATCTCGGAGCCAGAGAATAGGGCGGGATAGGCCCGGCTGTGGAACTGAAGGGCCGCAATGGTCAAGAGGGGAAACGCGACGTTCGACGCATTCGGCCACGGGAAGGACTTCCCCGGCTTCACCTGGAGGGCGAGCTCCATCGCCGCCCGGTTCCGGCGGACCCACGCGCCGCGCGAGGCACAATCCTGATCGTACCCACTCCAGACGGCCTCTCCGATTCGCGCAAGGTCGTCCACGCCGAAGCGATTCGTCAGATTCGGAGACGACGCAGTCCTCTGGTCAATCTGGATACGATGGTCAAGTTTGAGTCTCATCTTAGTACCCCGTCACCTTGCTCCGCCCCTGCTCGATCCTTGGATCGGCCCGGCGGAACTCCCACTCCTCCTCGGTGATGAAGTCCTCCTCCTCGACGGAGGCGAGATCATCGAACCCAAGGCTAAGGAGCGAGGCGCTATCGAACTGATCATCCAGCTTCGCATCCGCATCGGCGCGGAAGTGGAGCATCTCGAGCTTCATCGGTTCGAACCACCAGGCCTTCGTATCCCACCGCGTGCCGCCTCCACGCATCCGGCGCTGGAGGGACCGTCCGCGGCCCGCTTTGTCCTTCAGTGGAGTCCTCGCCACAAAGTTGATCCACCGCCCGCGGCGTTCCATCTCCTTCTTGAGGGTTGGCCACAGGGCACCCCAGATCTGCCCCGTTTCTACCCAGAAGACGTCAGGATTCCACCTCGACTGGACAGCGAAGAGCTCATCGCAGATCTCATAAGCGTCCCACCGCCCGACTGATTGGCCGATGAAGTGGAGGATATTCCCCGCATCCATTCCACCAACGGTGAGGGACGTCCGATTCGATCGATCTCCCTTGGTGATGGCAAAGTCGGCCGCAGCGCAGACCACCTTTGACTTGTCGTGATCTCCCTCCGACATCGGGATAAACCAGTCCTCTCGCAGGTACGCCTCAGAGTGGTCGTGC
>JBEIHR010000187.1:0-2097 GCA_040381195.1 Rubricoccaceae bacterium
GCCAGCAGCAGGGCGTACGCCTGCACGCGCCAGGTCCACCGCATCACACCCACCACGAAGTCGAAGAGCCCCCGCGGGTAGCGGCCGGTGAAGATGATCGCGAACCAGGCGATGAGCACCACCACGAACACTGCGATCCAGAGGAAGAACAGGATGACGTAGTGCGGGATCGCCAGGAACCACTTCACCAGCGGCATTCCACGCTTGAGATCGGTCTGCGCGTTGGGGTAGTCCAGTTCCAGATGGATGTTCTGCTCGTCCTCCGTTGACGGGTACTTGTCCGTCAGCAGGGCGATGTAGGCGGAGATGCGCAGCGAGAACCGGTTGAGCGCGAGGACGAAGTCGAACCACCACTTCGGGTAGCGCTTGCGGAACAGGATCAGCAGCAGGGTCACGAGGAAGAGAGACCCGACGATCCCTGCACCGGTGTTGATGGTCTCGACAACGACCTCGCCGGTCTCGTTCACGGTCTGGATGACGGTGTCACTGCCGCTGGTCAGGATCCCCAGGATGATGAGAATCGGAATCACCAAGATGATGCGGAAGATGGTTGTGACGCGACTCAACTTCTCCTGATAGTCGATCGTCAACCGTGCCGGATACGTCGTGTCCACCATGTGCGCTCCCGAGTGTCGAACGGTGGTGCGACTGTACGACCGTGGGGGTGCAGGAACAAGGGACCGCGCTGGGATGTCGATGAACTATTGCAGGAGAACCCGATCCACCAGGGCCGCAAACACGGCGGCATCGATGACGGGAAGGAGCCCGTCGGGGTTGTGCCGTGCCAACTCCTGCTCGTCGACCGCGCCTGTGGCCACGGCGATCACCTTCAAGCCACCGGATCGCGCCGCCGTGATGTCCAGGGGCGTATCGCCGATGATGATCGTTGTGGCGAGGACGTCGTCATCGAGTCGATCCACCGCCTCGGCCACGAGATCCATGCGAGTGGCGTGGGTGTGCCCGTAGAAGCCTGCCGGGAGGTCGAAATACGTGTCCAGTCCCGCCGTCCGCACCTTCGCCTCCGCGCGACGTGGCGTGTTCCCGGTCAGCAGCAGGTTGCGCGCACCGATTCCCGACATATGGGCGAGTGCATCCGTGACACCGGGGAGTGCGCTTGCGGGTGAGGTAACGAGATCCCCGTCGGTGATGTCATCGAGATGATCGAGGACTTCGGCGATCAACGCATCCGTGGGTTCGGTATGCACGGTGATCAATTCCGTGACGATCTGCCTGTCCGTCTTCCCCACACCCTGCGGGACCGGATTCGTGGGGACCCCGAGGACCTGCTTCACCGCATAGGCGTGCCGATCACGTTTCGCGGGTGCGTGCTCGATCAGGGTGCCGTCGATATCCCACAAGAGGATCAGGGGTAACACGTCTCAAGAGTAGATGAGCGAGTCTCACTGCATCTAAGGGCGATACGCGTCGCGTCGATGTGCGATGCGCATGATGAATACCGTCACCACCCCTTCGTCGATCGAGTAGACGACCCGGTAGCTTCCCCGACGCGCCGACCACAATCCCTCAAGATCCCCTCGGAGTGGCTTACCTACTCGGTATGGATTCTCGGCAAGTGGTCCACGAATGAATTCCCAGGCCGCATGTGCGACCGCGATGGGCAAGGTCTGTTCAAGCGCGCGGCGAGCGGGGGGAGCGAGGAGCACCCGGTACATGGCGTCCCTTCAATGACGTGGTCCCATCGTGAAACACGACTTCCTCGATGGGTGTGAGGTCCCCCTTCGCGATTGCGGCACGCGCCTCCATCAACTCCACCATGGCATCGGGGTCAGACAGGACGGCGATTGTTTCTTCGAGGGACTCCAGGTCTTCGGGGGCCACGAGGACGGCCGCCGGTGATCCGTTTCGGGTGATGACGACCCGTTCGTGCGTGACCTCCACGTCATCTACGAATGACGAAAGCCGGGCCTTGACCGAGGCGAGCGAAGCAGTAACCATGACCATTATTCTGGTCACAGAGGACTCATGCCGTCAAGCCGTGCAGACGCCCCCATCACAGCACGGCTGGATGTAGTAGCAGCGCGGGCAGAAGTCCTTGCCTCCGCGGCGCTCGAGCTGCACGGACTCGCAGGCCGGGCA
>JBEIHR010000188.1:0-2053 GCA_040381195.1 Rubricoccaceae bacterium
ATACCACCCAAGCCGGGGGATCGGGCCACTTGCGCGCCAATGCGGGCGAGCACTTCACTGGACGTGATGGTCAAGAGTCTCCTACCAATGGCATCGGTGAGTGCGACGGCTGTCTCCCGGTCCTCGAGCTCCGCGACGATGGGAGCGGAGGAACCCTCGGGGAGACATCGGGCTACGGCGAGGGCGGTCTTCACTACATGCGCATCTGACCCGTCTTCTGGTCGCAGGATGATGATCGCCTTGGCCTCTGCCGGGTTGCCCTGCTCGAGATCGCCGATCCGAGTGGGGTTACCGCAGCGCACGACGAGACGCGAAGTCTTCATGTCTGGAATCTCACTGCGCAAATGCTCCGCGACGTCCACCACATCGTCTGGTGTCAACACCACGATCGCCCGATTCTTCTCGCTGAGATTCGCTTCGACCAACTCCTTGATCACCGAGCTCAATTTGTCGTTCCGACCGACGATCAGTGTGTGACCTTTCTCGATCACTTGCGAACGTCCGCGGCGAAGGTTTTCGACGCGGACGTCGATGGCGGAAGAGACCAAACCGATGATTGCGGCGGCGAGGAAGATTCCAACGATCGTGACTGTCAAGGTTGCGAGGCGAAACGGCACACCTTCGTCGCCGGTGAACGTGCCAGCATCCAGTGAGCGTGTGAGCGCTATCCACACACCCTCTTGGATGGATGTGGGCTCGTCTTCGGGACCGACTCCGGTCAGGCGCAGGAAGATTGCGACGGCGACGATGAAGGCGATCGCCAGGGCGCCGAGCCAGCCGAGCACGCCCCAGATTCCTTTGGACAGGGTGTTGTCGAATCGGTAGCGAAGCTTCTGGCGCAGAGTGAAAGATCGAGGCATCCGGGAATCCAAGCACATGTGTTGCCCCGTGCGGCCAGGTTCCGTGAACGCTCCTGGCGGAAAAGGTCAGTGGGTGCCGTCGACCACGGGATATGGACGTGCCTTCTCTCTGGCGCAGCCCAGCCCGGGATCGTGCGTCGCCCATCACCGCTGGATTTCACGTAGGTGCACCGTATTCGCGCTAGCCTGGCGCAACCGCGCTGTTCGGCGTTGGCTAGGGAGGCAGCACATGTCCATGGAAGAAATCGTTGTAACCGAGTATTCAGAACCACCAAAGACCGGTTTCGTAGGTGCGATTAAGAAAGGTTTTCGAGGCTACGTCGTGTGGAACGCTCGATCCACCCGGTCCGAATACTGGTGGTGGACTCTCTTCGCCATCATCGTCGCGATTGTCGCCTCGATCATCGATACCGCTCTCTTCTCCACCAACATGATGACGAGCGTTGGTCCGGTGAGCCTCATCACGTCGTTGGCACTCTTCCTCCCCGGCCTATCGGTCTGGATTCGGCGCCTCCATGACACAGACCGCAGCGGTTGGTGGGCGTGGATCCTGCTGATCCCGTTCGTCGGCTTGATCGTGACGCTCGTCTTTGTGCTTTTGCCGTCCAAGCCAGGACCCACGCGTTGGAATAATCGCATTCCTCAGTAGTTGAAGTTGTGTGAACTCGGGGGTGACCGATGGTCGCCCCCGAGTCTTTTCTGAGGCACCATCGCTCGATCAGCAGTTGACATGCTGACGTGGCACTACATCAATCCCACGTGTCACAACCTGGGAGCAAAAATCCAATGCCGTATGGGTGAAGGGGTAGCGGTCGAGGTAAGGCGAACGTGGCGGCTCCGCGATATTGGTGCCCGCAGAGGCGCACCGTGCTCACTCCTCCTCTGTCGCCTCCCCGCCGCCGTCGGCACCACCTTCGTCAGCGGGACCTTGCTCGGACGGTCCCTCCTCTACCCGGCCCTGGTCCGCCCCCTCATCGGTGCTGCCGTCGGTGCCCTCATCGGTGCTGCCGTCGGTGCCCTCATCGGTGCTGCCGTCGGTGCCCTCATCGGCATCGTCCACGAGTGCCAGGAATTCGGTATCGACTTCGTCCGCCTCGACGTCAACCTCGGTGACTTCGAACTCCCCGGTCTCGGGATCGAATTCGATGTCGGTCAACGCGACCAGGCCGTCTTCGGTCTCGTCGTCGATCGCG
>JBEIHR010000189.1:0-2000 GCA_040381195.1 Rubricoccaceae bacterium
GCGGGAGGATCATGAAGGGCAGGAAGTTATAGGTCAGGCCGGCGACGACAGCGATACCCGTGTTGAGGATGCGGTCGTCGGGCAGGAGATTGAGGAAGTTCAGGAACTGGGTTATCGGACTGTTGTCCGAGAGGATCGTCTGCCAGGCGTAGGTGCGCAGGAGAAACGAAGCAAACGTGGGCGCCACAACGAGGACGAGGAGGAGACCACGCCACTTCCCTCCCCGAAACGCGATGAAGTACGCGAGCGGGTAGCCGATGATGAGTGCGAAAAGAGTTGCGAGACCGGCGTAGACGAGTGAGCGGACGAACTGGGGCCAGTAGTTGATGAACGCATCGGCGTAGTTGGAGATCTGGAAGGCGGGTACGAATTGACCGGCGGCGTCCGGTGACGGGGCCTGGAGGCTCGTCACGAAGAGGGTGATGAAGGGGATCGCAAAGAAGATCGCCAGCCATGCCATGCCGGGGAGCAAGAGGAAGTACCCGGTCCGTGCGCGCCGCTGGGCAACAGGCGCACCGCTTGCTCCCCCACTCGGTAGGACGGCCGCCACGTCTAGGGCTCCAGGCCGAAGGTGTGCTCCACGGCCCAGTGCATCACCACGGGATCTCCCACCGCGGCCCGATCACCGACGATGTCGTTCTGTTCGAAGACAGTCAGCTCCTGACCCCACGGTGCGCGCACCAGGTACTGGGTCGATACACCCGTGTAGCTCACGTCCGTGACGGTCCCGTCCACCCGGTTGTTCTGCGCGGGCACACGCTCGATGTCGACGGCGTCCAGGAGGGTGACCTTCTCGGGCCGAACACCGACGAGGATGGCTGCGCCTGTGGCCGAGTTCCGCTCCGACGGCAGACGGAATGATGCTCCATGCGAGGACACCGTCAGCATGGATCCATCCGTGCCGTCGACCGCTGCGCTGATGATGTTCGACTGGCCGAGGAAGTTCGCCACGAACAGGGTTCTTGGAAGCTCGTACACATCCGCCGGGTGACCCATTTGCTCGATGCGGCCCGCGTTCATCACCGCGACGGTATCGGCCATGGTCATGGCCTCCTCCTGATCGTGGGTCACGTGCACAAAGGTGGTGCCCACCTCAGTTTGGATGCGCTTCAACTCGATCTGCATCTGCCGGCGCAACTTCAAGTCCAGCGCACCGAGCGGCTCATCGAGGAGCAAGACGTCGGGCTCGTTGATCAACGCACGTGCGACCGCGACCCGCTGCTGCTGACCTCCCGACAATTGACTGGGCTTCCGGCGCGCCATCGGGCCCAACTCCACGAGTTCGAGCATCGCCTCCACCGGCGCCTTGACATCCTTGATGCCACGGCGGCGCAATCCGAATGCCACGTTCTCGTAGATGTCCAGGTGCGGGAAAAGTGCATAGCTCTGGAAGACGGTGTTCACGGGGCGCTGGTAGGCACGAGTGCCGGTGATATCCCGATCGCCGATGGAGATCCGGCCCGACGTGGGGTCCTCGAGGCCCGCGACCATGCGCAATGTCGTGGTCTTGCCGCATCCGGACGCACCCAGGAGCGCGAAGAACGATCCGGCCGGGATGGTGAGGCTCAGGTCGTCCACGGCGGTCATCTCGCCGAAGGACTTGGTCAGATGATCGAGCGTGAGGTCTTCGACCTGCCGCATCTGCACCCCTCCCCGGTACTGCTCGCCAGACCCTAGCGCCGTGATGACACCAGGGGACCGGAATCCGGAACCCTCGTGATCAGTTTCCGATCGCCGTCTGGAACAGCCGCTGGTACTCGGCGTCCTGCTCGATCGTCAACTCCATGAAGACATAGCTCTGATCGAGGATCTCCGTGTTCGGGAAGATCCACGGGCTCTCCGCCAACTCCGGATTGATCTCGAGCATCGCCTCCTGGGCACCCTGCACGGGGCAGATGTAGTTGACGTACTCGGCCACAGTCGCAGCCACGACCGGGTCGGAGTAGTAGTTCATCAATTTCTCGGCGTTCTTCTTGTGACTGGCCAGCGGTGGGATCAGC
>JBEIHR010000190.1:0-1970 GCA_040381195.1 Rubricoccaceae bacterium
GGCTGGCACCACGACCGCCTCGGCGGACCAGGCAGGCGCATCGTCCGCGGCGTCGACGAATTGGGGCTGGGTATGGACACTCGTGGGGGCCATGGCCGTCGGTATCGTGCTCATCGTTCTCGGGCTGCGCAATCTCCGCGGGCCCTCGCCGCGCAGCGGCGGCCGCCGAGCCCGTAGTTCGTCACACGATGAGTTCGACAGCGAGCCTGACTACGCGCGCAACTGACTCCGCGTCTGACTCTCTCGCAACTGACTCCGCGTCTGACTCTGCGTCAGCCAAGGAGCGGGTACGTCGCGCGAGCCACCCAGTCGCCCTCGACGAGTTCGTAGAGTCGCACAGCGTCGACGGTGAAGTCGGCCTCGAAGTCACCCAGGACGGTGCCCGCGTGGTCGAGCATCTCATCGGGCAGGTCGAACGCCACCGTGACGTGCGGGTGATACGGGAAACGGAGCTCGACGGCCCAGGGACCGCAGCGGATACGCCGCTCCAGACCCTCGCATCCGGAAATGCCTTCGGCCACGGTGAGGAAGACGACGGGGCTCACCGGACGGAAGGTTCCGGTACCGCGTAGGCGCACGCGGAAGGGGGCGCAACCCCGCAGCGCCCGCTCAAGATGCTGCTCGAGCGCGGGCATCTCTTCCGCATCCACCGACACCGGGGGCACGATGGTGACGTGAGGGGGGATGGATCCTGATTCGGAATCGCCCCAGGCCCGTCGAGCCTCACGGATGCGAGTCGCGTAGGGCTCGGGCACGTCGATGACGACGCCCAAGGTGATCATGGCGGAGGAATCGGCGCGAAGCCTACGCGGTCGTAGACGGCGGCGAGGGTCGGAGTCGCCGCAGCACGTGCGCGATCGGCACCCATCCGGACGAGGCGGCTGAGCTCTGCGGGGTCGGACATGAGTTCACTTACCTGGACTTGGAATCCTGTGCAGAAGTCGACGACGACCTCCGCGACGTCCTTCTTGAGGTCTCCGTAGCCGCGGCCGTCGTAGGACGCAGCCACGTCCTCGACGGGACGACCGTCGAATGCCGCAAGAAGAGTGAGGAGATTCGACACCCCGGGCTTCGCCTCGGGGTCGTAGCGGATATCTCGATCCGAGTCGGTGACGGCCGACATGAGCTTCTTGCGGGTGACCTTCGGGTCATCGAGGAGGAAGACACAGCCCGCGGGTGCGGACTTGCTCATCTTCGCGGTGGGATCGGTCAGGTCGAGCACCTTGGCGGTGTCCTTGACGATCAAGGGCTCCGGCACCACGAGGGTGGGTCCGTAGGTGGAGTTGAAGCGCTGGGCAAGGTCTCGGGTGAGTTCGAGGTGCTGGCGCTGATCCTCGCCGACAGGCACCCCGGCTGCCTGGTAGATGAGGATGTCGGCGGCCTGAAGCACCGGATAGGTGAAGAGACCCACGGTGGCCCGCTCTGCGCCCTCGCGCTGCGACTTGTCCTTGAACTGCGTCATGCGTGACGCTTCGCCGAAGCCCGTGATGCACTCAAGGATCCAGGCAAGCTGCGCGTGCTCGGGGACGTGGCTTTGGATGAAGACCGTCGACCGGGTCGGGTCAAGTCCCACAGCGAGCAGCTGCGCGAAGGACAGCAGCGTGCGCTGGCGCAGAACCGCAGGATCGTGCTCCACGGTGATGGCGTGCTGATCGACCACGCAGTAGAAGGCGTCGTGAGTCTCCTGAAGGGTCACCCAGTGACGCAGGGCGCCCAGATAGTTGCCGACCTGGAAGGAGTCGGCGGTCGGCTGGATGCCGGAGAGGACGCGCGGGGGGACGTGGACGGGGATCTCCGGCATGGCGTCATTCTGGCAGCGGCACGTCCGGGCCCGCCGACTCGGTCTCAAGGGCCCGGACGCTGAGCCTGGCGACCCGCCGTCCATCGAGCTCCGTGACGGTGAGGACGTGGCCATCCACCTCAACGGTGGCACCGACGGTGGGCAGCTCGCCGAGTTGGGAGACCACGAA
>JBEIHR010000191.1:0-1955 GCA_040381195.1 Rubricoccaceae bacterium
CTGTCACGGTCGAATCCGGAACCTGTCGTAATCCGAGCTCCATCTGCTCGATATCGCGCCGACACGTCTTTCGTGCAGCCTCCGCACTCTGGTCATCCACGCCGATCGAGATCGCCGCCAACGTGTTGAGCACGGTTTCATGGATCCTGCGCGCAACGGCAGCAGAGGAGTCGCGTCGCGCCCTCAATCGCTCGCGCGCGAGCGTGGCGTTGCGAATTTCAGCGAACTCGGCATCCGCCAACTCGACATTCCTCACCCAGCTATACCACGCGAGAAGAAGTCCTCCCCCCGCCAGGATCTGCAGCGCGGCACCCGTCAACGCGGGAAGGGGCCCTCCCCCGTAGACGTCGAGTCCTGCCGAAGGCACAAGCGCAAGAGTTATGTCCATCGCCGCTGTAATCGCGATCAAATGAAGAACGCTCCGCCAGGGCAGCGTGAACACTCCGGCGACGACGACGGCGAACGCGATCGTGGGAACCGGAATCCAGGGATCCCCCGGCACAACGGCGGCCATGAGCATGAACAGGACGCCGGCACCGGCCTGCACCCACGCGCGCAGCGGCCGCACCGTGGGGGCGAAGCCGAGAATCCACATGGCGAGCGGGATAAGCCAGGCCAGCCAGTCGGCAAGAGTCGCGTTTCCTCGGATGATCAGAAGCACTGCCGCTGGGATGAAGATGACGGCACCGGTGACCGTGAGGGCGATCAGTCCCGCCGCGCGCAGCAGGTCCGAGAGCGGGACCTGCCCCTCCTGCACGTCATGGGCCGACACGGGGAGAGGGTGCCATAGGCGACCGCTCCGCACGTTGCTAGGGAAGCAGCCCCTCCAAGCGAGCAACCTGGTGCAGCTGCATCTTGGTGCGCGCCGCGATTCCTGCCGCGGTGTACTTGTCACGCACCCGATCAAGGTAGTGCTTGACGGTGTTCGGGGTGATCTCCATGCGACGCGCCACCATCTCCAGGGTGAGGCCCGAGGCGTAGAGCACGAGCGCTCGCTTCTCCTGCGCGGACAGTTCCACCGAGGTGGAAGTCCGCAGGACCGCTCCGGCCAGGTCGGGTGGGAACCAGGTGCCTCCGTCGAGCACGGTTCGGACAGCCATCGAGAGGTTGCGCAGACTGGAGCGCTTCGCGATGAAGGCCTGGGCGCCGGCCGCCATGGCTGCCTGCAAGACGTCCGGCCGGGCCATGGCGCTGACAACCACGACCGGTATGCCTCGGGCAGTGAACGCGGACACCGTCTCGGCCACCGGGGTCTGGTCCCCCAGATCGAGGTCCACAACCGCGCAGTCGCACGGAGCCGACGCGGTGGCCCGCAGTGCATCCAGGAGGGAATCGCCGGAGTAGACCACCCGGGCCCCGGGGAAGTCGGTGGTCAGCTGGCGCTCCATGCCGTCCCGGACGAGTTCGTGGTCGTCGAGCACAACGAGAGCGGGACTATCGGTGAGGCCCACAGCCCACCTCCCACTCTCCTGCCGGTCACGCGAGCCTAAGGAGCCGAGCCCCCACTCGAACCCCCCGGTTCAGGGGGTGCTCCCCACGGAACCCCCCTGAATGGGGGGTGCACGTGAGGCTAGCGACACGTGGGACA
The DNA here is from genome assembly GCA_040381195.1 of Rubricoccaceae bacterium. Lineage (GTDB taxonomy): Bacteria > Actinomycetota > Actinomycetes > S36-B12 > S36-B12 > VGCC01. Next base: position 1,589 of record JBEIHR010000191.1, read on the forward strand.
AATGGGGTCACAGTTACCCATGTTGTGAGGAACTGGCCCCTATCGTGGAGGGGTCCCGATCTTCCCCGACCCGTCGAGGACATATGAGTAGCAGCACCCTGGCCCAGCCAGAGGCGCCGATCCGGCCTCTGGTGTCCGTTCGTGATGCCCGAATCCGGGTGGAGCCGGGGCAAATAGCCACCACCGAACTCGCCATTCGCAACCCGAGCGGCATCGTCGAAACGTACGACGTGAGTGTGTTGGGGCCGGCCGCCGCGTGGGTATCCGTCGATCCTCCGTCGGTCTCGTTGTTCCCCGGTGACGAGCAGGACGTGACACTGACGTTCCAGCCTCCGATGACCTCACGCATCGTTGCGGGCGAATACGC
>JBEIHR010000192.1:0-1929 GCA_040381195.1 Rubricoccaceae bacterium
GACATACGGCGCACCGAACGCGTCCAACGCATCAGAAACCTCTTCACGCGTCACACACGCGCGCGCCTCGGCCGTCGGCACACCGGCCTCTGCCATGACCTGCTTGGCGAATGCCTTCGACCCTTCCAACCGCGCTGCATCGGCTGAGGGCCCGAAGCATGGGATTCCCGCGGCACGCACCGCGTCGGCCGCGCCGGCGACGAGGGGAACCTCCGGCCCGATCACCACAAGATCGGCACCCACCTGCCGCGCCAGTGCCGCAACGGCATGTGGATCGGAGACATCGACACCCATACACGGGGCAACCGATGCAATCCCGGCGTTCCCGGGGGCGCAGGTGACGCGCACACCCGATGATCGAAGCAGCGCTGCAGTTACTGCGTGTTCACGTGCGCCCGAGCCCACGACAAGGATGTGCACGTCGGTTGAAACTCAGCCCGTGTAGTGCTTGTCGGTGATCGCGAGGACCTCGTCGAGGATCGCAAGACCCTCCTTGGCCTCCGACTCACTGATGATGCACGGGGGCACCACGTGCAGGCGGTTGAAGTTGGTGAACGGCATGAGTCCGCGCTTCTTGCACTCCACCACGAGTTCGGTCATGGCCGGTGAGGTCCCACCGTAGGGAGCGATCGGCTCCCGGGTGGTGCGGTTGGTCACCAGGTCGATGCCCCAGAACACACCGAGGCCGCGGATGTCCCCCATGACCGGGTGACGCTCGGCCAGATCCCGCAGGCCCGGACCGAGGACGGTGGCGCCGATATGGGCGGCGTTCTCGACGACCTTCTCCTCTTTCATGGCGTCGATGGAGGCGACGATGGAGGCGGCGGCAAGTGGGTGACCCGAGTAGGTGAGACCGCCGGGGAAGACGCGGTCGTCGAAGGTCGCTGCGATCTCCGTGCTGATCACCACACCGCCCACGGGCACGTAGCCGGAGTTCGATCCCTTCGCGAAGACGATCAGATCGGGCTGCGCTGCCCAGTTCTGGAAGGCGAACCACTTGCCGGTGCGGGCGAAGCCCGACATCGTCTCGTCCGCGATCCAGACGATCCCGTACTTATCGCAGAGAGCCCGCACACCCTCGAGGTAGCCCGGCGGGGGACCGAGGATGCCGGCAGTGCCCACGACCGATTCGAGGATGATCGCGCCGACCGTGTTCGGTCCCTCGAACTGGATGACATGCTCGAGGTGAGTGAGCGCGCGCTGCGTCTCCTCCTCTTCATTGCTTGCCCAGAACTCCGTGCGATAGAGGTAGGGGCCAAAGAAGTGGACGTGCTGGCTGGCGTACTCGTTCGGCCAACGACGCGGATCACCCGTCGCGGTGATCGCCGCCCCGGTGTTGCCGTGGTAGCTACGGTAGGCGGACAGCACCTTGTGCTTGTGGGTGTGCAGGCGCGCCATGCGGATCGCGTTCTCCACCGCGTCGGCACCACCGTTGGTGAAGAACACCTTGCCCATGTTTGGTCCGGCGAGCTCGACGATGCGCTTGGCGGCCTCGCCGCGCATGTCATTGGCGTGCTGCGGTGCGATCGTGGACAGGCGCGCGGCTTGCTCCTGGATTGCGGCAACGACCTTCGGGTGTTGGTGACCGATGTTGACGTTGACCAGTTGCGAGGAGAAGTCCAGGAAGCGGTTGCCGTCGTAGTCCCAGAAGTAGGCGCCCTCAGCACCCGCGATACACATCGGGTTCAGTGATCCCTGCGCACTCCAGGAATGGAAGACGTAGGAACGATCGAGATCGAAGACGCGCTTGCCCTCGGCGGGATCTGCAGCCATGACAACTCCTGCGAAATGGATGGTGGATGCACTGTAGAACCGGGGAAATGTTCAGGACAATGAGGGTGCGGAAGTGAGTCCGTGGATCGGGATGCGCAGGGGTGTGCGCTGCCGGCCGTCGGCGTCGAAGTTCGCCGGATCGAGCCAGGCCTCGAA
>JBEIHR010000193.1:0-1927 GCA_040381195.1 Rubricoccaceae bacterium
GGTGACCCCCGCTCCTATCCTCGACACCGTGCAATACATCCAGGAGGACCTCGAGACCCGCGGGCTCGACCCGAACCCGTCCTGCCCCACCGACACTGGCTCCTCGACCGTCTTCCCCGCCCAGTCCTGACCGTGACGGCCCCGCGCAACCTGTGTATCGTGCTGCCGCAAGACACGGGATGAATACCGCGACACGGAATGTGGGAAGGAGTCGAGATGAAGAAGCTGCTGCTCCTCGTCATCCTGGCCGGCGTCGGGTACCTGGTGTACCGGCAGGTCATGGCCAATCAGGCCGAGCAGGACCTCTGGTCCGAGGCTGAAGTCGCACCTGATCTTCGCTAGCCACCCGGGGGCTTAGCTCAGTTGGTAGAGCGCTGCCTTTGCAAGGCAGAAGTCAGGGGTTCGAGTCCCCTAGCCTCCACTTTCCACCCGCATGCAAGGATCGAGCCATGACAACCACCGCCATCGTGTCCACGTCGCTCGGCGACATCCGCATCAATCTGTTCGCCGATCAGGCACCCAAGACGGTGCGCAACTTCACGGAGTTGGCGGAGGGGACCAAGGAGTGGACGGATCCGCGGGTGCGCTCGAAGAGCACGGCGCCGCTCTACAACGGCACGATCTTCCACCGCGTCATCCCCGGCTTCATGATCCAGGGCGGTGACCCCCTCGGCACCGGTACGGGCGGCCCGGGCTATCGCTTCGAGGATGAGTTTCATCCGGAATTGACCTTCGACAAGCCCTACCTGCTCGCGATGGCCAATGCCGGTCCGAACACCAACGGCTCGCAGTTCTTCATCACTGTGGCGCCCACTACCTGGCTGAACTTCAAGCACAGCATCTTCGGTGAGGTTGCCGATCAGGCCTCACGTGATGTCGTGGATGCGATCGCGGCGGTGGAGACCGGTGCCCAGGACCGTCCGAAGACCGACGTCACGATCAACTCCATCACCATCGAACGTTCTTGACCGACGCTCCCGGCGTTCCCACGTGCGCCTTCCATCCTGATCGGCCAACCCGGATCGGATGCTCCCGCTGCGAGCGGCCCATCTGCGTGGAGTGCATGACCGAGGCGCCGGTCGGGTATCGGTGCCCCGAGTGCTCGCAGTCCCCGCAGGTGCGTCAACCGGTGACTGTCGCCGGGGCCAGCCACATCACTCGCCCCGTCGTCACCTACACCCTGATCGGTGTCACGATCTTCGTGTTCCTGCTGCAGAACCTGCAGGGCATTGACGCGATGGCCGAGCAGTGGGGAATGTGGCCCATTGCCGTGGCCATGGGCGGTGAGTGGTGGCGACTGATCACGAGTGCGTTCCTACACGGATCCTTCCTGCACATCGCCTTCAACATGTATGTGCTCTTCGCCCTCGGACCCACACTCGAACGGATCCTCGGTCACGGCCGCTACATCGTTCTCTACGTCACCGCGGCCTTCGGAGGATCGGTGGCGTCCTACGTCTTCTCCGATGCCAACGTGGTGTCCGTGGGGGCCAGCGGTGCGATCTTCGGCTTGATGGGCGCCCTTGTTGTCGCAGGCAAGCGACTGCGCTACGACATCACCCAGGTGCTCGTCCTGATCGGCATCAACATCGCCATCGGATTCATCGCCCCAGGTGTGGATTGGCGTGCTCACCTCGGTGGCCTGGTTGCCGGCGCTGCTGTCGCTGCGCTGCTGGTCTACGCCCCGCGGCGCAGCCGCACGGTGGTGCAGGTGCTGGGCCTGGCCGGGGTCTGGGCGGTCCTCATCGCTATCGCGCTCTGGCGGACGGCCCAGGTGCAGGAGTTCTACGCCCCGGTCTCCGGGATGTTCGCGTAGGTTCGGATCGGGAGGGGTTATGCGCGAGGCAGTGATCGTGGATGCGGTTCGCACACCGGTCGGCATCGGTAAGGCGGGGAAGGGGGATCTCGACGACCTTCATCCGGTTGA
>JBEIHR010000194.1:0-1894 GCA_040381195.1 Rubricoccaceae bacterium
AGCCTCGAGGGACACAGTGGCACCGGCTGGGCATGCATCCCCTCGACGGGAGCAGCCACGAACTCGCCGCTCGTTGTGATGTGCACCCTGCCTCTCACCACATCCTGGGATGTCGATACCTCCTTGACTCCCTTGGTCCTTGAGGTCTCCGTCGACGCAGGCGAAACCGAAGACAAGACCCTTGAGGCCGTGCTCACGACCACGTCGCGACTGCGCGATATCGACCTCGACAACAATCGAGCGACAGACGTGATCACGCTCGAGACGGATGCCGACCTCGCCATCACCACGACGAGCTCCGCTGCACTCGAGGCAGGTGGCGACTCGCGTCCACTCACCTTCACCGTGCGCAACAACGGGCCCGCCACTGATCCCGGTCCCATCACGGTCAGGTTCAGCCGCCTCACGAGCCTGCAGCTGAGTGCCGCGTCCGCAAGCGCGTGGACCTGCAACGAGGCCGCAGAGCGCACCACATGCACGCTTACGGGCACGACCCTCGCTGCTGGGGCTGCCGCGCCTCCCCTCACCCTTGACGTCTCCGCCCCCGACCCCGAGACGCTCCCGGGCACCTACGAGCTGACCGGCATCGTGAGTTCGCCCCAGCCCGACAGCAATCCCGCCAACGACGTCGCCACGGCACCCGTGACCGTCACGAAGGAGGCCGGCGTATGGACGAGCAAGTCCGCGACGCCGACTCGCGTCACGGCGGGCGACACCGTGACCTTCACCCTCACCGTGAGCAACGCACCGCCCTACGGCGGACCCTCCGCTGCGCGCGACGTCTACCTCACGGATGACTTCGGCGCGGTGGGTCTCACGGTGGAGTCGATCACCCCGGCTGACAGCGGTCTGGACTGCTCGGCATCCACCCTGAGCGTGGTGAGCTGCTACATCCCCGTGCTGGACTTCGGAGCCGCGGCATCAGTGCAGGTGGTCGCTCGGACAGATCCCTCGTGGAGCACTCCGGGGCGCACCTTCACAAATGTCGTCACCGCTACCTCTTCCACCCCGGGCGGTGACCGCCCCCCGGGCCAGGTGACGGTCACCACCGATCCTGCCTCCCGACTGGAACTGACCAAAGCCATCCGCGGTCGCGCAGCCGGCACGCAGCTCGTGCCCGGGACCAACGTCACCTACATCCTCAATGTGGAGAACGTCGGACCGACCGATGCGCGCGGTGCCGCCGTGGTGGATGACATGCCCGCGTCCATCGTGCCCAGCGCGGCCACGGGCGATGGCTGGGTGTGCAGCGTCACCGGCCAGCGCGTGAGCTGCGCGACCGAGGCCACCCTCCCCGTCGGCGGAGCGATCCCCCCGATCTACGTGACGGGCCTCGTCTCGCCGCTCGCGACAGGTGCCATCGTCAACGAGGCGACGGTCGAGCCGCAGTCCCCGGGCACCGGCGGCGAGGCTGAGGTCACCCACCTCGCAGGTGACTTCCTCGACCTCGACATTGCGCACTTCGGGCCGACGAATCTTCGTGCTGGCGATGATTGGCGCACCACCGTGTCAGTGCGCAACAACGGTCCCGCCACCGAGCCCGGGCCGATTCGCGTGGTGATCGAGCAGCAGTCCGCGACACCACAGCGCGCATCGGGTGCGGGCTGGTCTTGCGACATTGACGGACGCCGGATCCAGTGCGTCGCCAACGGCCCCCTAGGCATGGGATCCTCCCTGCCGGCGATCACCATCGTGAGCACCACACCACGGTCAGGCACCCAGGTCAATTCAGTCGCCACGGTGACTGGCAAGCGTGAGGACGTCGATCGCTCCAATAACAGGTCGGCGACCTCGGCTGTCCTACAGCGAGAGGCCGACATCGCCGTGCGCAAGCAGGCGGATGCGCCCACGGTCGCGGCAGGCGGCACGGCTACCTTCCGAATCACGCTGACCA
>JBEIHR010000195.1:0-1860 GCA_040381195.1 Rubricoccaceae bacterium
CCGCGGACGTGATCGATGCCGACGGCAGCTACCTGGGCAAGTACAGCAAGCAGCACATCCCCCAAGTCAACGGCTTCTGGGAGAATTTCTACTTCCGCCCCGGCAACGGCGGATACCCCGTATGCGATACCGCTGTGGGCAAGGTCGGGGTCTCGATATGCTACGACCGCCACTTCCCCGAGGGCTGGCGCGCACTCGGCCTCAACGGCGCCCAGATCGTGTTCAACCCGTCAGCGACCTCCCGCGGCCTCTCCCAGTACCTCTGGAGCATCGAGCAACCGGCCGCTGCGGTCGCCAACGAGTACTACGTCGGAGCCATCAACCGGGTCGGGATCGAGCCACTCGGTGAGGACGACTTCTATGGGCAGTCCTACTTCGTCGATCCCGAGGGCAACTACGTCGGAGACAAGGGCGATCCGTACAACTCCGAGTTGATCGTCCGCGATCTGGACCTGGACCTCATCACCACCGTGCGCAACCGCTGGGCCTTCTACCGTGATCGCCGTCCGGATGCGTACCAGGATTTGGTCCGTCCGTAGGACACGCATGGTCCTCGGGGGTCATGCTGGAGCAGGAAGGGGAGAGAAATGACCATATTCATCAAGAATGGAACAGTCGTCACGCCCGAGGGCCTGCTCGAAGCGGACGTCCTTATCGATGGCGAGCGCATCGCTGCTGTGATCGCGCCGGGGGATACCAGCCTGGGAGCAAGCCTGGAAAGTTCCGCCGAGCGGGTCTTCGACGCTCGCGGGAGGTACGTGATCCCGGGTGGCGTCGACTGCCATACGCACATGGAACTGCCATTCGGCGGCACGTACGCCTCCGACACCTTCGAGACGGGAACGCGTGCGGCGGCATGGGGTGGGACGACCACCATCATCGATTTCGCGGTCCAGCGCTACGGCGAGCGGGTGCAAGACGGCCTCGCCACGTGGCACGAGAAGGCGGGCGGCAACTGTCACATCGACTACGGCTTCCATCAGATCATCGGTGGAGTGGACAGCGACTCCCTGAAGGCCATGGACGAGCTCGTCGATGAGGGGATCACGAGTTTCAAGTTGTTCATGGCCTACCCCGGCGTCTTCTATAGCGATGACGGTCAGATCCTCAAAGCCATGCAGACGGCCACGAATAACGGTTCCATGATCATGATGCATGCGGAGAACGGCATCGCGATCGACGTGCTCGTCGCCCAGGCACTGGCCGAGGGAAAGACCGATCCCAAGTACCACTCGCTGACCCGCCCCTGGGAGACGGAGGCCGAAGCGACCAATCGAGCCATCATGCTGGCGCGAATCACGGGCGCGCCCCTCTACATCGTGCACATGTCCGCGAAGCAGGCGGTCGCCGTTCTCCAGGCTGCCCGCGATGAGGGACTCAACGTGTTCGGCGAGACATGTCCGCAATACCTGTACCTCTCGCTTGAGGAACACCTCGCGCAGCCGGGTTTCGAGGGAGCCAAGTGGGTGTGCTCCACTCCCCTGCGCTCGCGGGCGGAAAAGCACCAGGACGAACTGTGGCGCTATCTCCGCACCAACGACCTTTCCATCGTGAGCACCGATCACTGCCCGTTCTGCTTCAAGGAGCAGAAGGAACTCGGATTGGGTGACTTCTCCAAGATCCCGAATGGGATCGGCTCCGTCGAACACCGGATGGACCTCATCTACCAAGGTGTCGTCGACGGGAACATCACCCTTGAGCGCTGGGTGGAAATCTGTTCCACGACACCCGCGCGAATGTTCGGCCTCTACCCTCGCAAGGGCGTCATCGCACCGGGATCGGACGCGGACGTCGTCATCTACGATCCCGCGGGTTGGACCGAGATCGGACTGCACAAGACCCACCACATGAACATGGACC
>JBEIHR010000196.1:0-1847 GCA_040381195.1 Rubricoccaceae bacterium
CCGCCCCCATTGGGCCCGCCAAGACCAGCCTCTTCGAAGTCCTCTCTGGCCGCCAGTTGCGGCACGGAGGGGACGTCGTTTTCTCTGGCGAGTCCGTCGCGAAGTTGCCGATGCGTGAGCGAGTTGCACGCGGGTTGGTGCGTAGCTATCAGCGCCCCATCGTCCCAGCCGGGTTGACGGTCTCGGAAACCCTGAAGGCTGCGCGGAAGGCCTACAAGCCGTACCCCTCCCGGCTGCAGTTGGAGTGGGCCACCGAATTCGTGCACATGCGTGCCGGGCTGGATCAGCCCACCGGGTCACTGGAGACCCTCGAGCGCCGCAAGTTGATGCTCGCGTGTTTATTGCTGCGGTCACCCCGCATCGTGCTGCTCGATGAACCCGCATCCGGGCTGACCGGATCCGAGATCGACGAAATCGACCTCATCGTGCGCAAGTTGTCCCAGGAGTACGGAATCGCGGTGCTGCTCATCGAGCACCGCTTGGAACTCCTGGCGATGGTGGCCTCGCGGGTGTTGGTGCTCGACGTCGGCCAGGTGATCGCGGAAGGACCGCCCGAGAAGGTGTTCCTCGAACCCCAGGTCCGCCAGGCGTACTTCGACGTTCCGATCACCGGGGATGTGATGGCGTAATGGCCATCCTCGAGATCGAAGGCTTGTCCGCGGGCTATGGACCCGTGCGGGTGCTGCACGACCTCTCGTTGACCATCGAGCCGGGCGAGCGGCTGGGTTTGGTGGGGCTGAACGGGCACGGCAAGACCACGTTCCTCAGCGCCATCGTCGGCTTGACCGGGTGGCAGGACGGATCGGTGCTGTTCCGCGGGGAACAGATCGGCGGCCGGCGCACGCATGGCATGGGCCGCAAGACCCCGCAGATCGTGCGTCGAGGAATCGCGCTGTCACCCCAGGGCGACGCCATATTCCCCGGCCTCTCCGTGAAGGACAACCTCGACTCGGGTGCCTACACCGGAGCCACCTGGCGCTCCCGCCGCAAGCGCCGCGAGCGGATCCTGGAGGTGTTCCCGCCATTGGCACCTCTGCTCGGTCAGAGTGCAGGAACGCTCTCCGGTGGCGAGCGCCGCATGGTCAGCGTGGGTCGGGCATTGATGTCCGATGCGACTTTGTACTTGGTGGATGAACCGTCGTTGGGTCTCGCCCCGAAGATCTCGTTGAACCTCGTTGCCGCGCTTTTGGAAATCGACCTGGGTGACGGGGCGATGATCATCGCCGAGCAGAACCTGCCACTGATCGAGGGCCGTGTGGACCGCGTGCTCGGCATGCACGCCGGTGAGTTGAAACTCGACGTGGGCGAGGCCCTGGGCGATGTGCCCCCGGCATCGGCGGTGCACCTGTGATCGAAGTAGTGATCAGCGCACTGGTGCTGGCGTCGATGTATGGGCTGATCGCGATCGGTATCTCCCTGACCTGGGCGAGCATCGGAATGCTCAACCTCGCGCAGGGATTCATCTTCACCGCTGGTGGGTACACCGCGTGGCTGTATGCGCAGTACGCCGAAGGATGGGGCTTGGAAGGTGTGAGCCTCTCCGCCGGCGTTCTGATCTTCGGGATGCTCGGTTCCGCGTTGGCCGGACTCTTCGTCGGGGCGATCGCTTTTCTTCCGTTGCAGGACCGGGACAACTTCCGCACCCGCAGCCTGATCGCAACGTTGGCGATCTCGCTCATCGGTACCCAGCTCTGGTTGATCCTGTTCGGCCCGCAGAACAAGCCGCTGCCCCCAGTGTTCGGCGAGGGACGGATCGAGATCGGTCCGGCAGGGATGTCGTACCAGCAGCTCGGCACGATCATCGTCGCCGCCGTGATGCTCGGCCTGGTCATCCTGTGGATGCGCAG
>JBEIHR010000197.1:0-1833 GCA_040381195.1 Rubricoccaceae bacterium
GACCTTGCTCGCGGGAGACGGTTCCCAGGTTGTGCTCATCGGTGTCGACGAGGGCGGTTCGACGCGGAGCCTGACCCGGCAGGACGTGCGCACGGCGGTCGGTGCAGCAGCTGCGGCGATGCGCGCCGACGGCGTGGTCGCGGGTGATCGAGTCGCCGCGTGGGCGCCGAACGTGCCCGAAGTCGCGATCTTCGCGCTCGCCGCGCTCAGCATCGGTGCAATCGTGTGCACCACACCCACGGACATGGCCCCGGATGCGGTGCTGGACCGACTCACCCAGGTCGGCCCGGTCCTCCTCCTCGTCAGTGCGCAGCACTCCTACAGCGGTCGGGAATTCGACGATCTGCGGTCCGCGGAGGTCATCGCTGCAGGAGTGGCGTCAGTCCGAGTGGTGGTCCGACTCGACCGATGGGACGAGTGGGTGGGTCCTCACGCAGATGCACCACTGGCGCCCATCCCGCTGGCATTCGACCATCCGGGGTTCATCCTGTTCACGAGCGGAACCACAGGGAGGCCGAAGTGCATCGTGCACTCGGCGGCAGGAGTGCTGCTGAAAGTCCTGAGCGAGCAGGTGTATCACTTGGACATCCGTCCCGGTGATCGCATCACCTTCTATACGACCACCGGCTGGATGATGTGGAACTGGCTGCTGATGGCCCTGGGTGCTCGGGCAACGGTGGTGCTGATCGATGGCAGCCCGGTGTGGCCCCGCACAACGCGACTCGTCGACCTCGCGGTACAGCAGGACCTGACCTTCCTCGGAGTCTCGGCCAAATACCTCGACCTCGTGCGCGGTGAGGGACCGCTGGATGTCGACCTGCCGCGACTGCGCACGTTGGCCTCGACCGGATCGCCGCTGGCTCCCGAGTCCTTCGATTTCGTGCGCGAGGCATTCGGTGCGCACGTCCACGTGGTGTCGATGTCCGGGGGGACCGATATCTGTGGGTGCTTCGTGCTCGGGGACCCGACGCGCCCGTTGCATCGCGGGGAGATCCAAGGGCCAGCCCTGGGAATGGATGTCGACGTCGTCGATGAGTCGGGCACCGCCGTCGGAGTGGGCGAGACGGGGGAACTGGTCTGTCGCACCACATTCCCGTCCGTCCCACTCGGATTCTGGGGTGACGATGGCGCGCGATTCCACGACGCCTACTTCGCACGCATCCCCGGAGTGTGGACCCACGGTGACTTCATCACGCGCACGGAATCCGGCGGATTCGTCATCCACGGGCGTTCGGACGCCACCCTGAATGCCGGCGGTATCCGCATGGGGACCGCCGAGTTCTATTCGGTGGTCAACGACTTCCCCTGGGTGTCGGACTGTGTCGTGGTCGGGGTGAAGGAGGGTCTGGATGAAGTCGTCGCCCTGTTCGTGGTCCTGCACGAGGGGGAGGAGTTGACCACAGAGCGCGTTGGCGAGGTTCGTACCGCCCTCCGGGAGAGGCGCAGTCCACGTCACGTCCCAGCGATCATCGAGGTGGTCCCCGACGTTCCCCGAACCCGATCGGGCAAACTCGCCGAGTTGGCCGTCGCCGATGCGGTGAACGGACGTCCGGTCCGGGACCTCTCCGGCGTGGCCAACCCGGAGTCCCTCGAGGCCTTCGCGCGCTGGGCGCGGAGTAGGTCGAGCGGCTCCGATCGACTCGTACAGGCGGGTGATTCCGGATGAGCACGCGATTCGACGTCGTCACGGTGGGGCGTGTGAGTGTCGACCTCTACGCCCAGGAGGTGGGCGCGTCCTTCACGGATCCGCAAACCTTCACCAAGTCCGTGGGTGGGAGCCCCACCAACGTGGCGGTGGCTGCCGCGCGTTACGGACATTCGTCCGTCGTGCTC
>JBEIHR010000198.1:0-1792 GCA_040381195.1 Rubricoccaceae bacterium
AGTGGCGCGAATCAATTGGATGAAAAGAAGCTGGCAGCGGCAGCCGGTGGAACGAAATGTTCGCGAGTCGATGCTGATGCGGTACGTGAAGCAACGGGCTTTCCGATCGGTGGCGTACCACCTCTGGGTTTGGCAACCAAACTCAGGATCTTCATGGATCCCGACCTTCTCCAGTACGACGAGGTGTGGGCCGCTGCCGGCACCTGGAATGATGTGTTCCCCATCTCGCCCTCCGACCTTGTGAGCGCGTCACACGGAGTTGTCGTCGAACTTCGACGCGGGTAGCGAGCGATGGGTAGGAGCATGGGAGTGGAATCACTTCGGCGCCGCGTCGCGTCACTTGCAGAGCGTGCGGTGTCAGAGGATGGTGCCAGAAGTGCGGTTCTGCACCTTGTCGTTCCTCGTGCCGGGTTTGATCACGCTGTTGCCGCCGGCACGGCGCGCGCCGACAGCGGGCAGCCTGCCGGGGTCGGCGACCGGTTCCATGTGGCGAGCGTGGGCAAGATGTTTACGGCTGTTCTCGTTGCGCGTATCGCTGCAGCAGGCCTGTTCGGCCCACGTGGTCTCGATACTCGAATCAGCGACATCGAGGCCGCCCATGGTCGGCTCGTTCGATCGGTTCATCCCGAGTCCTCGCGGATCACGCTTCGGCACCTTCTCTCCCACACGAGCGGCCTGAAGGACATGATCACCGACGATGCGTCGGGGACGGCGGCCGAGCTCGGCGGCCCGGCCCCTCAGTCGATCGCCGCGCGCTTCGCATCCTGCGTCGCAGTCGAGAGGCGGGGGGGAGCGAGTGATGGATTCGCCCGTCGTCGATGGGTGCCGTTCGACCCCGAGCGATTCGATGACGTCTCGGCAGGGGTGTTGAACCTCTTCGTGTCGTCCGGCACGGCGGCGAGTCCGGTGGGGTCGCCGGGGGAACGGTTTCACTACAGCGACACCGCCTATGTGTTGCTGGGTGTTCTTTTGGAGGCCGTCTCGGGTCGGCCGTATCACGTGCTGCAGCGAGACCAGATCCTCGACCCACTTGGCATGGACTCCACATCGATGGCCTACCGAGACGAGCCCCGAAACGCCACGACCACCGAAATGGACGTCTGGCTCGGCGACGCCCCATTGATCAGCGACGGGTTCGATCTGTCGTTTGACTGGGCGGGCGGCGGTCAGATCAGCACGACCACCGACCTCATCGCTTTCCTACGGGCAGTGGTATCGCCTGAATCCGGCTTGGTTCCTCACCCCAATCCACTCACCCAGTTCGGAACGCCCTCGGGGCTCACGCATCCACGACTGGCAATGGGGCACGGCATGTTCACGTGGGATGCGGGCGGAAGACCGGTCATTGGCCATCCCGGCGCATGGGGAGTTCGCGTGTTCCACGATCCGGAGACGGACGCCTGGCTCGCGGGCACGGTGAACCAGAATCTCGAATGCAGTTGGATGGCGGAAATCCTCCAGGCCGTAGCAGAGACGCCACTCTGACCTCCGTCAGTCGTGGTCGTCCGAGACGGAGAAGCGTGCATTGATCTTGGGACTCCCGATCAGCGGCGTGCCTCCCTTCGGCCACAAGACCCACCTGCGCGTGTTCATCGACCCCGACCTGCTGCAGTACGACGAGGTGTGGGCAGCAGCGGGAACGTGGAACGACAACTTCGGCGCATCGCCGGCCAACATCGTGCGTGTTGCTGGTGGCGTCGTCACCGACCTAAAACGCGCTTGGCCATACGCGAGTGACACAGATCAGATGACTTAGAGGGAAGTTGCAAGAGTTGCAGCGCTGATTGCGAGC
>JBEIHR010000199.1:0-1753 GCA_040381195.1 Rubricoccaceae bacterium
GCGCGAACGGTTCCACCCGGGTCCACATACACCAGCGGGACCACGCGAGTGCCCCCGCCGTTCTGGGGTCGCACGGTCACGATCACTCGCGGCTTGGCTTGCCTTCGCGCGAGAAGCATCGCGGCCTCCACAGCCTCCATCCAGTTCTTGCCTGGGGCTGTCATCGAAGACCGAAACATCGGGTTCGGCTGGTCCGCGACGTAGAAGATGCGCTGCCAGATCGGAAGGGTGCAGCCGGCGAGGACCGCCGTTGTGTCCTTTCCGTTGACCTGCATGATCGGCTTCCACGCTGCCTCGACCGAACGACGCACCGTGCCCGAATACGAACCCGTGCCCGCGCCCGGGGAGTTGATGCCAGCGAAACCGCCAGCGCACTTCCCGGGGCCGCAGTTGGCGCATTCTCCCTTGCCGCACCGCTGACCGCACCGCTGGAGCGTGTCGCTGCGCTTGAGCACCCAACAGGGGTAGCCCCGTTGGAGTTCGCAAGCATCGACAGCCTCGCGATAGGCCGTGCGAAGGTCCTCAAAGACCTTCACGTACCCGGGAACAGGATACGGCTGCGGAGAGATTGCATAGGTGTCCCCAGAACACCCCTGGTCTTCGATCGAATACGATCCGGCCGAAAGCGGATCGTAGGTCGTGGGGACGAAGGTCACACGCCCTCGATGATCGACGCGGTCTTGCGGACTGCTTCCGCGAGGCCACGACGCACGCCGAGCCCGTTGACCACGTCGAAGAACGGACGGCTCATCACCTTCGGCTTCACGCACTTCGCGTGGACGCCGATCGGAACGCTGCCCCCGTCAATGCGCTTCTCCACCATGCGGAGCGCGCTGCTGCCCGGGTCGAACGGCTCGCCGCACGCCCAGCAGACGTGGACACCGTACTTCATCGCCACGGGGACGAGATGCCCTCCGTGCGGCGAATGGATCAGGTCCATATCGTCGAGGAAGGTCGCGCCACGCGCGAGCTGCTCTTCCTTCTCGGTGAACTTGAACAGCATCAGGTGCTCCTCGTGAAGTAGCCCCATGCCACCAGCGCACCGGGCTGCGCGCCCACGTCCGTCGCGATGACCGCTGCGCCCGCCTCTTGGAACGGCGACTCGAAGAGAACCGCGCGCGTCGAGTTGCCCGTAACGGTCACGATGATCGGCTGGCCCGACCCGACAACCAGTTCGACCTCGGTGTCAGCCGAATCGTTGTTGGCGAAGGTGATCGTGAGCTGGTCGATGTACGGGCCACCGAGGTTGGGGCTCGTGTTGTCGAGCGTGTGCAGGGTGACACCGGGGGCCACGGGGACCGCCACGGGCCACACCGACGAACCATTCAGAGGACGCTTCTGCTGCTGGGCCATCATTCTCTCCGATTCAACGGATCACGCTGTGGAACATACGGACCTGTATGTCCACCTCCGCGGGTAGTGCGGAGAGGGTGACGTACAAACGCACGATCGGCATCCCTGTGGTGGGATCCTTCTCGAAAGGCGTCACCGGGTCGATCTCGATCAGCCCCGAGTTGCCGTCGAGGCTCTTCGCGAGAACTTGGGTGCTTTGCGCCCACGTCTGTTCTGCGTAGGGGCTCCCAGACAACGGTCCTGGCACCGGATACCCGGGACAGTTCGTCCGTCCTCCGTTCCCGAGGTACTGCTGCGGTCGCGCCGATACCCCTTCAAACGGGCCGAACTTGACGAGAGCCGTTCCGGGGATCGGATCTCCGAAAGGAACCTCCCCAGACGGCGTCACCCCAGGAGCCAC
>JBEIHR010000200.1:0-1752 GCA_040381195.1 Rubricoccaceae bacterium
AACATCGGCTCGAAGACCAACACCTCGTCGCCGTCGTCGATCAACGCGAGGAACGCGGAGTTCAGTGCCTCCGATGCACCCGTCGTGACCACGACCCCCGTATCGCTGTCGATGTTCAGGTCGTAGAAGCGCTTCTGGTGCGCGGCGATCGCCTCGCGCAGGGCCGGGAGACCGTGCGGTGGCGGGTACTGGTTACCGCGACCCACACTGATGCACTCCCGGGCGATCTCCTTCATCTCGTCGGGGCCGTCCGTGTCCGGGAAGCCCTGACCGAGGTTGATGGATTCCGTCGCAGCCGCGAGGGAGGACATCTCGCCGAAGATCGAGGTGATGTGCTCGGACATCCGCGGCACCAGGTAACGCACTCCGCAACGGTAGCGGCGTTAGCGTGACCGCGTGGATCCCATGGGCCCCGCGGTCGAGCCGCTACCCCCGAGTGCCAGCGCGCTCCTGGACCACATCGCCGATGAGGCCGCACGGACGGATGCCGACGGGGTGCAGCGCACCACGATCGACGCGCTTGCGCACGCGGGTCTACTCGGTGCGCCGCTGGAGCCCCCGAGTCAGCAACGGGAACTCGCCGAGCGACTCGCCATGGCGGACGGGTCGGTGTGGTTCTGCTGGACCCAGAACTTCGGGTGCATGCGCACGCTCGCGCACGCCCAGGTGAGCGACCTGTCGCCGGATGTGCGCGAGCTCCAGGACCGATGGCTCGCGGGCTTGACGACGGGCGCCTACCTGGGTGCCCTCGCGTTCGCCCACGTCCGCAGACCGGGACCACCGAATCCCGTCGCCACCCGCAGCGCGGGTGGATGGGTGGTCAACGGCCGACTCGACTGGGTGACGAGCTGGGATATCGCCGACGTCGTCATGATCATGGTCCGGGGCAGCGGTGAGTGGGCGGACCACTTCATCACCTTCTATCTCCCCGCAGGTACTCACGCCCCGTTGCCGGGAATGGCCGTCGGCGAACCCCTGCGCCTTCTCGCGATGGGTGGAACCCACACGCGGCCCATCACCTTCACCGACGTCGTGGTTCCTGACGCGTGCGTGACGTCCGTCCAACCTGTGGCACCGTGGATCGAACGTGACCACCGCACAACCTCGGATGCGGGTCCGGCGATCTTCGGTGTGGTGCGCGGTGCCGTGGCAGAGCTGGCGGACGGATCACGCTCGCGCGAAGCGACGGAACTGGCGGACGAGATCACGTCGGTGGGCCGTGACCTGCGATCGCGCGCGTACACACTGGCCGAGGCGGATGGTGACCCTTCGATGCGTCGCGAGATCCGCGCCGCCGCGCTGGACCTGGCAGCACGCGCTACGCAGGCGGTTGTCGTCGCTCGTTCCGGGGGAGCGATGCTCACCGGGTGCTCGGCCGAACGGCGTGTCCGTGAAGCGATGTTCCTGCAGGTGCAGGCGCAGACTGCCGACGTGCGGGCGGCTCACCGCCGGCTGCTCCGCACGGGAGTCGCCGTGGACTCCGCTGCCCCTGCTGCAGTCTCGATGCGCACCACGCACGAGTAGGTCCCTGGTGCGAGGGGTAGGCGCGACTGCCCCTCGGTGATCGACCCACGCGTGACACGGCCCTTCTCACTCGTGCAGATCACGCGATCGCTCACCAGGGGTGTGCCATTGGGGTCCGAGGGCGTGAGCCGGAAACGGACCCGGTCTCCATCGCGCTTCCAGTCGCGGATTACCCCGGCGATCGGTTGTGTGGAAGGGATCACCTCGATATCCGCGGAGACGGGGGAG
>JBEIHR010000201.1:0-1741 GCA_040381195.1 Rubricoccaceae bacterium
CGGCGGGTAGATGGGCGGTGGTGTGGGTGAGCAAGTCCATCCCCGGTCAACGGCGTACCACTCCAGGAAGGGGTAACCGGAGTTGTTCACCACGCAGCTGACCCACGTCGTGCCAGCGGTTAGGGAATCGGAGATGGACCAGCCACCGGACGAATAGAGGGAGGGCGAGGCCATGGCTGCGCGACTGGACTCCGTGCCATAGGCCGCTGTTGCCGCGGGTCCTGAGTCTGTCGGATTCCAGAAGGAGTCGGTGATGTCGGCTGCACCGGAGAGGGCATCCACGCCCAGGAGTCCGCCCGCGCTGTCATCGGCGGTGACGTCAGTCGCATCGACCGCGCCCACCGCGTAGGCCCGTAACAGCGTGACCGAGGGTCCAGCGACCGCATTGGCTTGCCCGACGAGGCCACCGGCGGCCCAGCGACCGGTCGCCAATCCGGTCGCGTACGAATCGGCGATGACCACGGGCTGCCCACCGGCCGGTCCGATCTGCTCGGTCGCGCCGACAAGTCCGCCCGCGTAGCCGTTGAAACTGGTGCTGCTTCCCATCGCAAAGGACTCTTCGATCGTGATGGAGTGAGTGTCATCCGTCACCGCTACTCCGATGAGTCCCCCCGACCCGGAAACAGAGTCGGCGGCAGCGCCCGTGGCGTAGCTCCGGGCGATGCTGACCGGGGCCCTGGCCCACCCGACCAGGGCGCCGCTCGCTCCGAACGACGCAGCGTTGCCAGTCGCGAATGAATCCAGGATCACCACGTCCTGCGCCGAACCGACGAGGCCCCCGCTCATCCCCGTGAATCCACCGCTCACCGACGCGGCGCTTGACGAATCGCTGATGGTGGTAGCGCCAGCTGCCGCTCCCACCAGTCCCCCCGATGCATTGCCGCCGGACATCACCGTGGCACCAGCCCCACCATTGATCACGTGGACGTCGTTGATTGACGTCGTGTCATCGACGAACCCTGCGAGGACACCCACGTAGGGACCGGTTGATGCAATCGCCGGGTCGACGAGAGTGATAGCCGTCAACGTCGCGCCATTGACGTGGGAGAAGAGCCCCACCTTGGTCGTTCCATTGATGGTTAGACCCTCGATGGTCCACCCGTTGCCGTCGTACGTGCCGTCGAAGGTGTAGGTGTCATCGCCGATGCCGTGCGTCCAGTCAGGGGTAGCGCTGAGATCAAGGTCGGCGGTCTGCTTGAAGTAGTAGCCGTGATGCGCGTAGTAGGACGCGTTGTCTCTCAGGCATTCGAGGTTGGCGATGCTGCTGATGAGGAAGGGGTCGATCGAGGTCCCGGCCGCCGGGGTAATGCAGCCGTCGGCATGCGCCGGCGTTGCTGTCACGACGGCTCCGGTGAGCAGCGCGCAGATTGAGACGGTGGCAATTACCGATACCCGGGACACCTTCGGGACACTACGCCCGAAAATGCCATTTCGCCCAAACTGTCACAGACGTGGCGCGGGGCTCCCCTCCGTAGGAGGGAGGAGGGGTGGCCAGTGGCGGGGTCGAACCGGCGACCTTCCGATTTTCAGCCGGTGTTGTTACCGTCCCTGTGCATCACCACGAACCAAGAGTGACACCTGATCACTTAGCGACTCTTTCACTACACACCAGTGAAATTCAATGGCTGAATGGACCTACCCTGTTTACGTGGAGCAAACCGACGACGATCTTGCTTGTTTGATATTCCAGGCCTGTGCAGAGCTCTTGCGTCCACCGAGCATTTGATGAGCCTCCCAAAGC
>JBEIHR010000202.1:0-1710 GCA_040381195.1 Rubricoccaceae bacterium
GCGAGTCGGTCGAAGTCCACGGGCGTCGACCAGTGGGCCGCGGCGAAGTCACCCCGCGCCGATGGCGGGCGTACCGCCACCCAGGCGAGGTCACCCACCATCGAGTTCACACCGAAGTCGGCCATGTCATCCTTCCGCGATTCGGGTAAGTATGGACGTCAGGCGCATCCGATTACTGCGCAGGATCAGCATGAATGGTGCGTTTCCGACGATCACGATCACGGCGAAGATCAGTGTCAGCCACCAAGGGTTGAAGAATGCGAGGGGAACCCAACTGAACACCGAGACCCAGTGCACCCACTCGGCGCGCCGCAGTTCGACCAGGTACGCAGAGATCGCGAGGGGATTTCGTTCGGGAACGTAGCGCTTGCTCTGCCCCCCGAATGTGGCACCCCATTCGGGGAGAACCCGGGCCCAGGTGGTTATCGGGAAGCGTCGGAAGTAGGCCGGGGTTTCCCACGCACACGCGCGCAACGCGAGCACGTCACGCGTGAGCCACGAGCCGCGCCAGTGCGGGGCGCTGACTCCCACCGCCACCGAGATGAGCGCGACGACGAGGATGTCGATGGCGATCAGTCGGATCAGATCGCCCATCGCCACCTCCACTCTGCGGCGAGGGAGGGAGCCGGGGATCGGCAGGCCGATCCCCTCCCAAATCCCACGCCGATCACGCGGCGAGGGAGGGATTTGAACCCCCGGAGGGTTGCCCCTCGGTCGCTTTCAAGGCGACTGCATTCGGCCGCTCTGCCACCTCGCCCGGGGAACCCACGGTAGTGCACCCGCGGGCGCTAGCGTCCGCCCATGCGCCTGCACCGATCCATCAGTTCCGATCAGCCACTCCTCGTCGTCGCCTTGGAGGAGGAGGCCGTGCACCTGCATGTCTCCGATCTGCCGGTACTCGTCACGGGTGCGGGAAAGGTCAATGCAGCGGTCGCCCTGGCCACGACCCTGGCCACGTCATCCCCCTCCGAGGTAATCAATCTCGGCACCGCAGGTGCCCTACGTCCGGGGGTCGAAGGCACACACCTCATCACGACCGTGACCCAGCACGACCTGGACGATGCGGCACTCTTCGCCCTCACCGGTCTGCACTTCAGCGAGCCGATCCAGCTGGCGACCGAGGGCGCGGTCCTCACCACGGGTGATGCGTTCATTGCCGATGCTGCTCGGCGTGCCGAGCTCGCGGCCCACGCCGACCTCGTCGACATGGAGGGCTACGCCGTGGCGCGCGTCTGTCAAGTACTCGACATGCCGATGCGCCTCGTGAAGCAGGTCAGCGATCAGGCCGATGGCTCGGCCGGAAAGAGCTGGGCTCAGACGGTGGACGAGTGCGCAGAAGAACTCGGAGCGTGGGTGCGCACGCACCTGTGAGGAACTACTCGGCAGCCTCGATGGGCAGGACGGTACGCGGCGTACTGCGGCGATCGAGGAAGAGCCCGACGATCGTCAAGACGAGTGAGACTCCGACGACTGTGGTGACGATTTCTGCAACGGAGTTATTGCGCCATCCGGCGACGATGACCACGAGCACCACCAGAGCAACCCACACGGCAACCACAGCCTTGCGATCCTGTGCCGCGAGGCGCGCGTAGAGCAACACCTGCACCAGGGCGAAGGCGGAACCCTCGAGGGCGAACATCCACGCCTCGGAGCCAAGCTCCACATACTGCGCACCACCGAGAATGCGGATGACCAGATCGCCCAGGAAGA
>JBEIHR010000203.1:0-1708 GCA_040381195.1 Rubricoccaceae bacterium
CCGATCGAACCGATGGTGATGATCGAGCCGCGATTCTTGGGCAGCATCACCTTGGCGGACTCTTGGGCACAGATGTAGGTGCTGACCAGGTTCATCTCGAAAGCCGCGTAGAACTCCTCGAGCGGGGCCTCGGGTGGGTGTCGCGTGGTGCGGTGGCCGCCGGCGTTGGCGACCATGACGTCGAGTCGTCCGTGATCGTTCATGACGCGTGTGACGACTTCCTTGACCTGGGACTCGTCGACCGCGTCGCAGCCGAGTCCGGTGACGTCGAGCCCGCGCGCGCGGAAGTCCGCCGCGACCTCCTCGCAGAGTTCGCGGCGGCGAGACGCGATGTAGACGCTCGCGCCGAGCTCAGCAAGGGACTCGGCGAAAGCCTTGCCCAGGTGGGTGCCTCCGCCGGTGACGATCGCGGTGCGCCCGGTCAGGTCGAACAGCTCCTGGATGGGGCGCTGGGTCGTGCTGGGCGAGGGCGGGGCAGCTGTCATACAGGCAGTCTGGCACCGCTGACGGGGTCCCGTGGGGGATTCGCGGTGGAGACCGTGATCTAGGAGTTGAAGCCGAGACCGAACCTGTCCAGGATGCGCAGCCACAGACCTCGCTGGCCCGTGGCGTCCTCGCGGGCCAGTTGCGCGCGGGTGAATTGGATGAGCGGGTAGCGCAGGGGTTCGGGTGGGAACGGGAACGGCTTGCGGCGCACGAGGGTGAGTTCAGTGCGTTCCGTGCGACGGTTGTCGAGCAGATCGAGCATGGTCAGCGCCCCGAAGCGCGAGGACGCAGTGCCCAGGCCGGTGTAGCCGACGGCGTAGGCGAGTCTGCCGTTCATCGCAGTGCCGATCGCAGGGGTGAACCTGCTGGTCGAGTCGATGAGGCCAGCCCACTTGTGGGTGAACCGCAGACCCTCGAGTTGCGGGAACGTGGTGAAGAACTGCGTGGCCAGGAGTAGGTGGCTGGCATCGCGGTACTCGAGCGCCGAATCGGTGCGATTACCGCGGTGGTAGATCGCGTCGTAACCACCCCAGAGGATGCGGTTGTCCGGGGTGCGGCGGTAGTAGTGGAACTGGTTGCCAATGTCGGTGAGTCCCTGATTCTCGTTCCAGCCGATGTCCTCGAGTTGCCGTTGGCTGAGTGGCTCGGTGACGAGCACGTGGTCGAAGATCGGGAGAATGCGGTAGCGCAGGCGGCGCAGCAGGGGCGTGAATGCATTGGTCGCCAACGCCGCGTTACGTGCGGTGATCGTGGTGATCGGTGTGGTGGCGGTGATCGCGGAAGCAGTGTGACGGAGTGCGGTGACCGGTGTGTTCTCGTGGATGCGGACACCGAGTGCGTGCGCGGTGCGGGCGAGACCCCACGCCAGGCGCGCGGGATCCATCAGACCGCTGCCGGTGCGCACCCGCAGGCCACCGAGGTAGGTCGGTGAGTGGACGTTGGCGCGCATCGCGTCCACATCCAGGAGTTCTGCGTCTTCGTTCCAGCGTCGATGGATATCGAGCATCGGGCGTAGTGCGTCTACTGCGTGCGGGGTGGTGGCGATCGCGGTCTTGCCGACAAGCTGCAGGTCCGCGTCGATCTGGTGCTCGCGCGTGCACGCGCCGATGGCCGCGCGGTTCTGCCGGCCCTGGTGCTCGCGTGTGGCCATCTCGGTGGGCCAGAGCGCCTCCCCGGGGGCGAGGCCGTGGGTCAGTGATGCGGAGATGAAGCCACCGTTACG
>JBEIHR010000204.1:0-1590 GCA_040381195.1 Rubricoccaceae bacterium
ATCGCCGGACTCGTGCGACACCACGTCGACACATCAAGTGACGTCACCCTTTACCTCACGCCGGTTCCCGATCCGCGTGCCTACGGCTTGGTTCCCACGGACGCGGCGGGACGCGTGACCGCATTCCTGGAGAAGCCGCAGACGCCGGAGGAGATCGTCACGAATCAGATCAATGCCGGGTGCTACGTGTTCCGCTCCTCGGTCATCTCGTCCATTCCGACCGGCCGCCCGGTGTCGGTGGAGCGAGAGACCTTCCCGCAGCTACTCGCCGAGAACGCACGCGTATCCGGTGTCGTCGATCACGGGTACTGGCTTGATCTCGGGACACCGCTCGCATTCGCCCAGGGCAGTCGCGATCTCGTTCTCGGCCGCGCACCGTCACCCGCCGTCCCGCGCACCGGTGAGTCCCTGGTGCTCGCCGACGCCGTCGTGGCCGACGATGTGGTCCTTGCGGGGGGAAGCACCGTCGGTCGTCGCGCGCGGGTCGACTCGGGTGTTGTCATCGAAGGCAGCGTCGTGTTCGACGATGCCCACATCCACGCCGGGGCTCGAATCCGCGACTCGATCATCGGAGCGGGTGCGGTCATCGGCGAGGGCAGTGTGATCTCGGGAGCCGTCATCGGCGATGGAGCACACATCGGATCCGGAAACGAACTCCTCGACGGTGTGCGTATTTGGCCGGGTGCTCGCCTCGCCGACGGCACGGTGCGCTTCTCCACCGACACCTAGATGCGGTAGTCGCCCCCAGGTACGACAGCGCGCGGCTCGGGTTGTTCTACGGGATAGCCGATGGCGATCGCTCCAAGGGGCTCCAGCGAGTCCGAAATTCCGAGCGCAGCGCGAATGGTCGTGGGCGCGAATATCGATGAGCCGATCCAGGCCGAGCCCAGCCCCTGCGCGGCGAGGGAGACCATCAGGTTCTGCACGGCGGCACCACCGGCAACGAGGAACATGTCGCGCTCGGCCCTGCGTCGCCGGTCGTCGGGGTAATCATGGGCGGCGTTGGCAAGGTCGATGAACGGCCAGATCACCACGGGTGCGCTGCGCAGGATGTCCCCGCGTCGGATGCGCGCCTCGACGTCTGTGATTCCCGGTGTCTCACGGAGGTCTGCTCGCCACGCCTTGGCGAGGGCGTCGAGAAGTCGTGTCCGCTCCTCTCCGGGTCGTTGCACTCGGAATCGCCAAGGACGACTGTGATGCGGCGCCGGTGCGGTCACCGCAGCGTCGAGGGCCTCGTCGATCACCTCCTCCGCGACATCCGCGTCGCGGAAATGTCGGATAGTGCGCCGTTGCTGAACTGCTGTGCGCCGCGCCTCGCGCACGCCGAGGAAGAACATGTCCTCGGCTGGTGGCCGCACGATCTCCGACGCCGGAGTGTGCACGTGCGTGGTGACATACGCGCTGAGTCCGCGCACGACGGCGACCGGTGCCGACCGAGTCTTTCCGGTTGCCAGATCAGCGGCGGCTGCGATCTCGTCTGCGATGGCGATCACGGTCATCTCCAGTGTCCGGCCAAAGGGATCGACGCGACCGGTGTGATCGTCGAGTGGTGCAATCCCCGCGGCACCGATCGCGACGTCGGTGACCCCC
>JBEIHR010000205.1:0-1588 GCA_040381195.1 Rubricoccaceae bacterium
GGAGGAGCGCGGTGCCCGGGTGTTCGTGGACTACAACCAGATGGCGCGCGATCGCACCATGGCCTCCGCATGGTCCGTGCGGGCCCGTCCGGGCGCCCCCGTCTCCATGCCGGTCACCTGGTCATCGCTTGGCGAGGTCGATCCCGCCGACTTCACCCTTCGCACGGTTCCGCTGATCCGGGAGGAGTCCGGCAATCCCTGGGCCACGCTCGGCGCATCCCCCTTCGACATCACGGTGCTGCTCGATCTGTGGCGAGAGGACGCTGACGTGCGCGGGCTAGGGGAGATGCCGTTTCCGCCGGACTATCCGAAGATGCCGGGGGAGCCACCGCGGGTGCAGCCGAGTCGTCGCAGGCACGACGCCTCGGACTAGGTGGCCCCCAGCGCTCAGTGGCAGTGGCCGCCTGGAGCGGCAACCTCGATGCCTGGGTTGCGCCGGAAGAAGCCCCAGTGCATGCGCAGATCGCAACTCACCATGTGGCCTCGAGGGGCACGTACGGGCCATGGGCCAGACGCGATCGTGCTGGGACCACGCGACCGCGGAATCGATCTGGAGCATCTTCAAACACGAGCACTACTACCGGCGCGCCTTCGCGGACCTGGACGAACTGCGCGCCGAGATCGAACAGTTCATACACCGCTACAACCACGACCGGCGGTACTCCAAGATCGGGAACATCAGCCCGATCACCTACGAGCTATCGTTGGCCAACCAAGCGGCAGCCGCCGCATAAACCGCGTGTCTACTTTCCGCGGGGAACCTCACTGTCCTGCTTCAAGGTTGGGAACTCGAGACCAACTACGCTCTGGTCGAGCTGCGTGTGACCGCACCCGTCATCGACTCCTTCTGGCCACCAGGGATAGCGGCCGCGGCAACCTGGAGCCATATTCATGTGCGTGACCAGCCCGCCTTTTCAGCCGCTCAACGAGGACGTACGCCTAGACGCCTACAACCGTGCATGCGCATTGGTCGTGGATCGACTAGTCGAGCGGTATACACAGGGCTCGCAGTGGTGTAGACATGGGCTGTCCCACAGTGGTGGATTTGGATCTTCCCTGTCGCCCGTCGCGGCTGCGTCCTCCTTCGGCCACCGAAGTGACTCCTTAAGGATGGATCTCAGGAGCAAAACGACCAAGGAGACCTTCTATGTCTACTCGAGCCGCCACCAACACGCTCCGGGCGCTGGGCATGCTGATTGCCATCACCACCATCTCAATGGCGCCCATCGGGTCAACAATGGGTGCACCGGCCACCCGCGAGGGTGTGGGGGCTGGATCGTCAGCGCTCCCGAGCGCCAGCGTCGGCGTTCGATCTCGGATCCCCCGCGAAGTTTCCTGCATGCGCGCATACGTGAAGAATCCTTCCCACCACTTCACGAACTATGCTCCTGCGATCGGCGCACCCGAAGTGACCGATGCCATCCATAGTGGGCTTCAGCCTTGCGCCACCTTCACCGGCAGTGTGACAACGGCGAATCAGGTTGCTCAATTCAATTCGTCGCAGATGTATCCCGGTGGCATTCAGATTGTGACGTTCGGCGGTCCTGGCTCGGCGTTCCTGCTTGGTGGCGCACCTGGTGTCCCCGAA
>JBEIHR010000206.1:0-1574 GCA_040381195.1 Rubricoccaceae bacterium
GGACGCGACGACCTCCTCGAGGAAGCCGGGACCGTCCGGGTGCTCGTCACCGTGGATGATCCGCACGATCTCCACATGCGCGGTGGTCGCGTTGTCCGCGCTCACCTTGAAGTCGACCGAGTCTCCGGGGGCGACACTGATCTTGTCCGTGTACCCGGTGAGTGCGATCTTTGCCATGGTTTCTCCGATCCCTCAGTGGGCTCTCAGGTCATTGACGCGGCGCAGGAAGACGGCGTGGTACGCCTCGTCCAGGCTCGCATACTTCTTGTCGTCGACGATGCGTGGCGGCACTCCCGGCAGGCCGCTGAGGGCCACCACGCGGTAGGACTCGAATGGGACTTCGCAATACACCACGTACTTGTCCGGGATGGGTGCCTTGCGGAAGTAGTTGAGCATCCGCTCGAGACGGTCGGAGTGCTGACCCAGTGGCTTGGCCTCGTGCTCGGCGATGAGCTCCGGGTTGATCCAGGACCGCAACCGTTCGCGCAGGGATCGCTCGAACACCCGTCCGACGATCTCGGACTTGTCGTGGATCTCGGGTGCCTGCTGCGGCAGGAACTCCGCGTACCGGCTCGTGATCCCCGCCCGGTACAGCGCCTTACGCCGATCGCGGATCTCCTCGATCTGCGCCTTGAGGCCGAAGAGGCCGTTGCGGGTGAACAGCACCGAGGCCAAGGCCAGAACACCGACGAGCACGATGCGCCAGGGGCCCCAGTCGGTGAACCATTGGGTGATGCCGACGACGATCACGGTGCCCACCACCGCACCCTCGGCGCGACCCAACCCGCCGATGACGATCATCGCGAGCAGGAGCAGCAGCAATTCCAGGCTGAAGATCTGCAGTGACGTGCCACCGATGTAGGTGGCATAGAACGCCCCGAGGAAGCCCAAAACCGCGGAGGCGATGATGAAGACCTTGGTGCGCTCCTTGTTGAAGTCGATTCCGAGGGCTGACGAGAACGCCTCGTCCTCCTTGGAGGTGGCTGCCGCCCGCAACAGGATGCCGGTACGCCCACCGTTCACCCAGCGGAACACCGCCAACGCGATGAGCAGGGCGATGAACGCCGTCAGGTAGAGCAGCGACTGGCCCAACCGTGAGGTGAGCAGATCGGACGGGATGATCCGGCCCACCCCGAACAACGCACCGTTGAACTTCCCACCGAGCTGATCGGACTGGGTCACGAAGTTGCGCATGAACTCCGACAGACCGAGGGTCAGCAGCGCGTAGTACAGCCCGTCCAACCTGCGCGCGGGCAGGGAGATGATCCAGCCCATCAACCCGCCGAGCACTGCGCCCACGAGCAGCATGACCGGCCACGGGATGCCGTATGTCACCGAGAGGTACCCGGCCCCGTACGCACCCACGCCCACGGTGGCCAGGGTTGCGAAGGACTGCAGACCCGCGGTGCCGATAATCAAAGTCCACATCACGTTGATGGCTGCGTAGATGCAGATGATCCCGAACATCGTGAAGAACCGATCCGAGGCGATTCCCAGCGGCAGCAACAACAACGCCAACAGCCCGACCGACCAGAACAGCGGCTTCTTGTCGGTGAGCACCATCTCCCGGCGCA
>JBEIHR010000207.1:0-1572 GCA_040381195.1 Rubricoccaceae bacterium
AGTAGCTCACCATGGAGTACTGGTCCGGGCTCGAGCCCTGGGAGGCGGCCTCGATGATCGCCGGCCGGTGCTTGAGATCACGGGCGCGATCAGCGGACACCACCACGATGGCCACTCCACCGTCGGTCTCCTGGCAGCAGTCCAGCAGTCGCAGCGGCTCGGCAATCCACCGGGAGGCCTGATGATCCTCGATGGTGATGGGCTTGCCGTAGAAGTACGCATTGGGATTGTTGGCCGCATGCCGGCGGTCGGCGACTGAGATCGCTCCGAAGTCGCGGCTAGTGGCTCCCGACAGGTGCATGTAGCGCTTGGCGATCATTGCCACCTGAGCTGCAGGTGTGGTCAACCCGTGCGGGTAGGAGTATGAGTTGTCGACGCTGGTCGAATCCGAACCCTGAATCAGCCGCATCTGCACCTGGCCGAACCGCATCCCGGAGCGTTCGTTGAAAGCCCGATATGCCACAACACAATCCGCCACACCGGTGGCTACCGCAATCGCGGCCTGCTGGACCGTCGCACATGCCGCACCGCCGCCGTGGTGAATCTTGGAGAAGAACTTCAGATCCCCGATGCCCGTGGCACGCGCTACGGCTACCTCGGTGTTGGAGTCCATGGTGAAGGTCACCATTCCGTCGACATCCGCGGGCGTCAGACCCGCGTCATCGAGTGCGGCCAACACGGCCTCAGCGGCAAGGCGCAGCTCACTGCGGCCAGAGTCCTTGGAGAAGTCAGTGGCACCGATCCCCGCGATCGCGGCCTTGCCGGAAAGCTCGCCGGGCATCAGGAACCACCCATCGTCAGAGTCGCGGTAGCGATAACGTGATCACCAAGGCTGTTGCTGCCCACTACTTTCACGGTGACGAGGCCGTCGTCCACTCCCGTTACTTCACCGGTGAAGGTGACGGTGTCGTAGGCGTACCAGGGCACACCCAATCGCAGTCCAATCGACTTGACGAACGCTGTCGGTCCGGCCCAGTCGGTGACATATCGCTGCACGAGGCCGGTGTCGGTAAGGATGTTGACGAAGATGTCCTTGGATCCCTTGGCCTGAGCCTTATCGCGATCGTGGTGGACGTCCTGATAGTCGCGGGTGGCAATGGCGGTGGAGACGATGAATGTCGGGTCACCGTAGAGCGAGAGTTCGGGCAGCTTGGTGCCGACCTTGACTGCTGGCGCCGTCACAGATCCGGCTCCCATGCGTACAGCGTCCACGCCGGGCCACTCTCCCCTGCAGGGAAGTCGATATACGTTGCGCGAACATCCATTCCGATCTCCACTTTCGCCGGGTCGATACCGCGCAACTCACCCAGCATCCGCACGCCCTCCGCAAGTTCGACCAGGGCGATCACGAAGGGCAGGGTTCTGCCAGGGACCTGCGGGGCGTGATGGACGACAAAGCTGAATACCGTGCCCTTGCCGTTGGCGACGACGTAGTCGGTCGGCACGTCCTTGTCGTTCCACAGCGCCGGCGCCGGTGGGTGTTGCAGTGTCCCGTCGGGACGTTTCTGGATTCGCAACTCGTGGGCGTTGATCCCGTCCCAGAAGAACGCGGTGTCGCGTGATGCGGCGGGG
>JBEIHR010000208.1:0-1556 GCA_040381195.1 Rubricoccaceae bacterium
ACCCACTCCTGGATGTATCCGGCGTGTGGAAGGGATTCGACACCCTCCCTGTCCTGCGCGGTATCGACCTCACGGTCGACGCCCATACCGTCACCGCGCTCATCGGCGCATCCGGATCCGGCAAGTCGACACTCCTCCGCTGCGTCAACGGCCTTGAGACCGTTGACGCGGGCACCATCACGCTGGATGGAGAAATCGAGGTCAGTGCCCTGGATGTGGATCTCGATGCGGTGCGCACACGCATCGGGATCGTGTTCCAGTCCTACAACCTCTTTCCGCATATGAGCGTGTTGGACAACGTGACACTCGCACCCATCAAGGTTTTGCGTAGGGCACCCGAGCAAGCTCGGGAGGCCGGGAGGGATTTGCTCGCGCGATTCGGGCTCGAGGGCAAAGCGGATGATTACCCGGATCGTCTTTCCGGTGGGCAGGCCCAGCGCGTCGCAATCGTGCGCGCATTGGCGATGGAGCCGGAGTTGCTCTTATTCGACGAGATCACGAGTGCACTCGACCCACTCCTGGTGGGGGAGGTCCTTGATGCGGTACGTCAGCTGAAGGACAGCGGATTCACCATCATCATGGCCACCCACGAGATCGGATTCGCGCGCCACGTGGCCGATCGTGTGTGCTTCCTGCACAACGGCGTGGTCCATGAACAGGGATCCCCGGCGGAAGTACTGGATGATCCGCAGGATGTCCTCACGCAGGCGTTCCTCTCCCGCGTGCTCCGCTGATCAGTGTGCTTCGCGGCGCTTCCATGCGCCGGGTGTGCTGAGGTGCTCGGTCACGCTCGGCGGTAGGTGGCCCCTCTCAATGTCTTCGAGGGTGACGTGCTCAAGCACATCCCGCAGTGCCGCACGCGTGGCCACCCACACCTCACGCAAGTGCTCCGCGTGCCCGGAGTAAACCGCTTCCTCCGGAGGTCGACCCCGCACGCCGGCGAGTGGACCTTCGAGTGCTCGAATCACATCGGCCACCGATACGTCGCACGCGGGCTGGGCGAGCCGGTAGCCACCTTCCGACCCACGCTGACTTGCAACGATCCCCGCCTGGCGCAATGAACGCAGGATGCTCTCAAGGAATTTCGCCGACATCGAGATCTGCGTGGCTAACGCGTCACAGGTCACGAGGCGCCGGGGGTCCTCGGAGGCATGGTGGGTGAGTTCGATCAGCGCGCGCAATCCGTAGTCGACGCGGGCGGACACTTCCATCGTGCGGTTCAGCCCGGCCGATTTGCGGTTCTCGACCCCCCGGTCAGCGATCATGCGACGGCGCAGTCCACCACGACGTCGTTCGCGGACGTGAAGACAAGGGTTCCCGCAGTCGCCCCGGAGTCCTGCCCGGATTCCACGACGACGTAGGTGTACCCGGACGCCTCCGCCAAAGCGGCGGCCGCGTCGGCGGGGAGGCCCTGGGCCACGATCTGCTCGCACAGGGCCGCCTGTTCCGCGCCGAGTGGCACTTCTTCGCCGGTGACCACGGCCTCGGCCGGGGCGGCACCCGATTCCCCTGCTTCACCCCCGCCGGAGCAGGAGGTCAGGACCAGCGCGGCGATG